>JBDRGA010000057.1:0-12135 GCA_043818175.1 Candidatus Woesearchaeota archaeon | reverse complement strand
ACTTCCTCAGCATGCCCTTTCGCAGAAACAGAACGCCATTCCTTTACTATTTTTCCTTCAGGATTAATCAAGAACGTGCTTCTCTCGACGCCCATGTATTCCTTTCCCATGAACTTCTTCTTTTTCCAAACACCGTAAGCTTCAATTACTTTCTTTTCCGGATCGGCCAACAACTTAACAGAAAGCTTGTGCTTGTCAATAAACTTTGCGTGGCTTTTGCAGTTGTCCGGAGATATGCCCAGGACAACAGCGTTCTTCTTCCTGAACTCATCACTCAGTTTCGTGAATTCGATTGCCTCAATCGTGCATCCAGGAGTATCGTCCTTCGGGTAGAAGTAAATAATGACATTCTTTCCTTTGAAGTCCTTCAATGAAACGGGTTTCGCGGAAGCGTCGAGGAGTGTGAACTGTGGTGCGGCTTTCATGTTTACTCTATCTTTGTCGTTATTATAAACTGTTTGCTTAACTCTTCAGATGATACCCTCTCTTAACGAGAGAGTAAACCCACCAGAACAATCCTGCACCTACAACTGCAAGGAAGATAGCCCCAAGCCATACATTACCATCCTGCACGCCAATCATGCCGTACCTTGTCCCATTAATCATGTAGAAGATTGGGTTGAATTGTGTTATTACTCTGACAACTGTTGGAACCATATCCAACGTATAGAAAACACCACCCAGGAACGTCAAAGGAGTTACGACGAAGTTAATGAAAATGTTCAACTGCTCCCAGTTCTTCGTCCACAAACCAATCAGAATACCGGCACAAGCAAACACGAAACTAATCAAAAGAACATAGAGAATCAGCACAGGCCAGTTGAATATGTGCACGGGAAGGAAGACCATTGCAAGAAGTACAGTTCCTACTCCCAAAAACAGACCTCGAAGCATTCCCGCAACTACAAACGCGAGAATAAATTGAACGTAAGATATTGGTGCTAACAAAACATCAACAATACTTCCCCAAGTTCTGGACATGAACAACGATCCTGAAGGATTAGAGTAAGAACCGTTAATCAGGTTCTGTGCGAAAAGACCAGGTAAAAGGAATAACAGGTATGGTACGCCATGCACTTCCTTTATTCTGCTACCTAGTGCGATACCAAAAACAAGGAAGTAAAAGAAAACAGTCATTAATTGAGGGAAGATTGTGTTGTTAGGCACGGAGAAGAACCTAAGGAATTCTCTTCTGAATAACGTGAACGCACCTCTCCAATTACTTCCCATTGACAATCCTCCTGAATATGTTCTCCAAAGTATCATGTTCAATCGTGAAGTTCTCAACAGGAATTTTGCTTGATTCGAACAACCTAAGCAATTCGCGCAAGACAGTATTCTGGTTTTTTTGTGCGACAAACACTTCCAAAACCTTGTCCTGATAATTGAATTCGTGTTTCCTCACAACTTCGGGCAAAGCAACATGTTCTTTCAGATGGAACCGTATGATATTCCTACTAAGATCATCCAACAATTTCTTCGTTTTTTCAAGCTTGACCAATTTGCCGTGATTCATTATTCCAATACGTTCACAAAGCTTCTCTGCTTCCTCAATGTAATGCGTTGTAAGAATAATTGTCATGCCTTCTTTCTGCAATTCTCTAATCAAATCCCACAATTCAAAACGCGCATCAACGTCCAAACCTGCCGTGGGCTCGTCAAGAATCAATATCTTAGGGGAGTGCATTAACGCTTTGGCAATGCTCAACCTTCGTTTCATTCCGCCCGAGATTTCTCTGGCTGTGGCTTTCTCCTTGTCCGCAAGATGAAACTTTTTCAGGAGTTCTTTCGCTCTCTTCCTTGCTTCCTTCCAGGGCATGCCATAATAACCACCTTGGTATGTCAGCACGTCAATTAAAGGAAAATAGTAGTCAAAAGCAGGCTCCTGAGGACTTAAACCAATGAGCATCTTCGCTTCGTTGTACTCTTTTATGACATCCTTTCCAAGTACACTAATTTTGCCGGAAGTAATAGTGCTCAACTGAGTAATGCAGTTAATCGTCGTAGTCTTGCCCGCACCATTAGGACCAAGAAAACCAAACAACTCACCTTTCTTCACGGAGAACGAAATGCCCTTAACCGCCTGCAGCTTATCATAACGCTTGCGCAGGTTCGTGATAGTTATGGCATCCATTAGTTTACGACTCTGCGAGATTTTATAAGAGTTTGTTTTAAGGGAAACACACACTAACAATTTGAACTCGGGCGTGGGCTAGTTCCTATATTAATCTCGAAGGAGGAAATACATTTTGAATGATTTTAGAACTCAAATTACCTTTTCAACTGGAAAGCCTTGCTCTTTCAAAGCTTGGTAGCATTTTTCGAGGGTTTCAGCATAAACCGTCCCATTTGGTGCAAGTCGTATTCGGTATTCAAACCCAAGCAGTTTCTTCAATCCATTATTAGGACGTATATGCACATCAGGCGCCCCAAAATTGCCCCTAAATCTAATGTCACTTTCATCCCTGTGGCTCATACAGTACTGAGCTGCTCGCTCAGGTATCTCTTCCAAAGTGCCCTTAGATGAATCAAGCAAAACCTGTATGCCTGTTCGAATATTATTCTCAGTCATCTTCTTGCGGTCTGACATGATGCCCCACAAGAGATGACCCTATATATATTTAACGAAGTAGCAATGGTGTTCAAACAATCTTCAACCTATTGCAGTGATTTCACTATTTCAAAAAATCTTCGAGTCCTCTCCTGACGGTGGCACCGATGACCGCCGGGCGTGGGCTACTATCCCTTTTCTGACACGTGATAGTTTTACAATATACAAACCGAAAAGCACTTAAATGCACATATTGTAACTATTGCACATATGGCACAACTAATGACGAAACGTATTCCTGTATCGGAAGATCTTTGGAAACAGCTAGGAAAGTTAAAAGAAGCAGGACAAACATACGATGATCTCATGAGAGAGCTCATACAAGCCCGTAACCGTCTTGAGTTAGCGAAAAAAATGGACTCTGCGGAGAAAGGAAAAGGAAAATGGTTCTCTCTTGAGGAAGTGTAAATGACTCATGCAGTCGTTCTTTCCGAACCAGCAACAGCGTTCTTGACAGCATTGGACAAAAAGAGTAAGGCCATCTGCAAGAAAAACCTGCAAAAATTATCAGCACCATATCCGGGGAGAGGAAGCGGCGACAAAGAAAGACTTGTCATCGACGGCAAAGACAGGTATCGCTTGCACATCGGAAGAACGTACACCGCATTCTACGTCATTGACGAAGAAGAAAAACTAGTTCGTGTTGTGGAAATAATGGGAATAGAAGCAGCCCACAAGAAATATGGATTTTGAACGACACATTATCAATAAGCGAAGGGCGTTGCAAGTTCTAGTTAGTTCTTCTAGTAGTATAACACAAGTTTGAAAAAGAAATAGAACTTTGCATGCTTATGGAAGTGCCAATTTTAAAGCTTTCCAACGGAAGCATAATACCCCAAATAGGTCTAGGAACGTGGAATTTGAAAGGGCAGGAATGCATCAAAGCAGTACAGACAGCACTGAAGCTTGGCTACAATCACATCGACACTGCCGTAGCGTATGGAAATCACGTTGAAATTGGACAGGCGATAAAAGGCCACGATAGAAAGAAACTGTTCATCACGAGCAAGATATGGCCCAACAGGCTGGCGTACGAAGAAGTTCTAAGAGAAGTGGGAACAATTCTGCAAGAACTGGACACGCAATATCTCGACTTGCTTTTAATCCATTGGCCAAACTTCCACCAGGATTACAAGGAAACGTTCAGAGCATTCAAGTTTCTAATTGATGAAGAAAAGGTCAAGAGCATAGGAATAAGCAACCACGGCCCCAAAGGCATACAGAAAGCCATTGACGCTTCAGAAATTCCAATAGTAATAAACCAGGTTGAAATGCATCCATTCATGCATCAAGAGGAAGTAAGGAAATACTGCAAGAAGCATGATATAATTGTAACGGCATACTCTCCACTGGGTCATGGACGAGTTCCTTCGGACAGCACGTTGAGCGAATTGGCTAAGAAGTACAAGGCAACAGCATCTCAGGTTGCGTTGGCATGGCTCTTGTCGAAAGGAGTTGTGGTAATACCAAAGGCAACGTCTGAAACACATCTTAGGGAAAATCTGGAAGCAATTAACTTGAAACTCAATCAGTTCGAATTAGAGCTTATAGATGCACTGCCGGAACAGAGAATATTCAGTCCCGGTTTCTCGGATTTCAGTTGAAATTATGCGTATTAAAAAAGGATACAAAAAAGGTTATATTGTGCGAGCCCAGTGCCTCCTTCTTCTTGCCTTCTCTGCAAGGTACGAAAGTATGTTGTTGTCAATGAGCTGCGATATTGTTTGAAAACCGCGTGAACTCATTGTTATTCCTCCAACTCCGTGAGCTCAGGGTACTGGAGCACGATGTGCTCGAAAATCTCGTCCTTCGTGGGAAGGTACCCGTACGTTTCCCAAAAGTCAACCCTTTCCTCCCTTTCAAGATACAAAAGCTCCTGTCTTGTCATGCTGAACCTCCAGGCCAAAGGCCTTAATGATATCCAGATAATCCTTTATAATTAGCCTGTGAAGCGTTGCTCTATGTGATTCTTTCATAAGTCATATAAACTTGTTAAGTTGCTACCTTTCAATGGGATTAAGCGCGCACGTCATGGATTTAGCGTACGGCTCAGACATATACTTTGACATAGTCGCAGGAATAATACTACTCCTTGCCTTTGTTGTTGTTTGGAAATATTATCGAATCAACAAAGCGCAAACAAAGTACAAACATCTTTTAATTGGATTTGGAATGCTATTTTTGTCATATTTGTTCAAAATCATAAGCCATTTCAAAATATATTATCATTCAGAATATACACACCAAGTGGGAATGTATACCGTAACGCATCATATGGTTAACGCGTCTAACATCTTAGTGTATTCTGGATTACTGTTGCATAGAATATTGCTTATACTTGGATTTTATGCGCTCTACAGAACATATTCCTGCAAAGAGTCCAGAAAGACAATGCTTCTAACAGTATTTCTGCTTCTAGCAATAGGATACTTGAGCGCATCAGCATATGTCGTATTTCACCTTACTGTTTTGTTCATCCTTCTCACCCTTACCAGCACATACATGCAACGTTGCAAAGCAGATGGCAGCACTAGAACTAAACTGCTAGCATACAGCTTTGGAATACTGGCACTAAGTCAAATAATATTTTTCCTTACGGTTTTCTGGATTGATTTGTACTTTCTCGGAGAGTTCATACAGCTTGCAGGGTACTTTGCTCTTTTACTAACATTACTTAACGTGATATCTTATGGCAAAAAAGCGAGACCGCATTGACATTATACAGGATATGCTGTCCGCCATCGTCGACAAAGGCGGCCAAATTAAGCCTACCCATCTAATGTACAAAGGAAACTTAAGCCACGCGCAGATGCAAGGTTACTTAGAAGAATTGCTCGGCAAGGAATGCGTTAACAAAGTACCTCGCAAAGGAGGGGAGTATTTTATCATAACGGATAAAGGGCGCGAGTTCCTAGGAAAGATACGGGAAATGAGAGAGTTCGATAGAACATTCGGACTTTAGGTTGGAGGCTCAACCCTATCTGCGCACTGTGCCTGCACACAAATTTTCACGGCTTTGCCATCTTTTATTGTGAAGATTACCGGTTCGCCTATCTTCGCATGTCCTGATCCATCGATTGCGAGGAACTCGTCGTCCTTGACGTGCTCCAAGATTAGTGGGCGATTTAGTGGGTTTGCTGCGCGAGGGCCGTAGAGAATGACATTTGCACCAAAACGTGAAGTTGCGTTAATTCGTCGTGGGGGCAGAGCGAAAATTCCTGCATATTTGTCAAGGGTAACATTCTTTGGTCCCTTCCATTTGGTTTTGCCGAACAGCACTATAGAGAGTGCTTTATGTCGCAAATCCTTTGCGGGTCCATCGTCTGCATTAGTCAGTACTACAATGCCAATTTTCTCTTCTGGAAGAAAACCCATAGAAGACATGAAGCCAGGGTATACGCCCCCGTGACCAAAACAGGATTCGCCTTCCATCTGTACTTTGTCTATGCCGAACCCGTACTTTTCAGTCCCTTCGTGTTTCCATGAGACGTCTTGCATTTCCTTTCTAGATTTGTCAGACAGCAGCTTCTTGCTCCCGTAATGAATTGCTAAATACTGCAATAAATCAGGTAGCGTAGCAACGTATCCGGTTGCTGAGTTCAATGCGTGGGCATCCGGAGTTGGAATCAACTCGCGATTTGTTCCTGGAATGTCAAGAGTATATCCTTTGGCCAAGGACGTGGCTTCAGAGACTGATGTAGTTGTTTTCTTCATGCCCAAAGAAGTGAATACTCGTTTTTTTATGAACTGGGAATAACTAAGACCAGATGCCTTTGCAACTACAAGCCCAAGAATTCCATACCCGACGTTTGAATATTTGAATCGTGTGTCTGGTGTAATTGCGACAAGCTTCGGTGCCCATTCCTTGAGTGTTTTCTCGTCAGGGAATTGGGTTTTAAGTGCCCAATAGTCCGTGAGGCCGTTTCTTATGATTCCCGATGACTGTCTGAGAAGCATCCTGATTGTTATATCATCAAGCCCGTTGCCTGTGAACCAAGGAACATACTTCTTCACGGGGTCGTCGAGATTGAGCTTTCCGTCTTGCACTAGGAGCATGCAAGCCGTTGCAGTGAATGATTTTGAGATGCTTGCAATGCAGAATTGCGTGTCTTTTGTCACGGGCTTCTTCGCTTCAACATCAGCATGGCCCAAGTACTTCGTCCATACAATCTTGTCTTCGTGAATAACGCCAACGGCCAATCCAGGAATGCGGCGATGGAACCATTGGTACGTAATCCATGTATCAAGAATCCTGCAGACATCCTCGACTGCTTCACGTTTCATTCTTTTAGGTAATCTGCGTGCTCCTTTAAGTATCTTCGCACAACGTACTGCACGAACCTTTCCTCGCTGCTTTGAAGCGCGCGATAATATGATTTTCTCTTCGAAAACTCAATCACAAGCAAGGGAACTCCCGCATTCCACAATGCACTCGCAAGAAGCAACCTACCCACCCTGCCATTTCCATCTGCAAAGGGGTGTATTTTTTCAAAGCGATAATGCAGTCTTGCAGCAACGAGAAGGGGATGTTCATCTGCACGAACGAACCAGGAGAACATCTTGTTCATTAGTTTGGGAACGTCCTGCCAATCGGGAGCCAAGTATGAACCAACACGCACAAGTAACGTACGGTATTTTCCAGCAATATCGTGTTTGGTCTGCGTGAAGAGTTCTTTATGCCAGTTCAGGATTATTTTCTCTGTTGGTCTTTGAGGCAATAAAAGAATGGATTTAAGCAGGTTTGCGTGGGCTATTGTCTCGTGAACGTCTCTAAATGGTTTTGCTGGAGAAAGTCCTTCTCTCAGCAGTTCATTCGTTTCAGGCAGTGTTATTTTTGAGCCCTCAATTGCGTTCGTGTTGTACGTGAAACGGATAATTAAGTCATTAAGGTAGCGTTCTTTCTCACTTGCTGAAAGCCGTTTGTATTCCTTTTGAAATTCCTTTTCTATTTTGTCCAGCTTTCCCTTCAATGCTTCTGAAAACATCTCTGCAAGAAGAGCTTTCTCGTATATTCTTAAGTCCGAAGGTAACGATTTTCCTAAATATTTCTCTCGCGTTACAATTTTTCCATTTAACCTGAAAGAATGCTGGAGATAGAAGTACGAACCTCGTTTTTTTACATGCATTTCAAAACAAACTTACACTTACAAGTTTATTAGATTTTCGTTAATATTGATAAATGTAAGTGCAAAATATTATCCATTCAACGAATGTTTTTAGGCTCGTACTTGGCAGCTTCATGATGAGCAGCAATGACTTTGTTTGCACGTTCAATTATTTCCCTTGTCTGAGCTTCTGCCCTGCCTGAATTGACACCATCTAATGCCTTCTTGAACGCTGCTTCTGTTATTCCTGCAGACCTGAACAATGGATGGCTTGCGAGGGCGGGAACTACATCATAATCAATGCTTCTTCCTTCTCTGTATGCGAGCACCTGTCCGACTAGAACAGACTTTATAGCATCGTGCGCCTTTTCTCGGTCAAGACCAGCATCTATTGCAATTCCTAAGAAGTTTGTTGAGGCAAGGAATGGTTTGTAGCGAGCAGCTTCCTTGGAAACAACAGAAGGGTACGCGCCCATCAAGTTCAAAGTAGTAAGTGATGTTTCCAACAAACCGTCCATTGCGTAGAACGTTCCAGGAATAATAAGTCGTCTAGGCAGACTGCACTCAACATCGCCTTCTTCCCATTGTGCGCCCATGTTCAAACTTGCACCAACATTGTACATCTTCAAAATTTTGATGAAACCCGCAAGCCTTTCACTTTTAGATGTGTTCATCTTATGAGGCATAGCACTACTACCAACCTGGCCCTCTACAAATCCTTCAGTAACAAGCTCTAGGCCTGTCATCAAACGCATTGTTGTTGCGTAGTTTCCAATGCCTTCTGCCAATTGCAGCATGTGATACGTTAATTGTTTATCAATGCCTCTTGGATAGACCTGTCCCGTTGCAGACATTATTCTCGAGAAGCCAAATTGTTTTGCCAGTCTGTTGTCAAGTTCCTGGCATTTATCTTCGCTTCCAAGCAAATCAAGCATATCTGCCTGCGTACCCATTGGGCCTTTTATTCCTCTGAATGGAAGCTGAGAAAGCCAGGTTTCGAAAGCAGAGAACGCATCAAGAATTGGTTCCATCCACATCGCAAACCGTTTACCAAGCGTTGTAAGCTGCGCGGGCTGGTGGTGGCTTCTACCTGTGATGCTGAGAGAGGCGTACTGCTCCGCTTTATCTTTCATGTGTCTTATCAGGCTGACGTACTTATCTCTGATTATTGTTCCCGCACGAAGAATCTGAATAAACTCAACGTTATCTGTTAGATCTCGAGAAGTCATCCGCTTATGAATATGACCAACTTCAAGCCCGGCTGCTTCATTCCACGCCTGAATCATATTCATGGGTTCGTGCTTTAGAATTAGTTCCAGCTTGTCAATACGCTTTAAATCAACAGTATTGATGCTGGCTTCGTAAGCTCGGATTGCTTCGTCAGGAATATGAACACCGAATTCCTTCTGAATCTTCATGACTTCGAGCCAGAATTCACGTTCCAACAGAATCTTGCCAACCTTTGAGAAAATATAATTCATCTCTTCGGTAACATACCTTTCCGAGAGAACATCGAGGTTAGCCATGTTGTTTGAACTTATTCTGTCCTGCGAAGGTATCTCAGTCCTTAAATATGTTTTCAGGAAACACAGTACGCGTGGATTGTACTCTGTGGCTTTGGGTTGCTTGGGTATTGCTGCTCTGGATCTTTTGGTTGCTTCCTTGGTCTGTATCTGTGCCCTTCCAGAATTAACGCCTTTGGAAGGAGTATGCTGTATGCATTATCTGGCATATATACCTGTGATTTTTTTCCAGTGACCTTGCCATGTTTTACTGTTTTGATGTCTGCCAGAGTATCTCATACAATTGGCGTTGCGTATTTGCCAGGGTGGCATCTGTGATGAGAATACCGAGGATATCATTTTGGGTGAGTTTGATGAATGCTACTTTGTCTTGATAGATGAAGATGCTGCTGTCAAACCGTTTGTCACTGAAGCGAATTTCGCGGTTTTTCTTGTGTGCACTTGACTTGTATTTTATCATCTCCCGTGAAGCTTCTTGGATGACGCGAGCATTAAGGCCTAGTTTAATGCGTCTCTGAATGAAGTGGGGAAAGAAATATCCTAGCCGATTGAATATGTCATTATTGGTTATTGCAAGATGATCTGCACGTTGTGACAATATGTCTTCAAATATTGTTTGTACTCCGTCTTTTCCTATATATAGTTGTACATGTGGTTTTTCGGAAGTAAATTGTCGAATGCCCTCTAGCTTAGGAAGAATTGACTGGATTAATACACTCTTCTCTTGTGCTAGGCTGATGAGACGTTGAGGCTCAGCGGCTTGGAAATGTTGCTTTCCCTCTTGTATGAACCCGGCCATGATTCCTTTTTGTTTAAGCGCGTCGAGGACTTCATATGTCGTGCTTCTGCGTAACCCAGACTCTACGGCCAGCCTATTGGCAGTGACCGCTCCAAGTTTGAGACTTGCTAGATAGATTTTGACTTCCTTTTCCGAGAGTCCATAAGTACGCAACGCGTCTTCCACAACGACTATGAAAGATAATTCATTTATATTGTTGACGGTTATTTTTGACGACAAACATATATATTATGTATTTACTACATAGGAATAACAAAAGGGGTGAATAAAATGAAAAAACACATGACTGTCGATGATATTGTTTCAAAACTAGACAAAAGATTCCCTTCTGATGACGTTGCAAAACTAGAGCACATAACTAACATTCAAACTAGACTCATGAGGGATAATCCCTGGACTTCAGAATTCTATCAATTATTTTTGAATGTGTCTAAGGCACGTGATTATTTGATGAATGAACGGAGCGAAAAAGTGCAGTTGCTAAACGCGAAGGTGTACGAACGAGAAGGAAGCCTTTGGGGTGCTTTAAGCGAGTATCAATACTTAAGATGCGATGAAGGCATTGCTGGAAGAATGAGAGTAGCAAGGCAATTGGCGCAGAGGTGCGAGAGATATGCAGTTAGCACTGAACCAAATTATGTGTGGAAAAATATAGGGGCTAGTATCGCGTATGAAACAAATACGGGTGGAGACCACATGCTTTCTGTTGGAGCAGCGATAATTGGCTATATGCGCGGTGACGCTAATCTTGATCAGAGATTAGCACACAAGCAAAAAGCAGCAGAATGTTACAAACTAGCAGGAGATTCAGAAAAAGCAAAGGAACTCCAGAGCGATATAGATTTAAAAAAGAAGCAACCTACATTCATAATTTGTAATGAACTGTATAAATCCTTGCTCAAACGTAAATATCCTGAAAATTGTGTGATTGTAGATGAAAGCTGCCCGGGTCATATTGTAACTTGATTCAGAGATTAGTCTGCGTTGAAATCTCCATTGGCTGAGCTAGCACTCACAAAGAGAACGAACAGATGCGGATAGACAACCTCTTGCCTGTCAGGATAGGCGTTAATCGTTATCCACTCTAGGAGCAAGTATAAACGCCAGTTGTAATTTGTCAACTGAAGTGAACTCCAGCCTTAATGGATAATCGCCGCTGAACTTCAGGACTGCGTTGTCAGAGAGCTTTGCGCCCTGAATCATCTTCTTCAGGTACTCGATGCTGTACTTGCTCTTGACCATGTCCTTTGCTTTGATCTTTGTTGTGCCCGCGTTCTTAATCTCCACTTCAGCCTTGCTCAACTCAGAAGAACTTGAAATCTTCAGAACATCCTTGTCAATACCAAACACGACACTCTCACCAATGATGTCCATGTCATCGATTGCTTCTGAAAGAACGGAGCTTTCGCACTGGATTTCCGCGTCAAACTTCAAGTCGGGAATTCTTTGTTCCTTTTCCTCGACTTCAATGAGTGGTAATTCAAATCGTCTTGTTGACGTTCCTTTCAACGTAAGGGTCATCTTGTCTCCAACATCCAAAGTCAATGAATCATTCGGCTTTGCTCTTCGCAGAACCGCTTTCATATCATTCAGGTTGATTGCAAAAGACGTTTCTTCCTTAACGTCGTACTCCACGAAACTGCTTCCCAGGAGCTTATAAATGACCATTGCGACGTTTGCAGGGTCCATTGCCACTAATTCAACTGCATCTTTGTTAACCTTGAATCTGGCTTCCGTGACCAGGTCTGATATAATGGATACACTGTCCTTGAGCAATCTTGGCTCTGAAAGACTTAGCTTCATATGACACCCCCGCTTGATGTATGTGCGAACCACTGAATGCTTATAAAGATTTCTGCACACAAGAAGCACGGAGAGCTCGTGCAGAAATCGTGCACGATGTCTGCTCCGTGCTTATTCCTTCTGTGCGCTATTTGTGTTCAGGTAGTACTTACGCGCTGTTCCAATCTCTTTAGCACTTCTTCCTGAACTCGTTTGGGCATTCCCTGCGTTTTCGCAGCACACCAGTTGTTCGATAATGAGCCCATCGCGTAGTTTGGACTCTCAACCCACGTGTCTGCAAGAGGTGTATCGTGA
>JBDRGA010000056.1:0-51506 GCA_043818175.1 Candidatus Woesearchaeota archaeon | reverse complement strand
GGAGTCCTGGGAAATTTTTCAGAAGCGTCGGCAGCGTCAGCGCCGACGCAATACAACGCTACATCCAAGAAAGCAACAGAAACGTAAGACTACAAAGCATGGTCACAGGATACTCCGGGCTTTAGCCCGGAGAGATTCATTGCGAACCGTATTGTTCAACAAGGGTTTCAACAGGAAGTATTATTCTTGCGTCTCCTGGTGTTGCGTGCAGGTAACCATTGAAGCTGTTCATCGTAAGCTTTGGCGCGCTTAGCACTGCCATTTCAACTAGTTCGCCAAGAAAATCTACTGCCTTTTCAGGCGTTGAAGCCAGAACCTCTATGCCTTGCGACTCGTACCAGTCATAACGCATCGTGCCAAGAAGAACGAGGTGCGTTCCTTCTTTGCGTTCTGGAATCCATAATCGCGAAGAATGTATGAATTGGCCGCCCACGTTAGCTGGTCACCAACTGGAACATCCTTGAATCCTCTGCTCCGGTATCCTTTCTGCCTTAGATAAGCAAATACTCCTTCGAGAGGCAACTCTTTGCGGGCATCGCCACTTCTCCTTTTATTAAGGCGCGCTCTGGCTTGCGCGATTTCAACTTCCAGTTTTGGAAGCACGAGACCGTGAGGGTGCTCTCTATACAGATCAAGTGTCATCGTATTAGTACTTACTAAATAGTAATAAACGTATCGTTTTGCGAAACCGTTAAAAGGCATGCTTCATTGACTCAAATAGCAGGCGAGATTCTGTCTGCAATTTCGGGGTGAAACTCATGACAAAGAACAACCAGGCAAAGCACACAATCAAAGACCTTCCCTATGCTTATGATAAACTGCAGGGAATAAGCAAGGAGCAAATTACTTTTCATCACGACACACATTATGTGGGATACGTGAAGAAGAGGAATGAAGTCGAAACAGCGTTACAAACGGTTGACCTTACAACGGCCAACGCAAACTACTCTCAATTCTCTGAATTGAAGAGAAGAGAAAGCTTCAACGGCGCGGGACAAATACTGCATGAAATCTACTTTGATGTTATGGGTGGTGATGGAAAGGCAGACCCTCATTTACATGTTGTTAAGCGCATAGTTGAAGACTTCGGAAGCTTCGAGAACTGGCAAAAAGAATTCATCGCATGCGGAATGAGCAGCTTCGGATGGGCAGTCTTATCATTGGATACGAACGATAATACTCTAAGAAATTACATTGGAGACATGCATCATCATGGATGTGTGTGGGGCTCAATACCACTAATTCCAATGGACTTGTACGAGCACGCATTCTACCACGACCAGGGCCCAAACAAGAAAGCATACATTGAAGCTTTCCTAAATAACTTGGACTGGAAGAAGATAGACAAAAGGTATCAGAAGGCAAGCAAGGCTTGCTAATTTTTTTAAGTTAATACTAACTCTTTTATTTTGTTCTCACGAAGGAGACCAGGTCAAGTTTAGCCCTTGTTCTTTCCATATCTATTTCGGCCTCTCGTTGTCTTTTTGCTAGTTCTATCCTTTCTTTACCTTGTTTCTCAGCTTTTCTGTACAGACGTTCCATCTCTCTCTTCAGGTCACGACCAAAAACAAAATCACGGCGCATATTATTAAGTTCTTGTCCTTGGCATAAGATGGCTATTTCATAACGTGGATTGAAAATGCTTATTGGTGTTTTTCTTATCTCCACAGTTAATTCACCGACCGAGCCGTAGCATACTTTTTCAGCAGAAAACCCGGGGCGTACCCCGCGAGCGATATACTGCCATTCATCCACTTCTAGAGCTAGTCCGAATATTTCTCTATTTGATAGTCTTTCAACGCTTCCTACGCTATCCATATCAATCTGACTTGCAGATCTGTATGACTCCCACATCTCCAAAATACTTTCCTTCAATCCCATTTTGTATACTTCCAAAAGATGGTAATGCTTGCTCAGATATAATCATACGTAGTCTAAAAATATCGACTAAATAGAAAAACTTATGAACTTTCAAATTAAGATAGGTGCATGAATAACAAGATAGACGAGTTATTATTCGAATTTGGGCTTAATAACAAAGAGATACAGGTCTACAAATTTTTAGTCCAAAAAAAAGAACTAAATGCCTATGTTTTAGCGAAATTGGCAGGAATACATAGGTCTACTGTGTACAGCGTACTTGAAAGGCTTATATCGAAGGGATTCATCCACAAACTTGAGAAAGATGGAACGACATTTTATTCCGCGCTTGAAATCGGACAAATTATTGCTAAAATAAAAGACAAAGAATCAATACTTCTTTCTCTTATTCCCGAAATCGAAAAGATCCACGAGTCGAAAATCTCAAATGTACGAGTATTCGAAAGCAAAGAGAGCCAAAAACAGTTCAACTTCAATTTATACAATCAGATAAGCAAAGGGATGATTAAAGAACTATACATCATAAGCGGCGGGCCTGCAGGATTTGCCGAAAACAAATCTTCTGAACATCTAAGTTCAAAATTATTCTTGGAAAAAATATTGAAAGAACTAAAAGATAAGAAATTGCATAAAATTATTGAATATAAGGGGATTTGGAATGAAAAGTTCAAAGGGAGTGAAATACTAAAAACATTCTTAGAAATAGGAGAAACTAGATTTCTTAAAGAACTTCCCACGTTGGCAACAACAGTCATATTCGGAGAGTACGTCGCATACATGTTCACGATGAACGGAACTCCCCAGGTTATTGAGATTCAGAACAAACTAATTGCCGAAGAAAATAAGGCCTATTTCTCATATCTATGGAAACAAGCAGAAAAATAGGTGTCTATTCCATGAATAAATATGTCTCTCTTTTGTAGGTAATTATTCATATCTTCTTCTGAAATTGCGATAGAATGATCTTCTCTAAACTCTTCGCTTCGTTTTAATGCTATCTCGTTAAGTTTATCCATTTTGGCATATTCTTTTCTTTCTATCTTCAAATCGTGTTTTACTTTGTGCTGGTCCTGTAGTATTCACCTATTTGTTTGTCAGGTCGTGCAGTCGTTTCCGGAAGTCTTCATATGCGGCATCATGTCTTTCTAGAAGCAAGAACCACACGCTTGCGCCTTCTACGTAATATATTATACGTATATTGGACGTTATTTCTTCACGATAGCAGTTCTCGCCTCCAGAGAGGTGCTTAAAGCGCAAGGGATTCTCTAGAATCTTGGCTCGTTTTGCTTTGAATATCTTGAGTAGACTGCCATCTAATTTCTTAAGATCTTTAAGGAATTTGGTGTGGTATTTTGCGTGCCACTCAGTCAACATCGACACACCTACTGCGCAAGTAATCGTCTACCTCCTTTTCAGAGACGCTTGCAGAGGGGTCTTTTCTCATTTCATCAATTCGTTGTTTGGCAATCTCAAGAGTTTTTCTTGATTCCAGGTCTTCTACGAAGTCGTTCATGACCTCGAGTACCCTATCCAGTTTTTCCTTTGAGACAACCAGGTCAGTCATGTCCTCTGTGAAGCGTTTATGCTTTAAATGCATGTTGGTCACAAAGAATGAAGCGCAACAATCTAGAAATGCGTTGTGGCAGAATGTCCAGTGTTTCTTTCGAGAATGCTGGAAGAATTGTGGTTTTTTTGTGTTTTATCCTGGAACTTCCCTCTTGCAAAAGAGAATCTGACAAAGAGTGTTGAATCCCCGTAGAGCTACTTCAGCAGCTTCACGAATTCTTTTCTTTCTATCTTCAAGTCATGCTTGATGATCTTGTTCAGTAAATGCCTGTCAACAAATTCTGAAGGATGGTTGGGAACAACCGTAGTCCTTCCATCTCCATGTTCAAAAATCATGTGGCTGCCGTGCTGCCTTTTCATAACGAAACCAAGTTTCTTAAGAACCTTCGAGACTTCAATGGCTTTTAACTCAGGTAACTTCATACGTTAACCTCAACTTGCTCCAAGCTGAGGAATGTAGACTTAACTTCGGGATTCTTAGCCAACAAGTACGCTTCTATGGCTTCCCTTGTTCTGGTCATGAGCTCTTCATGCGTTTTTCCCTGAGTGTGGCATCCGGGAAGCCCGAGAACTTCGCTGACTAAGTACCCATCTTCGCCTTTTTCAACAATGACGTTGAAAACCTTTTTCATATCCTCAGATTGTCTTACTGACTTTATATAATTGCTGTTCACGTTAGTAAGAACGAAAGAACCTAGAAATGCGTTGTGGCAGAATGTCCAGTGGTTCTTTCGAGAATGCTGAAAGAACTACTTTCTTTTCGAAGCCTTTTTCTTCTTGGTTTTTTTGCCCGAAGCTTTCTTCGAAACCTTCTTTGCCTTCTTCTTTCTTGCTTTGGACTTTACAGGGGCCTTCTCGACAACAGGTGCTGCAACCGGCTCAGTTGTGGTGGGCTTTTCCATTTCAAGCGCCTGCTCAACTGTTTTCTGCTCAGTTTTGTTCTGGCTTCTTTGGCCACCGCCAGCTCTGTAAGGATTCCTTTGTTTGTCAGAATTGTCTTGGGGAATGGAGTCATCCCAGTGTGCGTCTATTTGTTCCAGGTCTTTCTGGATGTCAGTCAGTGTCGGCTCGGGCTTCCTTTCCTTGACAAATTTTTTGAACCAGCTCATTGAATTCACCGTGCATAATCGCTATGCGGATGTTCTTCATCAACGTAACAATATAATAAAGGTTGTGGTATCCAGTCAGAACGTGGGCAGTGGGCTCGTTTGCCCTAACTAAATGGCTTATGTACTTTCTTGTGTGTTTCTTGCAGACCCAGCAGTCGCATTTTGGGTCTAAGGGGCCGTCATTGATATTCTTCACCTTCTTAATGTTGAACTCGCCTTCTGAAGAAAAGATAATGCCGTGCCTTGCTGCTATCGTTGGAAAGGCAGAGTCAAAGATATCTACACCTTCCTTAACAGCTAAAATAATATCCTTTGGTGTTCCAACGCCCATCAAGTACCTTGGCTTGTCAGAAGGAAAGTGCTTGACCTGTGCTTGAACCATTTCAGCCATCTTATTGCTTCCTTCGCCGATGCACAATCCTCCTAAAGCAAAGCCGTCGAAGGGCATTTCTGCAAGTTCTTTTGCTGATTGTTCTCTTAAATCTTCAAACGTGCCTCCCTGTGCGATTCCGAAGACAAGCTGTTTGTCATCCTGATGCGCTGCCAAAAAGCGTTTATGCCATAATGTCGTAAGGCGGACGCTTTCCTCATAAACGTCTCTTTCCTTGCCATGTTCTGGAACATTGTCAAGAGCCATTGCCACGTCTCCCTTCAATGATTCCTGAATCTTGCAGCTTTTCTCGGGTGTAATGTGATGTTTCTGCTTCGTATCTGGGTCTTCAAGGAATATTCCCTTGTCATCGTGGCCCCGGTAGAACGTGGAACGAACCATTTGGAAGCCGCCGTTATCTGTAAAGACGCAATGAGGGAAGTCCATGAACTCGTGGATGTCGCCTGCAGTTTCAATGCCCGGTCTTAAGGAAAGAAGGAACGAATTGCTGATTACGTTCCTACAGCCCATGTCGAGAATGTCTTTCACAGTTAGGAACTTCGGTGTAGCCCTAGTCAATACAGGCATGAAGAATGGTGTTTCGTACTCTCCAGTTCTTGTCTTGAGGACGCCTGCGCGGGCTTTGCCGTTCTCTGCAATTATTTTGAATGACACTTGCGTGGGTTCGGAGCTTGACTTATAACGGTTGCGAAACTGAAAAAATGAAAAAAATTATTTGAAAGGTACGGGCATGCCTTCAACAAGTTTGAATGGCTTCTCGGTTATTAAAACTCCTCCGTTCTCATTGAAGCTTACCTTGCCAGTAACGCCTTCCATATCCTGAACCCCAAGAAGCGCTGAAGCAAAATCGTTTGCCTTTTCGCTCTTGGCAGTTTTGTATGCCTGCGCTATTGCCATTACTGTATCATACGTAGGGTAGGAAGCAAGGTCCAGGATTGCAGGCCTTCCTTTTGAAGCAATGAACGCTTCAGTGAAGCTCTTGCTCGGCTCAACATCTTTTGGTGCGTCCCAGAAGGCAAAAATGGTTCCTTCCGCATTTCCCTCGGCAACTTCCTGAAGACTCGGGCTTGTGATTGTTCCTGTGGTGTAAAAGGTTCCCGTAAAACCAAGTTCCCTTGCCTGTTTCATGGCTATGCCCGTCTCATCATAACCAAGAAGGACTATTCCATCTACGTTCTGGGAAATCATCTTTCCAAGCAGAGTCTTGAAATCCTTTGTACTTGCAGTATACGATTCCTTGATCACTATTTCTCCCGAGTAGCGCTCTTTAAGAACGCTTGCAACGTAGGGCATGAACTGGTCGTTATTCCAGTACAGTATTCCTATTTTGTTGTCCTGGTTCGTGTTTGCTGATTCTGCAATCACATCTGCGATTGTTTCTGATGCTGTTGCAAGGCAGAAAACGTTTTCGTTCAATGAAGCAATCAGCTCGTTACAGTCAAGAGGATCAATAATTATCACACCATCCTCCTTCGCGCGCTCTGCCAAAGCGAAAACGCCACTGTACGTACTTATCATGATTACTTTAACGCCATCAATGTTCACCAGTTTTTCATAAGCTGAAATTGTCTTCTTCGTATCATATTGATCGTCTTCTGCAATTAAAGTGAGGGTTTTGCCGTTGATTCCACCATTGGCATTAACGTCCTGGACTGCGATTTCTGCAGCTGTTATGCTGTCCATGCCAAGAACTGCACTTTGTCCTGAAACAGGTCCTATCCATCCAATCTTGATGTCGTTGGAAGTCTGGCATGCACTGAGAAGCAGGATGCCAATCAAAACGGTTAGTATTGTTGTTTTCATGTTCGACACCTCTTTGTTCACAATTATTAGGTTTGTTTACAACTATTTAGTGGTAAACATAGTATATAAATGGAGGTGTCCTTATACAGGACGACTATATGGAATTCAACAAGCTAACTCAAATAGGTCTCACGGAAGGAGAAATCAAAGTTTACGAAGCCCTATTGCACTTGGGAGAGAGCACAAAAACTTCATTGGCAAAACAGTCAGGAATCGCACCGAGCAACATATATGACGTTACGAACAGGCTTCTTGAAAAGGGAATAATAAGCAAGGTTGAGAAGAACGGGGTGGCGCATTTCAGCCCCGCAAACCCAAAACACCTCCTGGATTTCATCAAACAAAAAGAAGCACAGCTCAACCAGGAGAGACTGATTGTAGAAACATTAATTCCTTCTCTGCTAATGCGTTTTCAGGAAAGAAAGGAACGAGTTAATGTTGAAGCGTTCACAGGGTGGACTGGTCTTAAGACGGTTTTCGAAGACCTAGTTACTGAATGCAATGCTAACGATGTCAATTACGTGTTTGGCGCGAGCAAAGGAGAATCAGATAAGAACTCCGACTTGTTCTTCCTAAAATACTCGAAGATACGCGCAGCAAAAAGAATACCCCTGAAGATAATATTTAACGAAGATATGCGACAGCGACAAGAACGAATCGGTTTTTTTCAGAAGAGTAAATTGTGTGATGTGAAATTTCTGGAACAGAGCACCCCTACTGAAATTCTTCTTTACAAAGACAAGACAAGCATCATTATTCTTTCAAAAGATCCTCTTGTTATACGCGTTACTAGCAAGGAAGTCAAGGAAAGCTTTCAACAGCACTTTGAGTTGATGTGGAAGATGGCTAAAGTTTGAGTTGAGCAATTAATTGGAATGATATTTTCTTCTTGCCCGTCCTGTGTTGTTCTTTATCTTCACGTACTTGTGGAACTCGCAGAGACAGTTCTGGATGTTTGGTAACGAAATTGGAATTGGTTTTCCATTTTGAGTCCAGTACTTGAAATCAATGCCTAGACGCGAGAACTCATTTTTCTGATTCTTCTGTAGCCACTTCATGATTCTTAACTCATCTGATATTTTTGCGTTTTCATCTAGAAGTAGTATGCCTCGCTTTGCGCCAGGGCCGGCAGCAGCCCACTCGTTCTGGTCAAGATTAAGCAATGGCTTGTCGTTAAGGCAGTTCAATGGATAAGTAAGGTCAACGAGAACCTGGAAGGAAAGGAAGTTGCCGAAGCCTGGAACATTGAGAATTATTTTGTACGCCTCTTGCATAGATTGTGCGCTAGAAAGTTTCTTCCAAATGGAATCAAAATCATCATGAATAATCTTGAACAAATTAGCGACGTTCTCGCACTTATCTTTTCCACCGTATTGAGCATAACCCGCAACAAGGTATGCTGCAGTGAATGGCTTTTCCCCTGATTCGCGTACTCGTTTTAATCCGGAAGAAAGAGCAGATGAAGAAAATGATTCAAGTCTTTGAAATCCAAGAGATTTGTGCGTTTCCTTCTTCCCAATCAACCTGTAAAGCATGATGTTGAACGTCTTGTACTTTGCAGGAAAGTCGGTTTCCAGAATATCGTTCAACGCGTACTGCGTGCCCGGATCGAGTTCACGATAAATATTTGTGAATCGGTTGTCGCGAAGAACAGCATCTTCTGTCCATGGCCATTTCTGCTTCAAGATAAACCGAAGATGCCATATTGCCTGGCGCTCGGCGATGAAGCGCCAGAAAAGGTCTAGGGATTCACGATGCATGGTGCAATGAGGTTCTCGTAGTATTTCTCTATGACTGGAAATATCTCGTATCCTGAAATGTGCTCTATGAACTGTTCTGAGCACCGGTCAAGAAAGCTGAACACTTCCCTTTCTTCCTTTGCAATAAACAAAATATAAACGCCATTCTTTCCCAGATGCTGTACTGCGTACCTGATTCCGTTCTCTTGATGGAGCCAAGGGCCCACGCCCAGTGCATCAGGGTCCTTTGTGAAATTCAGGAAAAGGGCATACTTGGAATAACCAAGCTTCCCATAGTTTGGGATTGCTGTAAAGCGTGTTATGATTTCGTTTTTTTTGAGGCGCTTCATGCGGTACAGGACTAGTTGTGCGGATGATTCACATTGTTTTGAAATGTCAACAATGCTCTTGCGTGCATCAACGCGCAATGCTGCGAGTATTCGTTTGTCTAGTAAGTCAAGGGGTTCCACGTGCGTCATTTTCTGAAACTGCAAAGTCCATGGTTTGTATGGACCGTGCGTTCCTGCATCTGGGAGAAGATGGTCGAAGACATATCCTTTATGCGCGATTAGCCCCTGTATTGCGAGAATGTCCTTTCCTGCGATTCGCGAGAGATCATTCGTGATGCGCTCCTGTTCAGTAATGTCCCTGACGAGAAACTCCATTAGAAGATTGTACGCTCCCACCGTCCTGACAGCCCAGCCAAGGTTTCGGTGCTTCAGGAATTCCGCGATGTTTCGTTTCACGGTGTCTGCTTTAACTTTCACCATCACAAAGAAGCTGTAAAATCCGAGGTTCTCCTCTTCAATGCGTACAGTGGGCGTTATGAATCCTTCATTAATTAAGCGCTCGACTCGGTAATTCGTTGTGGAAATGGGCGCGCGTACGAGATGGGCAAGCCTAGGAATTGGAATGCGCACGTCGCCGAAAAGAACGGCGAGAATCTTTCTGTCAAGGGCGTCCATATGCTAGAAAATGAATTCAAATATAAATACATTTTGATATTACACAATAAAGTAGTAGAAGAATTATTATTAACAAAATTCCCAATCAGCAAGTAGTTACGAAGTCGAAACGGTGAATCAAAATGAAAAGACAAAGAGGGAAACGAGACGCAAAAGGTATGCGTGAACTACCAATACCAACTTACTCTAGGAGTGATTCGTATTCAGGAGACGTCAAGGCAACGGCTTGGAAAGGCGGTTCGTTGAACGGGACCGCAGTAGATTTTCTTGCTGACGCGCTGGCAAGGATTTACCAATGTCCCTTTCGGCGCTTTGAGTCCGCAAATGTTGATGGTGAAGGAGTGTTTAATATAAGACTGGAACTGATTGGGGCCAAGATGCCAGTTCTGGGCACCTTGGATGAAGGTGCAGGATACATAGTACCCTCATCAAGAATAGACCTTGACGTTCTCGTGGGAGAAAATTTAGACCAGAGCAGAATCCACACGAAGAAAGAGTATTGCATTGTAGGCGTTGGGGCAAACGTACTGCGGCCTTCGAGCGTTTCAGAAGCAACGGATTTGAGAAAAGTGGCTAAAGCTGCGGCTATTGACCTTGGAGTTCTAATTGGTGTGTATGTGGGCGTTCACGATGCCATTATGCGTGGTGCCAATAACGAAGCAGTGCACGAAACTGAAAGGCGAGTTAGGGACTATTTGCAGAAAGGGGATGGCTTTGATGCGATATTAAATGCTGCATGGTCTGGAGACAGAGCAGACCCGAGTTCACGGTGAAACATACAGTTTCAAATGGTTGCGATGACAAATGCATAACGAGGTAACCTATGACTGAGCATGAAGGACAAGAACTGGTCTACCGAATAACAAGAAAGACAGGAGAGATTCAGGAAGGTAGTTCAAGGAGCACTTTCCAGTATTTTATGGAACGTAGACCTCAATCAGGTCAGGAAAATGTAACGCCGCTGGGCGAGTCCCTCAGGTTTTCAAACCGTGCATTCATGCTTTATGACATAGCACAAGACCTAACGTCTAGACTCGCCGAGCAGCCTGGTCTGGAGTGGACAGTAGAGTATTTTGAGGTTCCCGCGCTCGAACCAGAAGAAACAGCAAAAACTAAATCCAGAGCAGAAATGTATCGCAGGGCAATTCAAGTATTTGTAACTGGGACGCAAGGCGAATGATTCAAACATGATATTCTTTCAATATTGAAAATAAATACCTTTATTAATCTGCATGCATGCATGCATACATGACAAAAGTAATCTCGCTGGCAGATGATGCTTATGACATGCTGAAGGCAGCAAAGGGGGAAAACGATTCTTTTTCTGATGTGGTAAGAAATACGTTTGGCAGGAAGAAAGACATTATGAAGGCATTCGGCATAGCAAAAGACAATCCGGATTTCATCCGGGCGATGAAATCTGTAATCAAGGAAAGAAAGAACGTTAAGACAAGAGAATTGAGGTTCGACTAGATGCACTTACTGGATTCAAACATAATAATTGATTTCATGAATGGTTCTCCTGATGCTAGAAACTTAATTCAGGAATTGGCGAATAGAAATGAACAGATTAAAGTATCTTATATCGTGTTGTGCGAATTGTTTGAAGGAATCTACAGGTCCAAAAACCCCTCTAAGATACGCGAGGAGTTGCAGGTGTTCATAGAAAACACCAACGGAATCGTTGAATGGAACATAAGAATCTGTGACTTCTATGGTAGACTGTGCGCGCACAGATACAAGGAAGGCAAACCTTTGGCCAAACTCGATATGATGATAGCAGCAACAGCGATGATGAACGATGCAATACTCATAACGAATGACAAGGCCTTCCGGCAGATTGAAGGGCTGAGGGTTGTTTCATACTAGCAAAGTTCTTTGGTTCTCCACTCTCAAGTAGTCTACAATAGAAAGGTATTTATCTTACGATATTTCCCTTTGCGATATGAATCTCAGAACTGCATTGATAGGCACACTCACAATAGCAACGCTGGCAGCAGCCGGTGCAGGCTGTCGACAGTATCCAAAATTGAGCGACAGACCTGGAACTCTAGGTGTCGAGCATGTTCTCATAGATGCAGACCACAACAAGACGATAGAAATCGAGGCGATTCGTTCATGTGTTGCGGGTCCTGCTGTGTCCAGCAACTTTAAGATGGAACTCTCGCCTGAAGGGGTTGCGTACGTACTGAAAAAGAATCCAAATGCAAACCTCGATAACATTGAAGCATATCAGACCGGACTGAACATCAATGAAGAGCGGATGAATTTGGACGATAGCTATAATCCACTCCCGCTGAACATACGAATAGGCTTGGACAGGAAGGGAACAGAACCTGATTCCCTACTTGGCTACTTCGCTTCAATAACTGACCGAAGAGGCATACTGAGGGAATCAGCAGATCGCGTGGCAAACTACCTGGCCACGTCAGCGAACATAGAAACATTCACGCCAAGCATCTCCAACAGTTATAACCTGGCAGGTGACAGCTCACGCCTCGGGTTGGAGCGCCGAGGTGACCTGACGGGGATGGGTGTTACAGCCGACTCATTAAAAGCGGATGCCTCACGATTCTTTGGAGAGGTCACCCAGAACGGAGTGGACAAGTTTGGAAAACTGTACGCTGCCTTCAGGATTGATACCCCGAAGTTCTTCAAGTATCCAAAAGCATGGGATTTCGATGACCGCGAGAACGCGATGAGTATTGACGTTAGTTCAGAATCCGCCAACCACTGGACGCGTCTCGACAGGACAGCCAACCCTTGGGATGTTAGTACGTACGAGTCAATGGATCCTGCAGAGGCCACCGCGCTTGCAACACGTTATCCAGGATGGGACCTCCATCAAAAGCAATGGTTCGCAGAAGAACACGTCAGTCCGGAGCGTGCAGCATGGGTAAGAGACATCTGGACCGGAGGAGACCTCGCGCCAGATTACGTTGTTAGCATTAATAGACTCCTTAATGCGGGCGTGCCTGGAAGTGACATTCGCAAGGCCATCGAATCCAAGGAGGAATTCAAGGAGATATTGGATAAGATATTCAATTGAGATATCTTCACAACTTTTTTCCATTTCTTCAAAACCTTTATAACAGCATGTGAAGCACTTAGGGCATGAAAGCCTACCAAAGCATCCAGGAAGCAATAGAGCAAAGCAAAGGTAGTGTGGCCATCCGAGGTTGGGTGTACCGCGAAAGGGGCTCGAATAAGATGAAGTTCATCGTGCTTCGGGATGCAAGCAATATCATTCAATGCGTAATTAGCAAGGATGTTGTCGGAGAAGAAAAGTTCCAGATAGCGGATAAGCTTCAGGTAGAAGCGAGCATGACAGTTCATGGAGAAATCAAGAAGGACGAAAGAGCACCAACAGGTTTCGAAATTCAAGTCAAGGATTTCGAAGTTATTGGTACGAGTGATTCTTTCCCAATAACAAAAGACCAAAGCCCTGAATTCTTGGCAGATAACAGACACTTATGGCTTAGGAGCAGGAAGATGACAGCCATAATGAAGATAAGGAGCACAGTGTTTGGAGCAATCCATGAATACTTCAGAAGTAAAGGATTCTACGAATACCAGAGTCCGATGTTCCAGAGCGTTCAATGTGAGGGAGGCAGCAGTTTGTTTAGTGTTGACTACTTCAAGCAAAAAGGTGTTTTCCTTGCACAGACATGGCAGCTTTACGCGGAACCTGCAATATTCTCTCTGGAAAAAATCTATACGATAGCACCAAGCTTTCGTGCAGAAAAATCAAAAACATCAAGACACTTGACGGAATACTGGCATGCAGAGATGGAAGTTGCGTGGGCATCATTTTCTGAAATAATTGATTACGGTGAAGGCGTCCTGAAGCACATGGTGAAGAAAGTGCTTGAAGAGAACAAGCCAGAACTTGAGATTCTGGAACGGGACATTAAGAAGCTTGAACCTACAGTGAAGAAACCATTTCCAAGGATACGGTATGATGAAGCACTAAGGATTTTAACAGAGCAGGGAATGCAAGTACCATGGGGAAAGGACCTTAGAACAATCGAAGAAGACAAACTATCTTCGCTGTACGACACACCAGTCATTGTAACGCATTACCCCAAGGCAGTCAAGGCATTCTACATGAAGGAAAGCCCCGACAACCCTAAAGTTGTTCATGGCACGGACTTCATCGCGCCAGAAGGATATGGTGAGATAATCGGCGGCTCGGAAAGGGAATCTGATCTTGAGGAACTTAAGAAACGCCTAATCGAGATGGGCGAGAAGCCCGAAGAGTACGAGTTCTACCTTGATACAAGAAGGTATGGCTCAGTGCCTCACGGTGGTTTTGGGCTTGGCGTTGAAAGGGTCATAAGCTGGATATGTGGATTGGACAATATTAAGGACTCGATACCATTCCCGAGAACACCATTACGATGGAAGCCTTAGGTTTGACAAACTGATTTTTCATTTTCTTTCGGGTTTTTCACAGAAAAGCATATAAGTAAGGGATTCCTTACTTTAGTATGCTTGTGAAAGTGGTCAGGGTTACGGACAAAGGACAGATTAGCATTCCTGTTGATATTCTAAGGAAAGCAGGAATAGAGAGAGGAAGTGACCTGCTTGTTTTCGAGGACAAAGGACGAATCCTGATAGAAAAACCCGAAACAATAACACTATGGAGCCAGCAAGAGTTGAAAGATATCCAGAAAATAAGAGGCAAGACATTAAAGGAAATTTGGGATAACTCCAAAGATGAAGCATGGAGCAGAAAACTCGAATCTACGCCAAGGTAATGTAGTACTTGTTGATGTTCCATATACTGACCTTTCGGGAAGCAAGATAAGACCTGCGCTTATAGTTTCAAACGAAACTGTCCATACATTGTCTCCAGACATGTTGGTCGTTCCACTCACTAGCATTGTTCGGAAAAGTCAGTTCTCAATTGCTCTTTCAGACTCTGATTTGATTCGTGGAAAACTCTTTCTCGACAGTGAAATACTAATCAACAAGATAATTTGTTTGGAGAAAAGCATCACCACTAAAAATATTGCGACAATCTCAAGCAGCAAACTGGAGCAAGTGATTCACGCAATAAGGTCTTTGTTCTGAGATGAGTTAAATGAGCTAGTTACCCTTGCTTCCTGTTGTTTCCTCTGGAAGTGGGAGTAAGGTATGTTTTACCAGCAATTAAATCTCCAGCACGGTAAGAAGGTTTATATACAGGCACTTTAGGAGAGAAACTGTGAAATCAGCGCCTTGGAATCCTGACTTCGTCAGGAAGAGAATGTCTTTCATTCTGGCAGTATTCGTCGTAATGGCAGTACTGTACGCTGGTTTCATCGTTCCAAAAGTGTGGGAACCATTGGTTGGTAAGGGATTCGGTGTCGAACTGCCTCCTGGTGATGGCGGTGGTGGCGGTGGGGAGCCCTGCGTGCCCACTTGGTCATGCACGGACTGGACTGTTTGTAGCATGAACAATCAGACCAGAATTTGTACAGATTTGAATTTCTGTGGAACAAATGATACTAAACCAGTAGAAATTCAAAGTTGTACTTGCGAACCAAACTGGACTTGCACTGACTGGGGTAATTGCACAGATGGTGCGCAGAACAGAACTTGCACAGATGACAATGTATGCGGTGTACTGGATGGAAAGCCACCTGAAATACAATTTTGTGAGAACTGCACTTCCTTGTGGAATTGTACTGCGTGGGATGTGTGCACGAATGACACTCAATCAAGAATTTGCACGGACCTTAATAATTGTGGCGTGAACGATACTAAGCCAGAGGAGAGCATGCCATGTGAGAACTGCACGCCCTCATGGTCATGCACCGCCTGGAGCTCGTGCGTCTCAAGTTCCCAATCAAGAACATGTACCGATGCCAATTCATGCGGCACCACTGATGGCAAACCAGCATCGACGCAATCATGCACCACTTCCTCAGGAGGAGGTGGCGGTGGAGGCGGTGGAGGAGGTAATACTCAGATAAACTCAACCACTGGCCTGAGGCAGAAGACATTCCTCTACAACAATACTGTCAATAAGATATACGTGCAGTACTCAGGTTACACTACAATTCAACTTGCACTGAAGAATACGGCAAAACCAGTCACTGACCTGGAAGAATACTATGCATTCACGCTCAATGGAAACGTGCCGTTTGTAACTTCAGCTGTTTCATTCACCGTACCCACTTCATGGATTACTGAAAATGGAGTGCAAGACATCTCAATATATTACATGCGTGCAGATACCCCGATAAAGATTGTGACGAAGAACCTAGGCATCAAGGGAGCAGTGAATGAATACACTAGTCAGATAACTACATATGGTACGTACATGATAGCAGGTAAGGCAGTTGCACCGCAAACAGACAATCCACCAGAACAGGAACAGCCAGCAGGACTGATAGATGCAGGTGATGATGATGCGAACGAGGAAACAAGCGAACCTCCAGCACAGGGAAGCACACTTTGGATATTTATAATCCTAGGCTTGCTTGTCTTGATAGGAGGAGGCACTACGGGTGTAGTACTTCTGAAACATCATCCGAAGACACAGGCAATCAAGACAGATTCAAGTAACTCTGCAGTGTTCAACTTCGTGCGGGCAGCAAAAGCAAGGGCAATGCCCGATTCAGAAATAATAAAGGCATTGAAACAGCACGGATGGCCTGATGATTACGTTAATCTGATTATGAAGACGGGTTGAATTCTGAGTTTAATTATTAGTTGTGCCGAATATATGCCAAGGTTTTTAACGTCGGGCACTAAAGCAAAAGATATGCATGTTCTGGTAGTAAGCAATCCTAAGGCAGGACAAGGAAAAGAACTGCTTGAATTCATAGCAATACTGGAGAAGCAGGCAAGAGTGGAACACCATGTTCTAAGAGAACATGAACGAATTGATCTAGTACTTAGGGATAGCTCTGCAGATAGAATCGTTGTTGCTGGAGGAGATGGTACGATAGCAAATGCAGCTTACGCGTTAAGAGAAACGGGAATTCCTCTGGCAATATATCCTACTGGAACTGCCAACTTGGCAGCAGCAAACTTGGAGCTCCCAAATACGAACGAAGCATTGGCAAAAGTAGTTCTGGAGGGTAATATTGTTAAGTTAGATTTGGCAGAATTGGTTTGCAGGAAAAAAGCGCATCCACACGAACTACCTGAGAGAAAAGGATTTCTACTCAATGCAGGCGCAGGATTTGACGCACATATTGTGAGGAACGCACAATCCCTGAAGGCTAAACTTGGTTCTGCTGCTTACCTTGTTGCCGCACTTAGAATCATAAATCCACCTGTCGCAAAAATTGAATTGACAATTGATGGAGAAAGCATGCAGTTTGAAGGCATTGGCGTTCTTGTTCTCAATTTAGGAAAGTTACATCATGATTTGAGTTTGGCGAAAAACACTAGCTGGCATGATGGAAAACTGGAGGTAATAGTAATCAAAGCAAAGTATCCTGCACAACTGGTAATGCCTCTGGTTTCAGCGCTAATAGCAAGGAAAAGCGTCGACCAGCAAAAATTCTGGAACGTGCTCGAAATACGACATGGAAAACACATAAAGGTAAAGACAGAACCAACATTGCATGTCCAGTATGACGGAGAAACAATACCATACGAGACACCAATAGAAGCTTACGTTCTCCCAGACGCAATAAGAGTTCTTGTTTCGGATAAGTACATTAAGAGCATCAGAAAGTGAATCTGGATTCGAACGCAAATGATTCAGTTTTATTCCGGTTGCTTGGAAGTTCTCTTGCCTGCAAATCCTCAGGAAGCTCAGTCTTATTTCCTGGATAGCCAACCGCAATCATCATCTGCACTTCAAAACCAGGAGGTATCTCAATAACCTTCGCTGCTCTGCCATAATCAAAACCCTGCATTCCATGCACGACAAGATTCATCTTCGCACCTTGAAGCGCGAGGTTCTGCCATGCAGCGCCTGTGCTGAACGATGCTGTGATGTCGCGCTGGCCGTCATCACGCAATACTTTAGTCACTACAATAATGAGCGCGCCTGCTTTGGAACACCACCTTTGGTTCCCAGGCATTAAGATATCAAGAAAATTGTTGAATGATTCAGTTCCCTTAATTGCATAAACAAATCTCCAAGGCTGAGAGTTGGAAGCGGAAGGAGCCCAGCGTGCGGCCTCAAAGAGTTGCATTAATTCCTCTTTCTTCAGAGGTTTTCCAAGCATGGCTCTTGGACTCCATCTCTCAAGAAAAATAGAATCAATATCCACGTCTGAAGTTCTGTTGTTTGCTTTAGTCATGGTCAGTACTTTATCACGAAATCAGTAAACGCGTTCTCGAACTTTTCTTTCTTGATTTCAACAGTTTCTACTTTAGCACCTTGTGGACCAACTTTGCAGTATTCTATAAGTCTGTCCAGAATCACGTCATCACCTTCAACCAAAGCCTCAACACTTCCATCAGGATTATTTCGAACCCATCCTCTTAGGGTAAGCTCCTTTGCACGCTTCTTTATTCCTGCTCTGAAGTACATGCCTTGAACTTGTCCCTTGATCATTATTCTTGTTCTAACTTTGACCATTACGCACCAATACGATTTCGAGATTAAATAGGTTATGCTTCATTGCTTGGGCAAGGCAACGACAGAACGCACCCAACCAAAGAACATACCAAGAATTGCAAGTCCTATTATCCACATAAGCATTGCCGGCACTGTGGGCCCAAGTCCTGTTGCCTTTTCAAACGAGATGCCCTTTATCAGCAGCATTATGATGGCTACAAGCCAGCCGGCCCAAAGTCCAAAGATAAAGCCGCGATGCCAGTTCTTTCCCGGGTCAAGATAACGCATCGGAATCCAGACGAACAACGCACCCAGAATTAGTGTAATAAGAACGAGCCACCAATATTGAGCGAGGAATAGTGTGAATGCCATATTTTTGTTTCGATGCTTGAGTATTTGAAGCTTTCCCTCGATAAGCATAAAAAGGACACTATGTATGGAAGAGAATGAAATGGTCATTGTTCTTCCAAAGGTTTGCTTTAAGCCTGAATCCCGAGCGACATAAGGAACTCGCAGAGTACCCTTTGAAGAAGGCATGGGAGTTCTTCTTTCAGGCGTTGTTTGTGGGGTTGCTTCTGAGCGTAATCCTGGCCGTTCCTGCTCTTATCATGCTCCCTGGAACGCTTGAGCAAAAATCATCTGAATTCTCGAAACTTGGGCTTGACGCTAATGTTTCTGCGACAGAACCAATTATGCTGGTAAGTCATCCCAGAACGTATTACTTGCCAAGAAACACAACCGCATCAGGGACGATGCTCCTGACGCGAGATGGCATTGAACTGCAGTCCTATCTATTGTTTGGGCAGTCAGAACAGGTCATGGACTGGAACGACCTTAAAGATATTAAATCAAATCCGAGTACTGCTTCAGTGTTATTGGCGGTTCTCGCAGCACTCATGCTTCCCGGGCTCTTCGTTGCCGCGTTCGTCGCTTTCCTCGTTAAGGATATCTTATTGCTTTTCGTCGCTTTGCTCATTGCCCTTGTTTTCTTCATGAGGGGAAAGCGAAAGTTAAATGGAAAAAGAGCCATGCAGCTTGCACTCTACAGCACAACTCCTTTGATTGTGCTTGACAGCGTCTTCCTTGTTTACGGGAGACTTTTCTGGATAAGCATTCTTGTGTATGTCATTTGGGTGATTTTGAGCTTCTGGCTCGGCGCTTCAGACAAGAAGGACAAAAAACATGCCTCTTAACACAACATTCCTGATAGTTGGCCTGCTTATTGGTGGATTTCTCGCCGGCGTAGGCAGCTTCATCGACAAAAGAATGGCAGGATGGTTATTTGTTGCGGGCGTTCTTTTTGGTATTGGATTGGGGTTCGTTTTCTAGTTGTCATTTCCGGCTTTGCACTTTAAATGGTGATTTTGTGTGCAAGTAGTGTTTCTTGCACATTTTCTTTATAAAGGTTGATTCCGGTTTCGGCTGCTTCTTGTGCTAGGACGCAGAGGTTGTGGGTGAGTGCTTTGGCTAGTAGTTCGTTCTGTTGTGACTCGTACGTCTTGCTTCTGAGTGTGCCTCCGAATACGAGTTTGAGCATGTGAAAGCTTGTCTCAACGTTAGAACGCTTGTGATAATGCTGTGAGAACTCTTCTGGACGGTACGTGAATAATAGGAGCATTTGCTTCCAAATCCTGCTCTTGCTGGTACGGCCTCTACTTGCAGTGCCACCCCATTTGCCTGGCTTGTTGTTAGACTTGAAGGGAATATAGGGAACAGCACCCAACTCTTCAACCAAACTAAGGTTAAAGTCGCTTAGGTATGCTTTGTCTGCGCTGACTTCCTTAACGTCGAAGTAGTCAGCCGTTTCCCTTACAAGCTCAGGGAAGGGGTTCGTGTCGTGGACGTTGTAAGGTGTAATCCTAATGCTCGCAATGACATTCGTAGTTGCTCCAACGCTTACGTGTGCCTTGATGTACTGACGCTTCTTACTATCGCTGCCTGTCCTAACGTCAAACCACCTACCGTATCTTGTTGTGCTCCAACCACTGCTGTCAACGGCAAAGTGTTCTTCCATCGCCTTTAATGGCAATGCAGAGAGTGTTACAAGCTTCTGAAGCACGATGCCAAGCTTCGCGTTTCTCAAACCGCCCAACAAAGTGTTGAAGTGAGGCACCTTGTCTACGTACCCCAAATGCTTCGCCAACAGCAAATAGCTAATCGTCCTACGACTGGCCTTCTGATTGTAAGCCTGTAAAACAGCATAAAAGACCTTATCCCTCAAGCTATTAGCTGGTCTACCACGTTGTTTTTGAGGGCGTTCTTCTAAGCATAGGGCGGTCAACTCGTCCAGAAGAGCAAGAAGCGTGAGTTTTTCTGATTGCTTCGCCTGATTGTAAGCTGGCCAGTTTTGTTTGTACGACGGTGTTTCACCACCATTCTCAGTTATCATATGATTGGTAAGACGTCTTTGTTTATAAACGTTCGCATCTATCATATGATAATTAACCGTATGATTTCGACACCTATTTAAACAAGTTATCATATGATATTCAATATGCCACGACACAAAGTCACGATTGATAAAAAACAACTAACGCCTCCTTCAAAGGAAGAACGAGAGAAAGACATAAAAGAAATAAAAGAAGGAAGCTATCCAGAACAAGGAACGGCAAAAGTGGGAGTGAACCGAGGGCAGCTATTTGTGCGCATACCAAAACTAATAGCCACCAGACTAAATCTAACTCCAGGTGATTTAGTCAAGTTCACTATTGAAGCAAAACAAAATGGTACCCAACCCTGTAAGTTTCAGAGGATTGTCTTGTGAATCACCTAGACCATATAGACAGAGCAATCATTGCGTACTTAGCCAGTCATAACGCATCACGCAATACTAATGCGATTGCTCAGGCAACCAAAATAAGCTGGGCGACAGCAAGGTCGCATCTTAGAAAGCTCGCTACGCTCCGATATATTAGAAGATTGACATCACAGAGCAAAACTGTTCAAGAATGGAGAATAAATTGGTGAACTCAGAATGAAGCAAGAACTGCTTCAACAAAAGCTGTTGGAAATTCAAAACTCTAGTCTTGATGAGATAACTCAAGGTAGGCAGACAGGAGTAGAAGAGAATATCAAGCAAAAGGTGGTCGTGCCCTTACTTAAACTTCTTAACTTCAAATTAGAAACAGATATGGACTTTGAATATGTCGTTAAGCGGAAGAAAGCAGATATAGCGTTGCTAGTCAATAGAAAACCAAAAATCATTGTTGAATGCAAAAGTGTTGAAAAGAAACTCGACCAACACATTGAACAAGCTCTGAATTATGCTATCGAAAAACAAATTCCTTTTGTCCTATTAACTAATGGTATTGAATTTAGATTATATAAGTCATTCATAGAAAATGTAGTAAATCCAAAAGACAGATTATTGTTTTCAATCGAAAAAGCCAAACTCGCAAAAGATTTCAAACTTCTTAGCGAATGGATTTCTAAAGAGAGCCTCGTCAAGAAAATACTAGACAAGAAAGGCGAGGAAACTGCCAAATTGATTGGTGAGCGAGTTACTGCACCCACATTAATACAGAATCTCAAGGAAGTAAAGAAGATATTGGCTGAAGAAGCCAAGACTAAAATTGTAGACAAAATCAGTCTAGATAGGCGATTCTCTGCCGATGTAAACATGTGGGTAGAAGACTGCGAATTGGACCCAGATAATAAAGATGAATGGGTTACCAGACTTGCAGCGGAGGTAGCGTACTCATTCATAACCCGGTTATATTTTTACAGAATAGCTGAAGATAATGATATAGTAACGCCAAAGCTCAGCAGACGACAACTAACCCCATTACTTAATGCCCTGTCACCAAACCAGTTGATGCAAGTATGCTGGAACGAAATATGGAAAATTGACTACCACGCAATTTTCAAACAAACATTCTTTGATAAAATAGAATTTGACAACGAGACACTAAAAAAGATTCTGTATCAACTATGCAACTATAACTTCTCGAAAATAAACTACGACATTCTAGGAAAAGTATACCAAGAACATATCAGCCGAGAAGAAAGAAAAGAACTAGGCCAGTTTTATACCCCTGATTGGATTGCTAAGTTTATTCTAAGCAGACTTCCACTCAATACAACACACAAACTCCTAGACCCTGCATGTGGCTCTGGAACTTTCCTCATTCACGCTTACGATACGCTCAAACAACTGTACATGCAAGAGAACTACGACCCAAATGTGTTTCATAACTTAATACTAACAAATAACATTTATGGCAAAGACATCAATCCTCTTGCAACGCAGTTAACTGCAACCAATTTAGCTCTCAAAAATCTCAAGAAGAAAACTGACAACATAAACATAATAGCAACAGATTCACTTTCAAGTAGCCTTAAACACTGGACTGGACTTAACACTACAAACCTAGACGAACTCAAAGAGGAAGTGGTGCTTGACGAAGCGTTCCCCAAGAAGTACGATATAATCATAGGAAATCCCCCTTATTTCGTTATAAAGCAATCCACTATCAACAAAAAGTATCCCAACGAGGATTTTTCAGAGGTCCTAAGTGGCAGAACAAATATTGCATCCCTTTTTCTGAAGAAATACATTGACTCATTGAATGACGGAGGATACCTGGGCTTTGTCATACCAAAATCACTTACCTACGTTGAACCATGGTCTGGCATCAGAAAATACATCCTAGAAAGCTGCCAGCTCATAGCACTATACGATTTGAACGAAGCATTTGAATCAGTCAGATTGGAACAAATCGTTATTATTCTTAGGAAGAACAAGAAGGTTAACGTGAATGCAGAGGTCGAAATATTTTATAGGAAAAAAGGCGAGAATGGAATGGCCGAACACAAGTATTCTCTTCCTCATAGCTTCTTCACAGAAGAGAGATTCCCACTTTATATGGACAAACTGAATGTAACACTTTTTACAAATTTGAACAAAGGCACAGTACCTCTTGGTGACGGAGTGGCAAGAATTACGCGAGGAATTGGAGTCCAATCTCTTAGAAAGTACTTCAATGAGAAGAAATCTAGCCACGAGGATATTAAAATTATTGCTGGAAAGGACATTGGTACATTTCATTATAGAGGTGGATTATATATCAACAAAGAACTTAGGGAACTTGAAAAGTATCACACAAAGATAAGTGAGTTACTACATCCCAAACTGGTCGCTCAAAACATAGTAGCACAAACAAGAAACCATATCAAAATTATTGCAGCTCCCGATGCGGGGGACTCCATAAATTTGGATACTGTAACTAACATCATACCAACAGACGAACGCTTCAGTCTGAATTATTTGCTAGGAATCTTGAACTCAAAATTGACTGCGTATTTTCTGTACAATATGATTTATAATAGGTCTGTACGAACCATGCATCTGGAGTATATCAAACACATGCCAATTAAAATACCCACAAATAGTCAAAGTAACTTAGTGGAAGAAGCAGTTAGCAAAGTACTAGCCCTGTACACGAAGTTTGATGAGAATACAGCCAGGAAAAGCAAAATTCCACCCTTCGATAAAGAGAGAATCAAAATAGACAAGGAAAATATAAACCTTAAAAAAGAACTTCAGACAGCCCAAAACTCTCTAAACAAGAAAGTGTATCAGATTTATGGGCTTACAAAACAAGAAGTTGACGTTATTGAAAGTCAAGTTTAACTGTCTAGTTCTTCTTGAATAAAACTAAACAATCCTTCCATTGTCAAAGCGTCGCTTGCAGGAATCTCGATATAAGTCTCTGGAATCTTAGCTCCTGTTTTTGAGTCAATCTTGATTCTAGGGTGAACCAGATTCTTCTCATACTTCGAGATAATCGCTTCGTTAACGACAAACATCCTCTCCTGAGATTTTGGATATATTAATACAACCCAATACGGTAACTCTGATTTCTTTGCATAGTCCCATTTTGATTTTAGCACCCATAATGGGCTAGTAGGACCTGGCACTATGCGGTCGCTTCCAGTAACTTCGATGTCACAAAGAGGAACATAAGACGGCTTATGCACCTTAATGTCCGCTTCAGACTTATCATTAGGCTTGAATTTCAAATACTCAGACGTGTCAGCACCCAAACCTTTCTTAAAGCAACCTTCAAGTTGTGGAAATTTTTCCTTGATTCGGTTAATAACGTCATCCACATTGGCCTTATGTTTGGCCCAGTATGCTTCATTATATCCTGCCTTCTTCCAGAAATCAGGGTCACCAGCCATACAGAAAGAAATCAAGCCGAATTTAAAAATCGTTCGGCAATCATTTGATTTTTTCCCATTCTCCCAACTTCCATCTCATAATAGCTAACATACGCACTCCTTCAAATTCTTCCTTTGACAATCCTATCTGAATCCAATTCATAAGGTATAAAACTCTCCTGGTTTTAAATGCCTTATCCCCAAAAACCCGAAATGTTTTCAGCCGTGAGATAGTGTGACGATAAGCGATATAGCAGCTACGAGAGCCGTGATGAGTGATATTATGAAGCTGTAGTCCTTGGCTCTTCTAATCCAGCCCCTAAATGTATAAATATCATTATATTTCGAAAGTAGTTTCTCGGGAAATGGTTGTACTAAAAAGTACTCAGGCGATTCTCCTGCGAACCTGTAGAAGTCTTTATCTGGATAAAGAATGCGTACTACGCCACAATCCTTGAGATAATGCACTACTTCGTTAACTTCCGTGTACTTCAGACCTAGCTCTTTGATTAGGTCTGTAGCGTAGGTGCCATTAGGAGACGCGGCAAGAAGTCTTTCAAATATGCTGCGAAAGTATGCCTCTTTTGTTACGTCAACTTTTGCTGTCATGGTATTTAAACGTAGGTCTTCCTATATTTAAAACCCGCACAATAATATCGCCTGTTCGTTATCTGGTAACCTCGTGTTGACTATTTGTTGTCTTCGTCCTATTCTTTTTGTTTCTCTTCGGCTTCAATGAAAGCATCATAGTCCATGTGGCCTTTGGCACAGATTGCTTTGTCGGGGTCTTCCCGTTCTGACTTGTAGTATACATCTATTAGATATATCCTTTCACGCGACTTATCGACAATGTAGACAAGCCTCCCCACCTTGTCTTGTGCTTCTCTTATGTGAACTCGTGTGTAGACCACTGCATGCGTAGCCTTTTCTCCTAGGCCATCAACCGTCTTTGGCGTCCCTGGGAGGTTCAAGTAATTACCATTAAGAATTGCAAGTTTCTTGGTGATAACTTGGATTGCTAGCTTAAAATCATTGTCAAACGTATGTTTATATTTCTTGCGGACTTTTTTATAGTGCTTATAAAAGTCAGGAGACTCTAATACTGTGTATTCAGAGTCCACTTTATTCTACCTGCTCAATTGTTTCCTCGTCTCTATAAAACACTAAATCATAATCTATGATATTTTGCTCACCAGTTACTTGCCAGGGTGTGTCGTCGTGAGACAAATCTTCTAGCTGTTTCCCTGTGAATGAACCTAATTTGGCCAAGATGCTAAGAATATCGTCTTGTTCTTCCTGCGAGAGGTGTGTCGGTTCAAACGTCTTCAGGATGGTCATGTTTTTGCCAATCTTCTCCTCTGCATACTTTACATCTTCGATTTTGATTTGCCCTTTTGCTTTCAGATAGTCGAGAGTTGGATAGAGTTTTTTGGGAAACGGCCCGTATTCCCATCTACTATATTGCTCCCCTGTGATTGAGTTGTAAGTCTTCTTGTAGTGTTTGAAATCTGCAAAGTAAAGCAGCTTCGCAAGTTTCTTTCGTCCAATATTCGAGGCCTTTGTATTCTTTAGAATAAACAGGACTGCTTCTGACAGTTTCTCGTTGATTGGATATTGAAATATCTGGTTCATGTCTTTCCTACCACTTATTAATTTGTATGATATTTAAATTCTCTGCACGTTTGAACAACGCGTCCGTTATCTCCAAATCTGACTTCAAGTACTTTGAAAGGACTTCAGTCTTGCCCTGTTCAACCCAATTCGCAACCATGCTTCCATTTTCTGGCCCGATGTCTAAGCCGACCAATTCCGCATATTCCTTTAACTTTCCCCGTGGCTTATACGCGTAAACAGAGAGCTTCTGTCGTAAATCAATAATTTCCTTTAAAACAAAAGCACTGACTGACACGTTTTGAATGAAGCTTCGTCCTACGAGCATTGGAAGGTCAAAAGCATTGATATTAAATCCAACAACAGCGAAAGAGGGGTTTCCCCTCTTTATCGAACTCCACTCTGCCCAGAAGTCCTCCAGTATCTTCTTTTCATCTTTTAAGTCCAGAAACACTTTATTTTCATTCTTGTACCTGAGCCCAATTGCAACAATCTTAGAATCAAGTGGATTGAGGAATTCAGCTTTCTTCTCATCCAAGGTCTCGGAATACTTCTTCGTGTCCACTGGCGCTGTTTCTACATCTATAACAAAATAGTCCATAAACAGATAGTTATCAAGGTTCATATTTATACCCTCCGTAGTCGTGTCCAGTGACATTTTACTAAAATGTTCATTTTAACCTTCTTTTCCGAATAAATGTGCAATTCTGCCTATTTTTTGTGCAAACAGCATTATTTGTGCAAAGCCGTCATTTCCGAAATATTTATATACAAGTAGCTTCTTCTGTATCTAAGTTACTGAAAAGGTATACTAGTACGGGAAAACAGGTGAGCGAAACGATGCTGGCGAACGAATATGTGAAGCGAAGGGAAGATATCATAGCTACCCTAAAACGCAATGGCTTAGCAGCATCAGAGACAGAAGCCCGAAGACTAGCAGAAGGAATGCTGAACACAGAACTGGCGGTGCAGAAGCGCTTTGAAGGCACAAGAGAAGCGAATACCTTTGGATTCAAGATGCACAATGGCAAAGTGGCTGAAGTGTCAAACGAGTTAAAGGAAAAAGCAGACAACCTCATGGGCGTCATAAAGAAAGAGGAAGACCCATTCGAGGTTCAAGATGAGAAACCTGTGCAGCAGGACAGTTTCATAGTAAGACAGAACAAAACAGAGGAACAGCGCAAGGTGCAGGACGTCCCCGATGTGAACGCACCAGTGGAGAAGGACGACCCCTTGGCCTTTGACATCACAAAAGAACTTTCTTCCAACCCCCACCCGCAGAAGTCGGTTGGGGAGCCGCTAGCTGAAAACGCCGCTGGAGCTCCTCAACCTTCTTCTCCTTTTGATCTAGGGGATATGTTCAAGTTTGATTAGGGGAAACCTTTTTATATACCAATTCACTTACTAGTAGCAACGGGGGTATGTTAGCTATGAAGAAATTCATCCTGGGAGTAATACTGGCATTAGCACTCTTCGCTGCTGCAGCAAGCGCTTACGTTGATTATGGGTATTATGGCAACCAAGGATACAGCTGCATAGGCTCAGGCTGTGGTTACCAAAACTACAACACATACCATGTTTATTACCCAAGTTATCCAGTCTACTACCATTACGGATACGGAAATAACTATGGAAACTACTACGGCAACTACCATGGTGGGCAGTATGGCGGATACTACGGAGGATATTCTGGATACAATTCTTACTACAACTACCGCATGCCTTCATACCCTTACGGAGTGCCCTGCCCTTACGGTGGCGGAGATTACTGGCAAGGATACAGATACCATCATTTCAACTGCTGAACAATGAAACAAATAATCTTACTAGGAATCGCGCTCTTGCTCATAACGGGCGTCTCAGCGTATACGTACCAACATTCCAATTGTGTAACAGGGTGCAGACAAAGCATTCACACCACAATAGGAGATGGTCCAAGCTACAGAGTTCCTTACACAGCATACGAATTGCCCGCACCATCGCAATACACACCATTTGGTTACCTACCACAAATACCTGAGTACAGCGTTCAAGCATTCATGGCACAGGCAACACAATCAGAAATCCAACAGTTCACCAGAGGGTACAATCTAGGATGGCAGACTGGAGATAAACTGGATTCGGGAGTTAATGATTACGAAGCAATGGGTCTCGCATACAAATACCTACAAAAAGCAAGCGCAAGAGACGCGCAAGCATATGATTATGGTTTTGAAGCGGGATACTACGACGCAACCACAGGAAAGAAAGCACAGTTTGCACAATCCTCAGCAGATTCAACCAACAACGCATTGAAGCAGAGAAACTACGAACAAGGCGGAATCTACTGGAACATGGAGTTATGGGACAGCCAATACTACATAGGACCAGTAACAGGAAACACACCAAACAGTGCCTTCTGGGGATTCAGGTACACCGACGGCCTAGTCTGCAACGGCAAGGTCTGCACGAAAGTAAACGTTTTCTACTAAGATGGGCTTTGCATACGCGCCTGAAAGAGTTGAAACGCCCGAACCAGTCGCAGCAAGTGAATCTCTGGATTCTTTTCTTGCCAGAGAACGAATCTCAATAGGCAATAATGGAAGTAGCACAACTTACTCAGTATCGCCATACAACACAGCCACAGAGTCAATGGATGGCTATTCAGGTTTCGTACTCACGCGTAAGGCACGTCCTGATGAATTGTCAGGTGTCAAACGACTAATGCGGAGAGTGAAAGAAATCCCTGTGGTTCACGTAGTGGAATTCCCAGGTTGCTCCTTAAATGGCAACATTGCTTACGTTGCTGTACTGCCTTTGCGGGAATCAGCAAGACAAGACGCGGAAGCAGTACGTGAGTTCCTTGGGCCAAACTTTCCCGATGTGAGAACCAGCGCAGTATATCCGCTCTTCGTCAAAGGAGAAAAAAGGGTTGAAGCGTAAAAGAAAATTCTAAGAACATCCCATGCTATTCCCGCAGTTCAAGCATTTGTAGCAGGTGCCGTTCCTTATTGTTATGTGACCGCAGATGTTGCAAGGGGGAGCATCCCCCATCATACCAGCAAGTTGTTCATCTTTGATTTCACTCTTATTACTCTTCTTTTCCTTTGAGAGAATTGTCTGCTTGTCCACCTTTTCTTCTGGGGCAAGAGTAATTTGTTTCTCTCCGGGCTTAACATGAAGGAAATCAGTCCTTCCAAGATAAGTATAACCCAGAATCCTAAACACCAAATCAAGCACGGAGGTTCCAGAACGCACGTAAGGATGGTCTGTCATCCCATTCGGCTCGAACTTCGTAAAAGTAAACCCGTTCACGTACTTCTCCAACGGAACGCCATGCTGCAATCCATAACTAACAGAAATGGCAAAGCAGTTAAGCAAACTTCTGAAAGAAGCACCTTCCTTATGCATGTCCAAGAAGATTTCTCCAAGAGAGCCGTCTTCATATTCTCCGGTTCTTATGAACATCTTATGTCCACCAATGCGTACTTCCCAAGTTCTTCCAATGCGTTCATTTGGAAGGTCGCGCTTTGCGGGAAGAACAATTGTCTCAACTTTCTTCTTATCTTCAGCAGTGTTCAATGGCTGAGAGCCCTTTGAGCCATCACGATACAAAGCAATAGCTTTCAACCCAAGCTTCCATCCCTGATAATAAATGTCCTTAATGTCTTCAACAGTTGCAGAGTTTGGCACGTTCACAGTCTTCGAGATAGCACCAGAAAGGAAGGGTTGAACGGCAGCCATCATTCTTACATGTCCCAAAGGATCAATGAACCTTTTTCCTATGCCACATGCGTTAGCGCAATCAAATGCTGCGTACTGTGATTCTTTTAAGTGTGGTGCGCCTTCAACGGTTTGCGCGCCATTCGCGAACAAGCCCAATGCCTGAATATCTTCCTCTGAAACGCCTTTCTTCTTCAAACTTGCAGGGTTAATTTCCGGACTCCAATCGCCCCAGTTCCTTTCTTCCCTCACTGCTTCTTCAGCCCTCAGAATCTGTTCAGATGTAAATCCTGCTTGTTTCAAATCAATAGGACCCTGGCTCAACATTGGATTTCCAAGCATATATGTTATGACATCATCCATCTGTTCAACTGTGTATCCAAGGTTCTTCAATGCCTTTGGAATGCTCTGGTTAATTATCTTAAAGTAACCACCTCCTGCAAGTTTCTTGAACTTCACAAGAGAAAAGTCAGGTTCAACGCCTGTAGTGTCGCAATCCATAAGTAATCCTATCGTGCCAGTTGGTGCAAGAACGGTTGCTTGGGCGTTCCTGAAACCAAATGACTCGCCAAGTGGGATTACTTCATCCCAAACTTCGCGGGCTGTTTGAAGCATTTGTTCAGGGGTGTGTCTGACATCTAGTTTGTATGTTGCGTCCCTATGCTTGTTCATTACTTTAAGCATTGAAGTACTATTCTTCTGGTAGTCCTCAAATGGACCTAAGTATGATGCTATCTCAGCGCTCGTTAAGAAACCAGTTCCAGTCAGTATTGCAGTCAGCGCACCGGAAATGGCAGTTCCCTTTTCTGAGTCATAAGGAACTCCATTAACCATGAGGAACGTTCCAAGATTTGCGTATCCTAGTCCAATTGTTCTATACATATGGGAACGCTCCGCGATGCTCATGGTTGGATAGCTTGAGAAATCAACAAGCATTTCCTGCGCCGCGAAAATAATGCGTGCAACGTGCTGGTATCCCTTAAGATCGAAATGGCCGTTTTCGTCTGTCAACTTCATCAGGTTTATTGAAGCAAGGTTGCATGCTGTGTTGTCGAGGAAGACATACTCACTGCAGTTATGGATGGTTATTCCGTTTGCAACGAAAGTGTGAGTTCGTGACTCAGTCAAGTCATACACATCTTCCATACCAATATATTCTAGAGTGGCGACTTGTTCGAATGGTCTTTCATGGTATGTTGATACTTCTTCATTCAGACGTGCGAGTCTTGCCTGCTTCGGGCTTTCAGGCATAAATCCGATGAGTTCCTCGAATTTCTTCCTGCCATCCTTGCTGATGCGCAGAGAGTGCATTTCCCGAACGGGATATTCGCTAAGACCTCCTTTTCCGTCAGGGAGGAACGCGGTTGTCTTTCCCGCTCGTCTGTCCGGGTACAATTTGCTCTTAATGCCAAATCCTAGAAGGAGCACTTGAACGCCTTTGAGGAGTTCCTTACTGGTTGAATCCAACGCAACGTACTGGGATTTTGTACCATAGTTTGCGACAGTTCCATCAGCTGTAAAGATGCCTTGTAGAACATATTTTTGTTCACCCAGATTCAGTCCAAATATTGCGTCCGAGATGACCTTCTGGTGGGAAGCTAGACTCACGTCAAAATACTCGCTGAATTGTTTGACGAGTGTGGTGTTTGTGATGTTGTACTTGGCAGAAGTCTTGGTGAGTTGGACTTGGGCGGGATGGCTCTTGTGGGTTTGTCGTTCGTACGTCTCTCCTACGTATGACGCGAATTTTTCCAAGATTGGCTGCTCATGTTCGGAGTTCATGGTTAGTTGTATTGTCCTACTGTCTCGTCCACACCCATCCCCTAGGTAGACACCAAGCATTTGGAAGAATACTGCGTTCTCGGGCTCGCTGAGCACTGCTGTTTCACTTGCAGGTAGGAGGAGAAAGTCATCTTTTGTGAGCTCAGCTGCAGGCACGAAGCCCCTGTTGACTGTGAACACCTTATGGTCGGCAGTGAGTTTCAACTCGTATCCGTTTCGGGTGGTTAGAAGATATACAGGCTTATGACCTGTATGGAACGACCCTGCTATTCGTGCAGGTTCAATGTAACCTGTATTAACTAGAATATTAGTTTCTTTGTCGACCAACTGGTCTATCCGTTTCCAACGACCGCCTTCAATAAGAACTTTAGTGTCTCCAGTGACGCAAGGATTCGTGGCGTTGATTCTTCCTGAAGCAGGACAGGTATGCCAATCGTTAATAGTGGTATCGTATTGAACGCCAGGGTCGGCACACGACCAGGCAGCTTCAGCAATCTTATTCCAAAGATATCTTGCTTTGTATGTTTTATGGACTTCTCCAGTTGTTCTAAAGGTGGTCTGCCACGAACCATCCTTTTCTACTGCATGCATGAACTCGTCAGTTATTCTGATTGAATTGTTGGAATTCTGTCCAGAAACAGTATGGTAAGCCTCTCCGTTGAAATTGCTGTCGTATCCTGCCTGGATTAAGATTTTGGCTTTCTTCTCTTCCCTAACTTTCCAGTCTATGAAATCCTCAATTTCAGGATGGTCTATGTTTAGAATAACCATCTTGGCTGCTCTTCTTGTAGTGCCGCCTGACTTTGTAGCGCCCGCGCCCCTGTCAAACACCTCGAGGAAACTAAGGAGTCCTGAGCTAGTTCCGCCGCCTGATAGTTTTTCGTACTTTGAGCGTATCTTGCTGAAATTCGTTCCCGTTCCTGAACCGTATTTGAAGAGTCTTGCTTCAGACTTCATCAAATCCCACATATTCATCAAGTCATCTTCAACGTCCTGAATGAAGCATGCGCTGCATTGAGGTCTAATGTATGCGTGATTGATTTCAATTACTTTCTTGTTCTCAAAATCCCACGCGAAATTGCCTCCAGAACCTTCAATTCCATACTGTTGGTAGAGGCCGCAGTTGAACCACACTGGACTGTTGAATGCTGCTGTTTGAGAGAGAAGCATGTACGCCAATTCATCCTCGAAGATATCCGCGTCTTCCCTTGATTCGAAGTACTTGTGCATCTCGCCGTATTCGCGAATGCTATGTGAAATTCTTTTGACAACCTGTTTTACGCTAACTTCGCTTCCTGTGCCTGGAACTCCTGCTTTCCTGAAGTATTTCGAAGATAAGATGTCTGTTGCCAGTTGGCTCCATTGTTCTGGAACTTCTAGGTTATCCATTTGGAAGACAACGGTTCCATTAGGCTCTTTGATGATGGTTGACCTTGTGGTGTACTTGAACTGGTCATAGGGCGTAGTACCTTTCTTGGAAAAGTAACGTTGCATCTTCAGACCCTTGCTTCCCTGTCTTACCATCAATTCAGCCTTCATTCTAATTCCTCCAAGTGATTGTTGTCAACCAACAGGAAAGACAACATACCACAACATGTTGTGGTGTGGGTGTGAAACTCCTACAATATAGTGGGTTTCGGGGCAGGTCGTATATAAAGATTGTTGCGCTGGAAATGTGATGTCTCAAAGACATACATTGCATTATTTCTTTTCTGGCGATACTTTAGATTTCTGCGTTACTGGTGTTTCTCCTAAAAAGTCTCCAACTGCTTTCACGAATTCCCATGCATCTTTGAAATAGTCATCATACTGGTAGCCCTTCATATGGGTCATGTCTCTATTAAGTATTAGTTTGCTAAGATGATAGAACCTTCTTACGGTTTGGGCGTGCTCTTTCTTTAGGATGCCCGGCTTAACCAGTTTTTCTTCAAGTAAATCTGCAACATGTTCTGGCGCGGGCGGTACAACACCCATTCGCATCAAAGCAGCATGACCTGCATCAATTACTGCCCAATAAAGGTCCATGCAAGCCTGCAAGATATGCCACTGGCTATTGCTTATTGTCATGGGCGCTCTGCTAAAGTATGTTGTTACTGCTTCAGCACTTGGTCTTATTCTGCCCTGGTATAACAGAGCTTGCAGAGGGTCGAAGAATCCTGTATCAATTAATGCAACACCATCCCTGAGCATATTTACCACGATTGGATCGCCGTTTCTTGCGTACTCCCAGAAGCTCGTGAACTTTAATGTCGTAACGTGTAACCTTTTGTCCACTTGAGAGATTATTTTTTCCACAATAATCCTGTACGTCTGGATGAACTCTTTCGACATGTTGACACTTAAGTCGTCCACAACGATGAGAATGTCAATGTCCCTTCCTTCTTTCTTTCGTACTGAGCTGCCGAAGAGAATGATTCCTTTGACGAAAGCGCCGCATTCTTTATGCACTTGCTTGGCAAACTCGAAAGAAACGTCCAGGACTTCCTTGCCATAAGTATGCCGAACCGTCTGCTCCTTCCGCTCTACGGAGAAATCCATCCCTCACCCCTCTTGAAGGTTATTTTGCGCTGTTGGTTTATATAGTTGTCGCCGAAGTCAATTCTTCTGCGAGTAGTATTCAACCTCTATTGCGTTAAGGTCTGCCTTTGGTTCGTCGTCGTATAGAATTTCTGTGACTGTATCTGCATTGGGATTCTCGAAAATAATGTTCCATTTTCCTGCGTGCTTGTTAAGGGCACAGTCGGGGAAAAGCATGTGGTGATGCCATTGCTTGCCTTCCTTGGCGAGTTCTTTTGCCCGGGCAAGCACCGCCTTCACTTTATCAGTGGGCTCAGAATCCTTTTTTTCTTCTACAATCTTGTCTCCGTGAAGCATTGCAACAAGTTTCTTGCCAAGAGCCATGTTTCGTTCTTCACTGTAGACTACGAACGTTTCCCCTGAAGACCGGTCTTCCAGGACGAAAGCATGCTTGTTGCTCTCGTTGAATTTGCATTCTGGAGTGAGCATGTGGAAATGCCAACGGGTATTGTCCGACTGAAGCTTCATCGCGCGGTTCTCGATAGCCCTGAAAGTAGTTTCGTTCATGATGGCATTAATTGTAATTCTTATTTATTCCTTTGGAAAATACTATCTCAGTTATCAAGGCCTCTTTGCAGTATTCTTATCTATCTTTCTCTTGTTTGACACGCCAATGAAATTGCCTCCCGAAACCACAGAATTTCCAGTTTCAATTTCCAATTCTGTCCGGGCGTTCTTAGCAATTCGGCCTCCTGTCTTTGCCGCTTGCTTATTCTCATCGAATCCCTGCGCGTCTCGCGCTACTGTGATGTCAGTTGTCGCCTTCTCTCCAAGCATAGTGAAGATTAGCTCCCAGTCATTCATGTGGTCGCGAAGGTTCTGGTTCTTTCGAGGCAGATTCTTGAATTCCTTGTACTCCTCAATGGTCTTCCCAAAAGTCGCTTTGGATATCTCGTTTGTGAGAATTGCGAATTCAGTTCCTTCCTTAACATCTCTGTTTTTCCATTCTTTGGTAAGTTCTTGTCGGATTGCCATTCCACGAATGCGTTTCTCTATCCAGTCATTCGGATATTCTTTAAGCTCGTAATATCGTCTCACGCGGTTTTGCGCTAATTCTGGATTCTCGATTTCTTGAATTCGTTCGTGTCCGACTTTGGCTAGCCAGAGTTTGAATGGTTCTGCTTTTGGAGATGGGACTGACTGTATGAGTCTGAAAATAGTCTCTGTGTTTGCACAGTCGCTGACGTAGTACTTGCCATCTGACGCTTGAATCTTCAGTTGGTTACATTTTGTAACCATCTCGCTACCTTCTTTGGAAAGCCTGTGTTTCAGAACCTTCCAGTAGTTCCTCGCATCCTCACTTTCAGTTAGTACTTCGATGACGTCAACCACTGAAAAGTGCCATTCTCCGTCATGCAACACCCGACGGATCTTCTTGTCCTGGAATACGACTAGCTTGTTCACACAATCACCTGAAACATGGAAGTGACTTTGCTTTATATGCTTGGCGTGCGATTGTCCAGTGGTTCAGAGTTCAAATGCAGGAATCTTTCTGTTATTTGCTCATTTTTCCGAATTATTTTCGGCTAAATTGAAACTTCTTTGCTTTCATTTTCCGTCGACAAAAGAATTATAAATTGAGAATGATTAGGATGGCCATGGAAACGGGCAGTGTGATATATGCTAGACTCAAGAAACGACTGTCGACTGCAGACCTATGGAACAAACCGTGCGGGGATTTCTGTCCGGATTGCATTAACTGTCAGTTCTGGGCTGAAGTCAGAAGCGCGTGCAGAGTGAAGGAAAACCTAATAGTGTACGAGGAAAACAGCGGAGAACACCATGAAATCTGGAACTAATGTGAAGACACAGAATGACAGGGATGAGTATTACCTTCTGAACGAATACATGGATGAGATCATGTGGGCACTCGAAGGAAAATGTAACGATATCGACTGCGACAAGTACATGTACAAAGAACTGTTGAAGGCAAAATACAAGCCGGTGCTAGACCACAATATGTCGTGCATGCCTGGCCTGAAGAGAGACCACTCGGCATTGAAAAGAATGCTTTACATGGAAAAATTCAAACGTTTTCGGGAAAAACATGTGCAGTTTGTGGCAAGAAGGTTGACACACTTGGTAAGAATTCAACTATCGTAAGCTTTTCACGACCTGCCGAAAAAGGATACTATGAAATGAAACTTGAATGGACGCATCGCGGATGCGCGAAGAAGCTAAAGGCGCCCGAAGGATGGAAAAAGAGTCCTTTCTGAATGATTAACTCAGACCAAGATCATCTGCAGGCAGCTTCTTCAATTTTTGTGGCAATTTGTAAACGAAGCATGGAGTCTGGTCGAGCCAGAGGATGTTCTCGTGCTGCAATCTTGCTGGTTTGAAGATGTCGCTGTAATTCAAAAGAATGCCATTGAACTTGGATAGTTTCTCCTCGAATTCAAGTGGAAAGCGCTTGTCGTAGAATGTGAAGAGAATGGTGTACTTCGATAAATCCATCTTGAAGAAATCCTCGTTGAGCAATTTTGCGTTGCTTTTTAGCGCTTTCACGTGCTCCTGCGCTTCCTCGTGCAATGGTTTGTCTCCCTCTACACCATATGCTTTGCAGAACTCTGAAGCGAGAATAGCAATTCTTCCGTCGCCAGAACCAAGGTCAAGAAAAACATCGTCTTTCTTCAAAGGCAAACGTTTGAACAGGTCATGCACCTTTGTCAAAGTGCTGTGCCCCCAAATACCGTAAGGCGTATCTTTCCAACCGTGAACTCCTTTCTTGATGTTTTCAAGGTCTACGTGGTCGAAATGAGCCTTTATCTCGATGAAACGGTGGTCCATTGGGTTGAGGAGGACATCTGGGCTTTATTTCTTTCGTTAAATGTAGTCCCTGTACAGTAACTTCAATGCGTTAGCTTTATAAAGAAACAGGAAATTCAATGCGTATGAAAAGAAGATTCATCTCGGAGCATTTGGCAAATCTGTTTGGTAGAGTTAATTCTGGACCAGGCGGCGAAGAGCATGTGCATCCTTTTGACTATGGACACCTGCGTCCAGGCCAAGAAGGAACTCCCACAAGAACATACCATATTCCTGTTGCAGTTATCAGGCTTTCACCCACTGAACTTAGCGAGGTTTATGCGGGGGCACATGCAGGCGAACGAAATGTCGTATCTGAAGCCTTGACCGAAGCTCACCGGCTACGCAACAAATTCACAACTGATCCAGTCTCAGATTTCAACAGCTATGTAATTCGAACGTTGAAGTCTGGAAACTCGGAAGATTAAAGTTCAAACTCCAATAATCTTAATCACATCAACCATTCTGTTGCTGTAGCCCCACTCGTTATCGTACCAGCCTATGACCTTGACGAGCGTTCCGTCGATGACCTTGGTGCTTTTTGCGTCGAAGATGCATGAATGCGCGTTTCCTATGATGTCAGAGCTCACGAGCGGTTCGTCAGAGTATTCAAGGATACCTTTCATGTGGTAATTGGCTACTTCGTGGAACAGATGGTTCACTTCCTCGACGGTGACGGACTTCTTGAGGACAACTGACAGGTCTGTTATGCTTCCGACAGTCACGGGAACCCTGAACGCCATTCCATCCAGCTTGCCGTTGAGCTCAGGTACAACCTGGCCTATCGCCTTTGCTGCGCCGGTTTCAGTAGGTATCGTGTTTGCACCTGCAGCCCTCGACCTTCTCAGATCTTTGTGATGCGTTGAAGGAGCGTCCAGGATTCTTTGGTCTGCTGTGTACGCATGAACTGTGCTCATGAAACCATGAACAATCCCGAAATTGTCGTTCAATACTTTGACCATCGGAGCAAGCGAGTTCGTCGTGCAGGAAGCCATGCTCACGATGAAGTGTTTTGAAGCATCGTACAAGTGCTCGTTCACGCCTTTCACAATGGTGATGTCAGGATCGTGTGAAGGCGCGCTTATCAACACCCGTTTGGCTCCTGCGTCAAGATGCAATTTTGATTGGTCATGTTTTGTGAAGAATCCTGTGCATTCAATTACAACATCAACATTCATGTCCTTCCAAGGAAGTTTGGAAGGATCTCTTTCAGCAAAGACAGGAATCTTCTTTTCATTGACAATAACGTGTCTATCATCAAAAGAAACATCGCCTTTGAAGCGATGAGCAACAGTATCAAACTTCAACAGGTACGCCAGCTCCTCAGGAACACTGATATCATTGAATGCAACCCATTCAATTGAGGGGTCGTTAAAACCTGCTCTGAATATCATTCTGCCTATTCTGCCAAATCCATTAATCGCGACTCTCACCATTACAACTCACCTCATTGCTCAAACTGTTCGTTCGTAAGCTTCCATAATTGCTCACGAGTAATAAGCTTCTTCTTCACGAGGATGTCTGATAACGTATCAACCTGTGCTCTTAAAACGGCCACTTTGTAAGTGTTAAGCAAAAGAAGTTCACGAATGCTCTCTGGACTCATCTTGTCCAGATTCTTCAGCATCTCCCTCACTTCCGGCATCATGCTGCTCTTCTTCTTTACCTTCTTCTTCGTGTTCGTTTTCTTCTTCTGAATCCCCATCCTCTTCCTTCTCTGTGTTTGCGCTATTTAAAACTTTTCTTGCAAGCAGTGCCACAATTTGCGCGGTTTCGTAAATCTCATCTACGTCGCAGGCATCAGACAAAGTACCAATAGGAGCAGGAAGCCCCTGAACGAAAGGCCCAAGCACTTCAAAACCAGCAAGATTTTCTGCAACCTTCACTGCAATATTTCCTGAATCAAGGTCTGGGAAGATAAGAACGTTGGCATGACCTGCAACATCTCCTCCAATTCCTTTTCTCTTGGCAACATCAGGATTAATGGCAACGTCAAACTGCAATTCCCCGTCAAATGGAATTTTAAAACCTTCAAGTGATTCAACAGCATCCCTTACCTTCTCAGCATCAATATGCTGGGAAGATCCCTTGGTGCTGAAACTCAACAACGCAACTTTAGGATTCAAACTTAATTCCTTTGCACTCCTTGCAGACTGCATTGCAATCTCGGCCAGTCTGTCTGGTGTGGGATTGGCGTTCATGCTGCAGTCAGCGAACATGATGGTGTAATTCTGCTTGGTAAGAATGTTGAAACTCGAAACATTACGCATATTCTCAGGAAATGTTTGTAAGGCGGGCTTGAATATCTCCTGGCCTGACAATGAAGCGCCAAGAACGATTCCATGCGCCTGTTTTGAGCGCAGAAGGTAATATGCGAAGTAAACAGGTTCCAAAGCCAATTCCTTTGCAGCAGTAAGGTCCATTGATTTCTCGTTTAATGAATAAAGAGTGTTTCCAGCTTCCTCAAAACTGTCATCTGCAGCAGGATCTCTGATTGAGATTCCTTCAAGTTTGACCTTGTTTTCTTCTGCTGCCTTCTCAATGTCCTTCTTGTTACCTATAAGCAGAATTGCTGCTTTCTGTTTTTTGTGGAGCACTGCAGCTGCCTTCAAAACGAGAGGATTCGTAGCTTCGGGAAAGACCAGGATTGGAAGATCATCGACTTCTTCCTGTTGCTGTTTCTTGAACAAAGGGAACATAAACTCAAGAGAGCCAGGAACGTATTAAAACTTATCGTTCACGCACATAAAGAGATTTTTCAACAACCTTAATCACGCTTTTAACGTCTTCTTGGGTTACTGTTTCTCTCATATGAAGCCTTGCTCTGGCCTTTGCCAGTCGTACAACTCCAACAACCAGTCGAGGAGTAACGTCAAGGAGGAACTTACTTTCATCCCTTCTGAACCTTTCAACAGCGTCTACAATAACGGGTTCGAGGTCTTTCGGGAAAGCAACTGAGATTGATTGAGTTCTCTTGACATATTCTTTTGCGAGAACCGTGTCAGGTTTCTTCACACCAGAAACGATTCCTTTTGCAATGTCCGCGAAATCCTTTGCGTCCGGTCTTCTAACTAAGAAAACGATGTGGAACCTTGAAACTAACGCAGGATCAAAAGGAATCTGCTGCTTAAGCACTTCAACACCGTTACCTACAAACCTATCTCCTTTGGGGTTTGCGCTCGCAAAAACACTCACTTCAGCAGGAAGCTCAAGATGCTTACCTGCCTTATCATAAATAACGACGCCAGATTCCATCGCGCTTAACAGTCCTGCTCTATCTTCTCGCTTCATTAAATTCAGTTCGTCAACGCAGCAAACGCCACCATCAGCCAAGGGCAGTAAACCTTTCAGAACTTCATTGCCTGAAGCAGCAACAGTTAGACCTGCTTTGCTTGAACCACTACCCAAACCAAAACTTGAAATTGGTGCGATTCTGGACACAGCTTGAAGCACTTGCGTTTTTCCTGTGCCCGGGTCGCCAAGAAGCAATAGGTGAACTGGATCGTCAGCAAATAGAAGCCACGAAGCTGCTTTCCTTACGTCATCAAGACCCTTTATGTTTGGAGCAATGACTTCGAGAAGATACTTTTCAGCGTTGTCCGAAACGTTGTCAAACAGTTCTTCCTCCGCTGCCCGTTTCAATTGAAGGTTCCACGCGTTGATGTCATCAACCTCGTCTGAATGCTTGGTTAATGATTCGACGAAGGGCATTTTAACTGCGCAAGAACCGACTGCGATATCCTTCAACGTAACTTTTGCCCTGTTTGTCTTGACTGCAAACTGCGCTTCTTTGGAAAGGGCAGAAACAAGTTTGGCAACGCGTTCCAAAGCAGATTCCTGTTCTTTCGGAATCTTCGAGAACATCTTTGCAAGGTCTGAAAGGCGGCGGTCCATGGTCTCAAGCAAGGGAATGCTGTTTATATGCTTTCCTTTGGCAGTGGGATGTCCAACTGGAGAACCTGAAAATTTATAAGGCAAATCATCAAGTACCCGCTCATGTTTCTCAAGAACAACTACTTTCGTCTGTCAGCGTGGAAGATTGTGGTAATCTTGTTTGTCTTCGGGGTCACTTTCCTCTTCCCGATGACTCTTCTAGGAAGTGGACCGTGCGTGGATGGCGCAAACTTTGGATACTGCATCAATTACCATGGGTTTCCTTTCCCTACGTTTGTCATCACGGGCGAAGTTCAGAACATGCCCCACCCGCACTTTGTCTCCATGTTCTTCGTGCAAGGAATAATAGGGTTTGTTCTGAACCTGCTATTTGTGTACTTGCTTGTTTCTCTGATCTTCTATCCTATTCACAAGCGACGTCCAATTAAACTAGGTTAACAATTGACTAGATAACCAGGATGTAACCCCACTCAACAATAAACTATATAAACTCACGTCGTGCGTTAAGAGAAGATGCATTCCCTGGGGCGGAGAAAGGAGGTTGAGACCAGAGTATTCCATAGAGTACTCGTCACTCTTGCATTACTAGTTCTTTTGATAATACTGGGAACGTTCGTGAACCTTGCGGAATCAGACTCGTACAGAGAAGCAGTGTACAAAAGCGTTACATTAGTAACGCATATTGACCTTGCAAACCAAAGCATGGGATTCATAAGCTTCCTCCTTTACTTTGTAGGAGGAATATTGAGTCTTGTAATACTCATAACTCTAATTCAACTATTATTCGAGGGGCAGCTAAGCCAGAATCTCGCGGAGGGCAAGAAAATGAAAAAAATACAATCACTCACAAACCATATTATAATATGCGGTGCAGGTCGCGTAGGAAGCAATGTCGCAAAGAGCCTTGCAGCAGAAAAGATTCCTTTCGTACTAATTGACGAGAATCCTGAACGAATTGACCGCGCAGAAAAACTGGGCTGGCTTGCTTTGGAAGATGACAGTCTAGAAAAGAAAACGCTTGAAGCTGCAGGAATAAAGCACGCCAAATCATTGGTATCTTGTCTTTCAACGGATGGGGACAACATCTTGCAGGTATTGACCGCAAAGGAAATGAACCCAAATATGCACATCGTTGCCAGGGCGGACTTTGAAAGAAGCATTGACAAACTAAAGAACGCAGGAGCAGAACAGGTTATTCTGCCAACACATATAGGAGGCCAGATGCTTGCAAGAGTTGCCATGACCCCCTTTAAAGGACAATAGGTTTATTAGAGACTGCAGATTGCTTTTCTCATGGACGTTAAAGCGCAGGTAATCTCAGGCAATTATGCAGAAATACTATGCAGGCAGAAGCACGGCGCAGAACTCGAACTGGGAGAGCTTCTTATTGCTGAAACCGTAAACGGCAAGATACTGTTCCAAGTATATGACTTAAAGTATGCTTCCCAAATAAGCCAACAGAACCTTGAACTCATTTCAGGAATGAGATTGGAGCATAATATTCATGATGAACTCCTCGAACCTGAATTAAGAAATTATGTTCTTGCGAGCTGCAAAGCTATACTGCAAATCAATGGAAGTGATGCAAAGACCGCAAAAGCACTCCCTCCATTCTTCACAGGTTTGAGAGCAATAACAAAAGAAGACCTGAAATTCCTCTCACAGACAAAGAACCCCTTAGATTTGGGAGTTCTTCGTTCAGGAAGCAAAAAACTGGATGTGCAAATTACGTTGGACGCGGAAAAAGTGTTCAGCCATCATATCTTAATATCAGGAACCACAGGAAAGGGAAAGAGTGTTCTCATGAAGAACTTATTGTGGCATGCAGCATCGTTGCAAAACTGTGCGATACTTGTTCTTGACCCTCATGATGAATATTATGGCAGGAGTACAATAGGATTAAAGGACCACGAAAATAGCGTGGTGTATTACACGCCGAGAAACCCACCACCAGGCCAAAACACACTTGTATTCAACATAAAACAAATAAGACCAGAACATCTTGATTTTCTCGATTTTTCACCAGCGCAAGCTCAGGCAATGCACGCATATTATAGAAAAGAAAAAGAAGATTGGATACATGCAGTTCTACTTGATGACAAACCCCCAGAAGGATTCCAGGAAGTTTCTTTGGGTGTCGTTAAAAGAAGACTCTTCCAGCTGCTTGACATTACAGACAGAAATGGCCAACTAACATGTGAGGGCATATTCTCATGGGAAGCGGGCGAAACCACGATAACCGATATTGCGAATGCATTGCAAAAAGGAAAGACAGTTATCATTGACACTTCCAGTTTTTCGGGGCATGCAGAACTTCTTGTTGGAAGTCTAATCACTTCAGAAATCTTCAAACGGCATAGAAGCGCTGCATTCAAAGGACTGCTTGGAACGATGCCGGTTGTCAGCATTGTTTTGGAAGAGGCACCTCGTGTTCTTGGAAAGCAAGTTCTTGAAGCAGGCCCTAACATTTTTTCCACGATTGCACGCGAAGGAAGAAAGTTCAAAGTAGGACTTGTTGCGATAACTCAAATGCCTTCTTTGATTCCAAGAGAAGTTCTCGCGAATATGAACACTAAAATAATTCTTGGCACGGAAATGGGAAGTGAACGCCAGGCAATAATCGAATCTGCTTCACAGGACTTGAGCAATGACGGCAGAGCAATAGCTTCACTGGACAAAGGAGAAGCAATTGTTACAAGCACATTTGCTAGGTTTGCAATACCTCTTGCAATACCGTTCTTTGACAAGGAAGTGGCAGTAGTTAAGGAAAGGCAGGCGAGGAGCTTTTCAGGAGTTAAAGACTGATTAATTGGACAACAACATACAAGATAATTCCATTTTACTGTTAGCGCACTTTTCTTCTACATTGTGATAAATTAATACTCAAAACAACATCTCCCCAAAAACTTTAAATATTTACACATAATTCTGTGTAAACATGGCAACCGTGACTCTGGCAATACCTGATGATATACGCACCACGATGGCAAAGTACGACGAAGTCAACTGGTCAGGCTTCATACGAAAATGCATAGTCCAGAAGACCAATGACCTGGCGTGGCGGGATTCCATTCTCAAGAAGGCTGATGAAGAGCAGGAGATTACTTCCTGGGCTTCAGATCTGGTTCGGAAAGGAAGAAGGGGAAGCAGAAAGAAGGCATGAGAATTGTTCTTGACACCAATGTACTGATTACGTACTTCTGGGAAGGCTCGGCAGTCAGGGAGATAATGCAAAACAAAGAATTGATGTTCTTCACCAGCCAAAAAGCACTGCAAGAACTGCTCAAATACAAGAAACACGTGATGAAGAAAGCAAGGATAACCTCGAAACTCTTTGATGCACTTCTCGACGATATGAAGATGGTTATTCCATTTGTTCCTAACAAGGAATATTCGGATAAAATGGCTGTGGCTCTAAAGATATCTCCAGACAAAGACGATGCAGAATTCATCGCATTGGCCATGAAACTGAAATGTCCATTGTGGTCGAATGACAAGGCTTTAAGCAATATAAAGACGCTCCAAGTCATCACTACGCACGATGTCATCAGATTGCTAGTTCCATAACCGCAACGCTCAAGAATAGGAACAGAATTCCCTTAACATGAAATTCGCCCACATGAGTGACGTGCACATTGGTGCGTGGAGAGACCCACAGATGAAAGACCTTAACTTGAAGGCTTTCATTAAGTCAGTTGATATGATTCTCAAAGAGAAAGTTGACTTTTTGCTCATCAGCGGCGATTTGTTCAACACTGCCTTGCCTTTAATCGACCAGGTAAAGGAAGTGGTGAGACAGCTAAACCGTCTCAAGGACGCAACAATACCTGTTTATTACGTTGCAGGAAGCCACGATTTCTCTCCTTCAGGAAAGACAATGCTTGACGTGCTTGAAGAAGCAGGCCTTGCAATCAACGTCACAAGAGGAGGGGTTGAGGGTGACAAATTAAAACTCAAATTCACAGTGGATAAGAAAACTGGCGTGAAGATAACAGGTTTGTTGGGAAAGAAAGGCATGCTCGATAGGCATTATTACGAAGCTTTGGACCAGGAATCATTGGAGAAAGAACCAGGAGAAAAAATATTCCTTTTCCACACATCCATAACGGAATTGAAACCAAAAGATCTCGAAGAGATGGACTCTTACTCCGTAACGTTCATGCCCAAAGGATTCAACTACTATGCAGGGGGACATGTTCACATACGAAAAACAGTTGACATTGAAGGGTACAAAAATGTTGTATACCCTGGACCTATATTTCCATGCAATTTTGCAGAGCTAGAAAAACTGCAATACGGAAGCTTCATGATTGTTGAAAATTGGAAAGGAAAACTTGTTCCTGTTGAACTCAAACCAATAAAGATGAAAAAGTTCGACGCAGACGGAAAGACGCCTTCTCTGGTCAACAGGGAAATGGAATCATGGCTGGACTCTCAAGAACTTACAGACGCCATAGTTCTTATCAGGGTCGAGGGAAGACTTGTCAACGGCAAACCTGCAGATATTGACTTTTCTGCAATAACAGAGAACGCGATGAAAAAGAAAGCACATCACGTACTCAGAAACACATCCAAGTTAACTAGCGAGGAACTCGAAGAGATAAAAGTTACGCTGGCTTCTGCAGAAGAAATCGAACGAAAAATCCTGAAAGAACATGCTGGCCAGATTAAGGTTTCATTCAGTGAAACCGAAAAAGCGCAGCAATTAATGCGCACCTTGGGTCAGGAAAAGGATGAAGGCGAAAAGAGCTCTGCTTACGAACAAAGGATTCTGGATGAAGCAGATTTGGTTATGCGGAACGAATAGGCAATGTTCCTGTCCGGTGACACCGAAACAGTTTTAATTAAGTCGCTTCCAGAATGAGCATGGGACGGTACAAGATTATCTTTGATAGGGAAACATGTATTGGCAGTCTTGCCTGTGTTCTTGCAGAGCCGGGCTACTGGATAAAGGACGAAGAAGGAAAGGTTAAGCTACGCGGTGCAACCTTTAACGAAGACGACCAGCAATGGGAACTCATTATTAGAGATGATGAGCTAAAAAAGAATCAGGAAGCAGCAGACATGTGTCCTGTGGGTGCGATCAGGATTGAAATATTGGATGAATGATTCTTGTCAGATGACGAATCTTCGATGCGTACTGAAAATATTTAAACACAACTTGATTACATTATCCCGTGATTACTGCAGATGAGATGCGGAAGCTTGAACTGGATGCTGAATCCGGGGGAATAACCACACTACAACTCATGGAAAATGCAGGAAAAGGAGCTGCAGAAACACTTGCTCACGAACAGGATCTTGTCGGAAAAAAGATACTTGTTCTTGCGTATCACGGTAATAATGGAGGTGACGGTTTTGTGATGACGCGTTATCTTCAGGAGTACTGTGAAACACACGTGTGGTTCGTTGGAGACAGTAAAAAACTCACGGGAGCCGCACTAGCTAATCATGACAGACTTGATAAGAATTCATTCGTTAAGGGGGCAGACTTCTCCGAATACAATGTCATAATTGATGCATTGCTGGGAACAGGCACGAAAGGGCTTCTGAAAGAACCATTGAAAACGCTGGCAAGAGCATGGAACCAGAGTAAGGCTTTCAAAGTGGCGTTGGACGTACCAACAGGAATTGATCCAGACAATGGTGACCACGACCTTTATTTTCATTCAGATATTATACTCACGTTTCATGATACGAAGCCTGGAATCGTACAGTTCATGAACCATGTCCGCGTGGTTGATATTGGCTTGAATTCTTGAAAGTGTGTTTGTCATGCACAATGCTTAAGAACTGCATACCCTTAGAGAAAACATGAAATGCTTAGTAACTGGAGGCGCGGGTTTCATTGGCAGTAACCTATGTGAGGAATTACTCAAACAGGGAAATTACGTGGTCGCAATTGACGACCTGAGCGCTGGCAGGCTGGACAACCTTGACTTGTGCAGTGAGAATCCCTCTTTCAGGTTTGTTCAATTGGATGTTTGTGGTAATCTTAACAAACTATTTTCAACTGAGAACTTCGATGTGGTCTTTCACTTAGCCGCACGGCCCAGAGTCCAATACAGCATTGAGAATCCAGTCGAAACGCATAATATTAACGTTAATGGAACACTGAATGTCTTAGATGCTTGTAGGATATATGGTGTACCAAGGTTTGTATTTAGTAGCTCAGGAAGCATATATGGTGATCAGGAAAAATTGCCATATGTGGAAACAATGGAAGCAAATCCGTTGAGTCCGTATGCATTTCATAAACATGTGGGCGAGGGATACTGTAACTTATTCAATTTTCTTTATGGAACTGAAACAGTTTCGCTTCGCTATTTTAATGTTTACGGGAAGAACATGGATCCTATGGGCGCATATGCACTATTGCCAGGAAAAGTGCTCTACAATTTCATAAACGACGAGAAAGTCATGATTTACGGCACCGGCGAGAATACTAGGGATTTTACGTTTGTAGGCGATGTGGTTCGCGCTAATATTTGTGCAGCCACCACGACAAACAAGGAAGTGTTTGGTCAGACATTTAATGTTGGCGCAGGTGACAACAAAAGCGTGAACTATGTAGTTGAAGTCATAAGAAGACTTGTGGGAAAAGGAGAAACAGTGAATGCTCGGGCAAGACTAGAACCTAAAGATGCACTTGCCGATTTCACCAAGGCGCGAATGTTATTGAGTTGGGAACCAAAGACGAAATTTGAAGACGGCATTAAAACAGCTTATGAATATTTCAACCAGAATAAATAAACTTGTCAATATTTTTCTTTGCTTCTTCCCTTTTCTTTTGATGCTCTGCAAGGAATTTGTTCAACGTTTCAATCAGGATAGCTTTCAGCTCGCCACTCAACAACTTTCCTGATTTGTAATCATCATGAATCTTCTTCAATTTTGTATCATCTGGCTCGAAGAAAGTAAGCCATTGGTACGAAACGTCAATGTCTGGATTACCGCCATGCTTTCTGTGTTCGTCAATAGTATCTTTTCCTCCTGAGAATGCGTACTTGTTGATTTTGTTCTTAACAGTTTTTGGGTCGTCAGTCGTGAATATTGTGGCGTGTACGCCTTCAGAGGTGCTCATTTTACCTGGACCCGTTAATGGAGGAAGGAAAACGCATTGAATTGAAGCAGGCTTATAGAACCCGAGCTTTGGAATAACATCTCTTGAAACTCTGAAATGTGGGTCCTGGTCAATCGCATGGGGAATAAGGCACGGCCGGTGCTCATGTCTTATGACGTTTGGGAGAAATGCAGGTACAGCTTGCATGCTCGTGTAGAAAATCGCACCTATGTTCTGCTCATTCGTGAATCCAAAAGCTGCCTTGGCCGTGCTAAATGTTATCAGTTTGGCCACTTTTAATGCTTCTGGATACATAAGGTTGGCGTGTTTCGTGTCTATCAGGAAATGCGTTTTCTTCGGGTCAAAGCCAAGAGCTATCACGTCAAGCATGTTATCGTACGTGAATTTCGCCGTATCATCCAACGTTAAGTTCTTCTTGAACAGGAACTTTTCTTCGTCTGGAAACTGGAACCACAACTCAACATCAAAAGTGTCCTGCAACCATTTCGTGAACATCCAAGGTACTATGTGTCCAAGATGAATGCCTCCCGAGGGAGCTCTTCCGGTGTAAAGGAAGAACTTGTTACCCTTGTCGTACTCGTCAAGAACGAACTTCAAATCCCTATGTGCGAAGAAAACCTTCCTGCGCAGCATGTGATGCAAGGGCGCATTCTTTTCTATTCTTTTCAATAAAGCAGAATCTATCTCGGACACGCCGAACTCGTTGATGAGCTTCTGGTAGTCAATCTTTCCCGTAACTTCCCAGGGCGTTACTTTCATGTCAGTTCTACGGCATGCTTTTATTCATAAACCTATTGGCCGAAACACTTATATTGAACTGATTCTTACTAATCTTATGAATAAGAAATCACGCCTGCTGGACATAAAGACTGTAACGATTACAGATAAATGGCAGGTTGCCATTCCGAAAAAAGCAAGGGAATCCGGAGGGTTTTCAAAAAACAGGCAGGCAGTCATATTAAGTTATCCTCATCGCCTTATCATCATGAGCGAGGACGAGTTCGAGAAAATGTATCCTGCCCTGATGAGCGAAAAATCTCTAGCACGCGACTGGCTCAGCCCCGAGGATGAGGCAGCGTGGAAGGACTTGTAAAAGGAGATGTTGTAATCCTCGAATTTCCATTTACCAATCTGGCAGGCAAGAAAAGAAGGCCCGCGCTAGTGCTTGCAGTGCTTCCTTACGATATATTGGTTTGCGCCATAACAACCACAGTACATCCACGCGACGTGTTCGTGCCGCTTCTTTCTGAAGATTTTAAGGATGGAAGATTGCCTGTCCCTTGCGTTGTCAAGCCATTGAAGATGTTTACCGCAGACCGTTCAATTGTTCTGGTGCGAAGGGGTAGAGTGAATGATCGCTTATTCGAGAACGTTGTCGATGCACTTTGCTCAACTTTGCGTTCCTGGCCTTGAACAGATGAATATATCGTCTTTCTCTTCCTCGATATGCTTCAGGACGTTGAAGTTATGCTTTATCATGAGAACAAGCTCCTTGTGGTTGTGCGCGCTCCTCAACAAGCTGAAACCGAACTTTCCTTTTCCCACGCGAATCATTTCCTTTAATCCTTTCTCAGGGTTGTCGAAGTTATGCAAGGCAGTAACGCAGATTACAACATCAAATTGATTGTCCTTGAATGGAAGCTCTTCTCCCTTGCCCAGGATAATCTGCTCTGTTGCGTGTTCAATCATGCCCGCGCTTGGCTCTATTCCAGTCCACTTGCAGTCGAAGTGCTGTGCGCTCATGCCCGTGCCTGCTCCCACATCAAGAAGCTTGTTATCACGCTTAACGTCCAGCTCTGCAGCGAGAATCCTAAGCTTATTTCTCTGCTCCTCACCGTGCAGTTCTTCGTACCCTGCGCTTATATCGTCGTAGTATGGCATTTTCTGGGGAAGCAACATCTTTATAAAACGATTCCGGTTTCTGCACGTCAACAAGGGCCCGTGGTCTAGCCCGGTACATGCAAGATTCCAAATCTTGCTCGCGGGAAATGACGTCTCCTTGACGTGGAGGAGGTCGCCAGTTCGAATCTGGCCGGGCCCATGTTTCTTGAATTGTGGGCTTGACGAACGAAGTGAGGAAACCCACCTCGGTTGGTCCGGACGAAACCGGACTTTGGATCTGGCCGGGCCCACATTCTTCAAAGGATTTAAGTATCAAAAGGCACCTTTCAATTCAATGGCCTTCGTGAACACGCTTCCGTACGTAAGCAATCCAATAGAAGAATTCTCCGATTTCAAATTCGTGAGCTGGGAAAAGGATATTTACCCCAAGTTCAAGGGACAATGCAAGAAAGAGGAACAGAACTTCTTCACAGATCTTATTGTAAAGAACAAGTTGAGAAGCATAGTAGATTTTGGAGTTGGCGGCGGAACAGAGCTCAGTGGAATCATCTCAGGTCTCAATGCAGTGAAATACACGCTCGACAGCGCCGAGGCAAACGAAGTTGATTCCGAGTTCATACGTCAAGCCACAACATTATTCAAGAGCAAAGAGCAGCAAGTTATTATTCATAAGGCGAACTGGCTCGACCTTCCAAGTGCGGAACCAGCTTACACCCATGTATTCGACTTTGGCTTCCTGACTGGAAATTCACTTACATACATAGGAGGAGGAACGAGAGAATATACTAGGAAAGCACAGCAGATTGTTGTTAAGAAGTTCGCTCAACTGCTCAAGAAAGGGGGTTACTTGTTCATAGACCATCGCAATTATGATTACATAAGGTCTTTAATGAACCTGCAGAAGGACAAGATATTCGAGAACTTCAAATTCGATTACTCTGTTTATTATCACGGCTTTCAAGAGAAGATTATTGTCTTTCCAGCGTACATCAGCGATACCGTTGTGGTGTTGCATTACTATGACAAGGAACGCAAGGTTTGGAGCAAACTGGATTTATACCCAATCTATCAGAAGGACATGCTTGAGATACTGCGCGAAGATTTTGTCGTGGAGAAAATCTACTACGACTTTTCAGAGCAGAAGAAGGACAAGAGCCTCTTTGTTCAATACTTAGCCAGAAGAAAATAAACTAATATGTCTCATTCCTTATCCGTAAATATCTCAATCATCTTCGCGTAGGCTGGTCGTGTTGCGAAGACTCCAACGGAAACACCAATGATAGTAGTTAAGGCAAAGCCCTTGAGCAATCCTGCGCCGGCAAACAGTAATGGAATCATAGCTACGACAGTGCAGAAGTAAGATGCCATAATTATGAAGAAAGCCCTCCCGAGCTTTTCTTTCCACGAACTGAACTTTGATTTTCTTCCAAAAAGTGTTTCGTCTGCAATGATTATCTGGTCGTCAACACCCGTACCTATTGCGATGATGATACCTGCAATCGCTGCAAGGTCAAGAGTCCATCCACCAAACAAATTTGAAGAAGCGAAACCCAGTATAATAACTGCTTCACTAACCATAGTTATCATCATAGGACCACTGACAACTGGTCTTCGATATCGTATGAAAATCACGATTCCAACAGCCAAAATACTGACCAGCCCAACAAGAATGGCGTTATCCGTGAACTCCTTCCCAAGGGTGGGCGAAATCGCATCCATCTTCACGACATCAAGCTTAACAGGCAAAGAGCCTGTCTTCAATACTGTCTGAAGTTTCTTCATGCCCTGAAATGCATCATCTCTTGCTTCTTCTTGGGTAGGCCCTTGTCCCGAGCCAGAGATACTGATATCTGTTATCTCTCTTCCTTGCAATTCCGCACCTATTCTTAGCGAATCAACCTGTGCATCGTCAAGGTAAAGGTCCAAAGGTTCTGAGAGATACTTTCCGCCGTTTTCGACATCAAGTGAAATACCTTTTGTAACAGCAGCATGTTTCTGTGCTGCAGAAGGAGATATACTAATTGAGAATCTGAACCCACAGAACCATCCACCAGTACTGTCCTGCTGGCATCCAACCTGAG
>JBDRGA010000055.1:0-17182 GCA_043818175.1 Candidatus Woesearchaeota archaeon | reverse complement strand
GTAAAACGCATCTTTGGCGAGCAACTCGTCGCCACAAGTGAAAAAGGCTTGCTGCAAGAAGCAGCAAGCAAAATCTGGGCGTATCAGCGACTCAAAAGATACGGAGAAGCATAGCAAAAGCTTTGCCCTCAGCTCAGGAGTTATGCAACACAGCAATTACGTAATGTCTTTTCCCCATATGGGTTCTTATTGTGCAGAAGATCCTTTAAATGGATTGCTGTTCTTCAACCGTAGGTTTCACGGCTAGAATAAAGTGTGGTAGAGTCCAGTGTATACTGTCCACCCATCAAACAAAGGTATTGGTAGCATGTTTAGGATGAACAATGTCAAATTGATTCTCTTGATTAGCGTCCATGCCATGAATGAGTTTTGTCTAAGACCTTTCTTTTTCAGCACTAGAATCGAGACTACAAACAGGATTAGATGCACTGCAGGCCCGGCAAACGCAATCAATGCGTGGTTTATCGGTGCCGTATTTCCTGCTATGCTTACATAAGCAGGAACGAAGAATATGAACCCAAAGTTCAGCAATCTTAAGAGTACGCCTATGCCTAGCCAGGTGTATGCTGCGTGGAACGTTGCCTGTAGTCCAAATGTCAACGCTACAAACTTGTGGCCTAGTTCATGCAGTATTATTGCAGGAGCTACTAACAATGCCGCAAACCACATTTGGCGCCAGTCGAAACGTCGTGTATTGTTGAAGTTATAAGGCAGGTCTTTCCACTTGTTTTCTCTTTTTGGTGCGGGAACGTAATTCATGAAGATGAAGCCGAGGCCTATAGTCATAATCAAAACGTCCAGTATCTCGTGGAATGTGAATAGCATTTCCGTGGCACGGTCTGTTCGTTTAAAAACTTAATCGTGAACCTAGGGGTAATTCTTATAAAAGGTTGCAGTTTTTCATTATTAGTGGGCCGTTGTATTCGGTCTGCAGAGGCGATAATATCACGACCGCAAAGAAAGGAGACAAAGTTGATGTTGAATACACTGGCACTCTGAGCGATGGTACTCAGTTTGATTCTAGCAAAGGAAGAGCACCATTGACCTTTGAATTGGGCTCTGGCCAGGTCATTAAGGGTTTTGACGCTGCCGTTGAAGGAATGAACGAAGGCGACTCTAAAACCATTAACATTCCCAAAGTGGATGCGTACGGCGACTCTAATCCTCAGCTGATTCAGGAAGTGCCCAGAAGCGCTATTCCTACTGAAATGGAAGTTAATGAAGGCATGGTTCTAGGACTGCATAGCAAAGATGGTTCGCAACAGATTCCTGCGAGAGTTGTGAAAGTAACTCCGGAATCAATTACCATTGACATCAATCATCCTCTCGCCGGCAAGGATTTAACGTTTGAGTTGAAGCTGGTGAAGGTGCATTGACTAAACTCTTAGCGTGCTTGGCTGAGCCGGTATCTAGTTGGCCGGTCGTGTTGAAGCTTGTTAAGTGTCCTGATTTTGAGCAGATAATTCTTTTTTGTGATGAGAAAGCTCAAAAAGCATTCAAAGCACCTGAGAATGTTCGTGTTGTTTCGTTTGACAGGATGTTGAGTGCTGAGTCGATGAGGGACTATTTCTTTTCAATATTGAAAGATATGCCCTTCGAAATGGACGTTGCCCTTAACCTTTCTTCTGGTGATGGGAAGGAGCACATGGCGTTGATTGCTGCTGCTTTGAGGACCGGTTCCGGCATACGATTTGTTACTTGGCGCAAGGATTCTATGGTTGAGGTTTGACCGGCAAGTTTATATACAAATGATTGTTACTCTTGCGTGGTGACGTTACTATGAGCACAAGGCGAAGAAGTCATAAAGGAAGAAACACAATCATTGGCATCACACTTGTAGCAGGAGTTGTTGGTGGATATCTGGCCGGACCAATAGGTCGTTCGGTCGTACAGTCTGACGCTTACCACTCTGTAAGTGAAGGAACAGCTGCTGTTGCAGAAAGAGCCGGAAAGGCATGGGCCAGTACAACTGGTGCCTTGAGTTCAGCGTACAATTCTGTGGCAAACGGTTCATTTGTTCAGATAGGAACAGTACCGGTGTTCATACTTGGCGACACGATGAGTCATAGGAACTTAAACGATAATGCCTTAGCCCATTCAGAAGAACGAGGAGGCACATTTGAAAGGATACTTGCACTCTACGGGTCTGATGTGGTGGATTCTAATTTGTATGGGTCAGAAATGCAGAAGACTTCGTTCACTGGAGCTCAACCTAATTCCTTGCCTGCATTTTTCTCCTGGCTTCCGAATTCAACGCCTTCAGACACTCTTGGCACAGCATCAGCTCTTGCTTCTCCTATAGATTCAACTCTTGTTGATACGCTTGGTGTTGGCTCGAGAATCTCTGTTGTGCTCGACTCAACGTTGGCATCTGCCGCAGATTCAACTGCAACAGTTGCTCCAAAGAAAGACCTTGTCTACGGCACTGACTTCGTCCTTGGTTCGCGAGGCATGCTTATCACGCGTGATTATCTGGCTTCTATTAATGCGCCTTCCACGGTAGCACCCACTGCTCAACCATCCAAACCTTATCTTGTTTTTGACGAGAAGGGTGAAGGTGCATTGAGTGTTGTTGGAAAGAGTTATGCAGACGCACAATGGATCTACGAGACTCCCACAGGAAAGGTGTTTGCCGGAAACGACACAAAGATTGACTGGACAAAGGATACTCACTTTGGTACAAAGGTCTGGAACGTTGAAGATCTAGTGCAGCTGGGCCAATTACCCGACCTTGACCACGGCGCAGACATTAATCTGGTGTTGGATGGAACTCCTTATTCTAGGTTCAGCAATCAGGTGCTTGTCGTATCATTGGAAGATCATGCCAGAGGTTGGAGGGGAGACGCAATGCGCTTCCATCCTAAACCCAGCAGCAACCCATACATCATTTCGCCCAACGTTGACACGGACATGAGCAACATGCTTCCCGCATCATTCGTTTACGCAAAGCCAACGAACTAAAATGAGAACACTTTACTCGCTAAGAACACTTGCAATCGGTGCAGGCATTGTCGCAGCCCTGGCAGGATGCTCAGGCCCGTCGCAAAGGACAAACAACGGTGCAGATAGCACAGAGACCACGCAGGAAATGGTGGACCGTGGAGTCCAAGCGATAGTGGGCATGCCTGGCGGCCGTGACTACGCAAAGATTGCAGAGGAGCAGGCTTACGGTAAACCGCCACAGGTCCAGCCTCAAACTCCATACACTGTCCCAGCCCCAACTCCAAATGTTTCCAAGCCAAGGGTTGTTATTCCTAAGCCTCATATTGCAAGACCAGTAATGTCCGACCAGGAAAAACTGGCGTATCTGAATGAAGCAAGGAATCAATTACCACAAAGTATTCGCACTCATGACTTCTCACCAATGGAATGGACATTGGGAGACACAGTACAATCCATTGCGCTCTACGACCCATTCCCTGCTGAAGTTGCTCTGCCGGAAGGTTACTTGCTCAGAGCCAACCAGCCCCTGAACCTTCATGAACAACTGGCTCAGATGTACAGAAATGATTTAGGCGTTGATGTACTTGGTATGCTTCCGATTGGTTCGCAACCCAAACCTTTTGTTGCTCACACTACTTCAACAATTGACGACATTCTCGCTTTGAGCGGGAATCAGTGGCAGACTGCAGCAATTGAGTCCACCAGACAAGAAGCCAGTAGACAGAGAGAATCAGAAAAGCTTCGTGCGGAAGCTCTTGAGATATACAGGAAGAATCACGCCAGCGACTTTGATTATGATGCGATAGGGCCACAGGCTATTGCGAAAAGCGATTCAACTGCTCTTGAAATTGTAGGGAATGTGTCAGATGCCAGGACACGAGATTTAGTGCTTGACAATAGTGCTTACGTCCAAGACACGCTTTCAAGCATTGTTATTGATTCAACTTATGCGTTCAAGTGGTCACCAGAACAATCTTTACAGGACACGTGGGCTAATTTTGCGTATGATCCTATTATGGTAGGTACTGGTAAGGTAAGCAAACCGTCCTCGATAGCACCCGGTGCACCGCTTGTTGATGTCTTTCCTGAGCTCGCTTCACTTTACACCAACTTGAGCATTGACAAGGAACCCACAGGAAACATAACTGGAGCAATCGATTCCTTATTGACAGGCCCGATGAAAGTCGAGACTCGTTGGGAGGTCTCCAGCGCTCCAGAAGGCGAGGAAGGCATTGTCTCCCGCGTGGTATTTGTTTACGATGCTTCTCCAACAGAGAAACCATATGTTATCAGCAGAGGAGCTTTCATGAGCAATGTTTTCCCCTCAACTCAATCAAGCCCACAGCCGTGGCTTGAAAAGGAGTATTTGTACCAAGGAAGATTGACCGAAGGTAATGATGTTGATTTCACGAAGCTACAGCCGGGAACAATGGTTGGTAATGATTTAAGTCACTTTGAATACGTTGGAAGTGTAAAGAGGGGTCAAGCTCCATTAAATAGTGTTCTCGATGGCGAGTGGAATTCAGATAGCATTGTATTTGCAAGGCAGGACGGAGCATATTTTACTGGGGAACAGCTAGCAAATCATGACACAATCACGACTCCCCATGGTTCAGTCACTCTCGACCCGTCGAGGGATTTCTGGGCAGACATGCAAATCTACAAGATTACCCAATAATTCCAAGCAGGCCATACACAAACCTGTCAGAGCTCTTCACCAAATCATCGCCGGTAGCGCCCTGTACAATAATACAGTTTCCTTCCGTGAATATCTTGTCATCCAATCCTAGTCTTATCTCTATGACTATTGTTTCGTTTGTTGCCTGGTTGCACGTGACAACAGGGGTCTGATTTCCCGTTCCTGTAGTAAGGGCTGCTCTTGTAGGAATATTGAAAATTCCATTTCTCTCTCCCAAGACCTTTGCGATTTCCACTCCTCCAACGACAGCGTTGCTAGGATATTCCGGATTCGTTGTTATGAAGACTCCTTTTGGTCTTCTTGTTATTAGCGTTTTTGCTTCCTGCTGCATTGGTATCATGTCTACTTGGGCGGGATTGTAGTGGAATGGGATTGTGTAAGGTTGGTTGTTCACGTACACTGACGTAACCCAGTAACCATCAGTTGGTCTAAAGACAAAACTATTGTACGTGATGTCATCTCTCGCCTGCCACCATTTTGTGACTGGGTTTACGAGAAGTACTATTGCCAGGATGAGTACTATGAAACCGGTTAAGAGTATTGTTTGTCTATGTTTCTGCCATGTGGTTTTCTTCTTCTTTTTGGCTTTCTTAGCCATCACTCATCACTCCATTCAACGCATACAACAAACGGTCATGGACCATGAGCATGCTTGTGCCGTTGCCTTCTAGAACTACGCAATTACCGTTCAATTGTATTGAGGGTTCCTGTGCTTCGTACGCGACTATCACTGGTGCTTGGCTTGTGGAGTCTTCACATGACAGTTGGGGCCATCCGTATGAATTTGGTCCTAAGGATGCACTTTGAACTGAATAGCCTCGCTGCAACAAATCATACTTCAGAAGGTCAAGGTACTGTGCTGTACTGGCAGGCATGCCTGCGTCTCGTGAGAGTGAGAGAATTGTTGCGCCTTTAATGATTGAAGCAACACCTGGCGTGTATGCAATTGCTTCGAGGTCAGCAGGGTAAAAAAGGAATGCTTCTTTCTGTCCGTTGATTTTCGTCACGTAAAATACTGAATTCTGTTCTATGACTTGTTCGAACTTGTGTCCGTTGTACGTAAGCCTTGTCGCGCCACTGGAGAATCCCCCTATTAGTATTCCAAAGACACTCAGAATCATCAACGCACTTATCACAATACTTAGAACAATCTTGCGTTGTCGTTCCTTTTTTTCTTTTATGCGTTTGAGCATGGTTCTAGGATGAATGATTTATTTATAAAAGTATGGCGTTAACCAAGATATGTGTGTACATTTTCCTTCTTTTGGGCCGCCTTGGGGTCTTTGTAGCTTATCTTAACTTTTTCAGGGTGTGTTTTGGCAGTGTATACTCCTGCCCAGAAATGCTCTGCGATGTACTGCTGCAAGTCATTGAAGATTCCTTCCCTTAACTTTTCATCCTGGACGTTCTGGTCTATTATTGCTTTTACGTATCCAATCGCGCCCCCAGCATTCAAAGGATTGCCTCCTCTTGCAACGATGTATTTTGTGAATTCGTTCGAAACAGAGGTCTTGTCTATCGCGATTGTGACTTGCCCTTTTTGTAGTTCTGGTAGTTTCTTTTTCATTGTTGGTTTATATATGGTATTTGCTTATGAACTGTGAGTAATGCTTGAGCAGGGAGGTATATCTGCCTTCATATAGTTTTTGATTACGATGCCTAAGAACGTGTCCCGTGTATTGAAGATATTCGTGCATGAATCTCAAAATATGGGTTATGTTCTTTTCCAGCCTTTCGCGATTTTTTTGCTCATGGTTTAACAGAGGTTGCTCAAAAACGTTGGTAATCTTAGTTGCATTTTGATTGGAGTACTGAATCAGACGTGTCACGGGTTTTGGGTCTGGTAGTCCTTGGTCTGCATGGACCAAATTAAGAGTCATGAAGAACCCGAAGTCCTCAATGAGCGCGTTCAGATCTTGCAACAATTCCCGAGAATATTTCAATTCGCGGGTCATGCATTTACCTCATCAGAATCTCAACGTCCTTGCCGAAGATGCTCTTCAGGTCTTCGAAGATTCGTTCTTTGATGAATACTCTTTCCGGGATTGCGGCCTTTGCAACTGCCTTCTCAAGTTCTTCAGGATTGGACTGCTTGTAATCAGTCAAGCCTCCCTCTGGTGTAATTGTTGCTTTTGTAACGTTCTTTTCTTCGTGGTCGATGTCATGGATTATGTATGCTTCCTTGCCCAAAAGAAGCACTTCTCCAAACGCATCACCGTGCTTGACTCTTATTCTTGCCTGCTCGAGTTCTCTTCCTCTCTTCCTTTGCACGTATTCAATGAGGAACTTGAGTATTTCTCTTCCTTTCTTTTGTGCGGAGTGAATCTCAGTCTTTGTCGTCTTTGACACTGAATTGGCAGTCTTCTTGGCTGTTTTCTTCTTTGCTTTTGGTTTCTTTCCGCCTTTCTCGTATGCTTCCTTCTCCGCGTAGAATTCCTTGAGAATCCTCGTGTATTTTTGGGGTGCGAGTCCTTTATCAACAAGATGTGTCTTGAATAGCTTTTGCAATTCTTCGTCTTTTGCCTGTTCAACTCCCTCCAATCTGAGTACATCACGCATCGTCGTGTTGATGCTCTCGCTCAAATGGACAATAGTCTCGTCCTCTTTTTCCACTTCAATCTGTTCGAACAGCGTTCCAAGTCTCTTGATGTACTTTTCAGCGTCTAGCAATAAGGTGTCAATCTCTTTTCCTGTAACTTCCTTCTTGGTGCCGTGCTCCAATTGTTTTCTTACGTCAGTTGCTCGCTTCAGAATCTCGATGTAATTTGGTTCTAAGAGTTTTTTCTTCGTAACGAAGACCTGTTTCATGGCGTCGGGAGCTTCCTTTGGCGTTGGAGGCGCTTCTCCAAACATCATTAGTGCTGCCTGTGATGGTGTTAGTACTGCATAGAACAAGTCTTCCATTGCTGTTTCCTTAAGACGCCATTTAATGCGGTCAATCATCTGGTCGCCTGTTCTCATGAACATGTCTATTGCTTCAGGGCTGGGCTTTACTCTTCCCATCTTGAGCAATTGTTTCCAGGGCATGAATATTCCTCTGTCGTAGAATGGTATTCCATCTCTTAATAGCGTGAATATTATGGGGTTTGCTTCCTTGACATAATCCCAGAAATCAGTAAGGATGTATACTTGTATGTTGATTTTGTTTTCGATGCCAGTCATCTTTCCGGCATCAATACCCATACCAATGATTATTGCCCTGAGTTTGTCTTTCAACTCAACTCTCGTCATTTTCTTGACGTCCGTATCATCTATTATGAGGTAGACGTCAATGTCAGAACTTGGCGTGGCTTTTCCCTGAACAAGACTTCCCGCGAGAACGTATGCTACGATGTACTTCTCGAACTTCTTCAGGACCATATTCTTGTGAATTTCTGAGATTTTGATTGCTGCAAGCATTCCTTTGTCGAATACTGTAGCGCCTGTTGCTATTAGGTTGATTAACTCGTATTTCGCGTCGTAGCATGCCTGCCATAATTCACTTAAGAGTACGGTTTCTGCAGCCAGTCGCTTATCAATATCTTTTCCGATTTGTTCTACGATAACGAACAGCTTTTCTTTCAACTCTAATTTACTCATCTTCGTGCTGTCAGAGTCGTCCATCAACACTAATAATGCGACCTTGTTTTCCTTTTTTTCCTCTTCAGTTGGTGGTAGTAAGGTTATGCCCATGCAATAATCCGAGAATTTTTCGAGCACTTTGTCCTTGAACAAGTCAAGCTTCACTCTTAGCTCTTCTAGTTTCTTTCTTGCTTCGTCGGGAACTTCCGCAGGAAGGTTGGCATCGAGTGTCTTGTTTTCTTTCGTAGAATCTTTCGGCTTTGGAACTGCCATGAATAAAAGCCCATGAAAGAACGTTTAAAAAGGTTGTGGTGGTTACTACTTCTTGTATTGTACCCATCCTTCATCTTTCAAGTCATCTTTGCCCTTCTTCGCTTTAGTTGTTGCGTAGAGGCCAACTGCGGCTGGGCCGGTTGTAGTAACGTACTCTGGGAGATCAGGCGTGTGTCCTATTTCTTCTCCTATCCTTTGGTATGACCTGGAGCGCAGGGCTGCATCCATATTGTGTGGTTCTTTGTGGCTGTTTACCTTCCCTGATATTTCCTTGCCTATGTATGCAAATGGAAGGGTCTCTTTGAGCTTATTTCGGAATTGCAGCATGGCCTTCTTAGCCACCAATTCCTTCCTTTCATCTGGCGCATCGGAATCAAATCCAGCATAAAGTGCATTAACTGCTTTTTCATCTACGCCAAGATGCCTCTGGGCAAGCTGACCCAAATAAGCAATTCTATCTTTTGCTTTGAGACCTGCTTTGGCTTTCTTGTATGATTCTGCTATGTCATGACCGCCACTGAATTTGGCCTTTGAAATGAATGGGAGAAGTAATGCTTCGAGGGCATTTGCTCTTGCCTCGTCCTGTTTTCCTTTGTCTTTATCTTTCAAGCCACCAAGGTGCTTGTATATTTCTGGTTTGGCACTAATATATAGATCCTGTACTAGTGCGTTAACTCCTCCGTTATATCCTTCGAAATCTTCGTCTTGCAGTGCATGGATGAATTTATCATCATACATTTCGAGAATTTTATCAACTTCCTTCTGGGTCTTCTGATCTACTTTGCTCCATTCGTGCTTAACGACATCCGCGAGAACTTCGTGAGATTTCTGACCGGCCATGTAACCCGTTGGAAGACTTAGAGATATAAACCTTTCGCTACTGGAGCGTGGGTGTCAGCACCCATTCCTTGCCTTGTTGGTATGTAGCGAGGTCTGGTATGATCTGGAACCAATCCCAGGTCATTGGAATAGGCAGATTCTCGTTAGGATGTGCCATCCTGTATGCTTGCGTGCTCGTCTTCCAATTTGCGTACCATTTGAGCCATTCTTTTCCTGCATCGGAATCAGCAAGCTCAGGCATCACATCAAACAATTCTGGTGCTGGCGTCACAGGCATCTCAAGCACGTAGAGAGTGAGATTGCCACTATTGTACAATTCATTTTCTCCCACTTCCAGTATTGTACTTGAGGCTCCGCTAATCCAGACGCTTTCGTTTATCAATGGATAGTGTACTGTTTTGTGTTTTGTGCAGATTAAACCAATGATTTCATCGGCGCACACTTTTTTATCTTTTGGCGGTATGTGCAGTCCTTCTGCTGTAAGTATTGTTAGTGTTATGTTGTAGGTTCCTGGTACTAAATCGAATGTTGTCGTAGTAGTTGGAGGTTTGGGGAGTGCTGTCAGGTTGAGTGCGTCCATAAGCTCGTCATATGTTGAAGCGTTTATCTGGCCCTGTTGGTACGCTTCTTTAATCAGGTCTTCGTGTTCGCTTTTGTCAATTTGAGGTGGGTTCTTGGTTATTATGCCAAATCCTACTTGTGGCACGTCTTCTTCGTACAGGTCATTGTTGACTTTCTCAATGCTTATCATTAGCGTATCGTTCTCGCTTAAATTATGTTTGTAATCATCAAGTGCAAAGATTCCACCCGTGCTTACGCCTGACAAGCTTAGAACATCAGTAACGGTTCGTTTGAATGCCTGTACGTTTAGTGTTTGTGTGGGCCATAGTTGTACTGTGATTGTCTGAGTGTCCTCACCATCAGGATTGTTTAAATCAAGACCGTTGCCTTGGTATCCCTTGCTCATGTACCTGAGCACTCCACCAGCAGCACAGTATGGCAATTTAGTTGTTAGCACGCCGTCAGCGTCACTTGTTCCAATTGAGAATGAATCGCCGCATTGGTATTCGAAGCCCACGTTGCTTAATGGAAGACCAGTTCTCTGGTCATATGTTTTTAGGATGTACGTTCTGTTTGGCATCTGGGTCTCGTCATCCAGATTCACCATTGGAGTGCCGTACGTGGTTATGCTTGCAGTATCTGCAAGTATTGGTCTGTTGTTTCGTATATTTGCCTGGAACGCGATATTTAGGCTGTATCCTTGGCCGTCGTACGCGTCTGGATCAGTAACTGTAAGAATGAGCGGGAAGGTCATTGAGTATTGGAATCTGTAGTCGTTGAGTAATATTCCTGTTAGTTGTGCGAAGAATCCTTGTGGTGTGTATCTTCTTGGCTTGAGCACGTACCCCTGCCCAAAATCAAGGTAGAGGTTTCCAGAGGGATATGTTAGCCTGGCGTTAACGTCATGGGTTGTGTTGCTCGTCTTTATGAGCAGGTATTGCAGAACTCCATCTGAATACTCGGAGTATTCTGAGTTCTCAAGGCTATACAATGGCGTCCAATCATTCGTGTTGGTGAACTGCATCAGTCCCAGATACGGTAAAATATCGTTGTCAAGACAGTCCTTCACGTTTACTAGGTACCATGTCTTTGCGCCTCCAAGGAACTTTACGTCTCTCATTGGGGGGAGGCATGCACCTTCATGAGTTCCCATGTATGGTGACATTACCTGTAACGTTGATTCTTCGAACAGTCCGTATTTTTGCTCCGCGTCCATAACGTCCTTGGCGAACCTCCAGATATCTGCCAGTCTAACGTCTGTTTGCGCGATAAATCGGTTCAGCTTAATCGTACTGTCTGTACTCCGTGCTGTGACTGGCATTTCGAGCTCAGCCAATACATTTGTGCGGGTTATAGTAACTGTGGTTGTCTTCTTTCCTACAGTAATATCAAATTCAGGCATGCTTGTTATGTTTTGAATGCATTCATCAATGTGACTTGTTATGTACTCTGCCAATTGTTCTTCAACACTGTTCCTGCCATTATCTCCAATTACAGGGCAGTCTTTCTTGCAGAGCGGTGGTTTCTCTGACTCAATGCAAGTGGGACATGTCAAGTGAGACCAGTATGGCATTATGTATGGGGGGTAGATGAATGCGTCTGAGTTGCTTGCATCTGGCGAGATTCGCATTCCATTGAGATTAAGCGAGCCTCCTTGTCTTCCTAAATCTGCAAGCCCTTCGTCAAGCAATGAACCTAGGCATGTTTCAACAAGACTCGTTATTGGTTTTCCTCTCGTCACTATATCATCATCTGTTGGTTTGTTTTCCTTCGCAAGGTTCGTTAGCACCACTGCAAGCCCAAATATAAGCAGAATCAGTATTCCAAGAATAACGAAAATTGTTACCTGCCCTCTTCCCATTATCTTTTTTTGTTGGTCGGGTATAAAAATATTGTGCAGCGATACCTTTAAATAGCAGAATTCCGAATGACGAGCGTTATTGGTGACTATGTGGTAAGCCTCAAGAAATCAGTGGGTCTGAAGAAGTGGGGATTCCTTAAATTAGACCTGAAGGTTGAGGTTGATACTGTTTTTGCGTTGATTATTATTGGCGTGCTTGTGCTTGCTGCGCTGGTCGTTTCTGGGATAGGAGGAGCGCCTAAGATTGGACAGAATGGGTTGGTGGGGCAGGCGGTCAAACCCGTGATAAGTGGTTGTATTGATTATGCAAGCGCAGGAGGTCTTGTATCTATTAGCGATGTTCCTAGCACGATTCAATATGGACTTGAGCCTCCAATATTGTGTAGGTATACCGCCGCTTCAAGTCTGTCGGGGTGCAGCCTTTCGTTGATGCGTAACACGTCTGCTGTAACGTTCGAGAGTTCGAATTTGGGTTTGCTTAGCACTAATACTATTCCTATTGGTTGCAAAGTAGGTGGACTTTGTCCTACAATTAATGATGCTGTAACCAATCAAATATACACCATGGGGTATAAATGTACGTCTCTTGGAACAACCTACCTCGCATGTGGCGTTGATGAAGGAAAGGTGGATGCTTCAAATGCAGTGCATGTCACTTGTGCAGATACTACCGTACCCACAGTTCATTCTGCTAGTTCAGCAATCAATGGTTTGACCGCTTCCTTTTTCTGCAACGCGACTGATAATTATCGTCTTCAGAACGTTGAGCTTTGGGTTAAAAGTCCAGTATCAACCACATATCAGAAGATGGCATCAGATACAACCACCTCCAATTATTACGCGTTCAATAAGACACTAACCTTTGGTTCGACAGGCAGTTACCAGTGGTACTGTAAGTTCATTGATGCGCTTGGAAATTACAAACAGTCCGATGGAAGCTTCATACTTGCATCTGTTCCTGTAGTAACAATATTGTCTCCCGGGTCTACTGTTGACCGCAGTTCTCAGATTCTTCTTGATTACACCGCTACGAACAGTCCTTCGTTGTGCCAATACAGCATTGATGGAGGAGCTTATGCTGTGGACTCTGGATGCGATGGTGCGTACTTCAACGCGGTTGAAGGAACGCATACAATTACTGTGAAGGCAACAAACTCCAAAGGAACGGGCCAAGCCACGAAGGCGTTTACGGTGAATGTTCCGTTGATTGTAGTGGGAGTGAGTCCAAAGTCACTAAGTTCTATTCCTAACAATCCAGTAACATTCGTATATCAAGTGAATACTCCAAATCAAATCAATAATTGTTCAATATATCTCAATGACCAAAGAGTCGTTGTCGATACCACCGTCGAACCCAACATAAACCAGAACGTCACGTGGTCAGTTACAGAAACAGAAAATTCGTGGTATGCGAAGTGTCAAGTTGGAACAAAAAGTGCACAATCTAACAGCATTCCATTTTATGTCTTGAATCTCTCTGCAACGAAAGATGTATCTGAATTATTTCAAGTAACCTCGCTGTCGCCTTCTGCAGGTTATAGTTCCACTAGCTCCATTATTTTATTCAAAACAAACGTGGCGTCAACTAAGGGTCTGGTAAAAAATTGCGTTCTCTATGTTGATGGAATAAACAAAGGAATGAAGACAGAGTTTGCGCAGACTCAAATTCAGGATGTAAGTTTTACTATAAATCTTACCAATGGTCAACACTCTTGGAATGTTCAGTGCAGTGACTCTATGAATCCCCCAAACACTGCCCAATCTCTTAATAGAACAATTTACATTAACACCACAATCCAGAAAGCTTCGCACGAAACCACTCCTCCAGTAGTCACCCTCCTCTCCCCAGCAAACAACGCGAAGGATACTGATGGGGCAGTACAGTTTAGTTATGTTGTCAAGGATAATTCTTCGATTGAGAATTGTTCGCTCTTGGTTGAGAATGTTAGGGTAGCAACTGATGAAGTTGTAAGTCGATCTCTAACTCAACTTTTGCAGTACAGTTTTGTTGAAGGAAACTATTCATGGTCTGTGACGTGCACTGATGAGTATGGCAATAGGGGTGTTTCTTCTGAGCGTGTTATCGTAGTAGACCTGCCCAACGTAGTGGAAGAGCCGCAGCTTGTTGAAGTTGATAATTATAATAACAGAGTTTTAACAGGAACATTGCAGACATGGGCAACAATACCATCGGAACGAGTTGTGCGCATGACCCTGAACACGAAGGGTCCTGTTTACCAGATATTGTTCGAAACAATTGATGAATCAACCGATGCACGATTATTAGTCCTGGACTTGAGACAGAGGCCTGATGGCGTTCCAGGCATTGACAAGATAGTGTATGGTTATATGGAGATTACACCCCAGAACATGGGGGAGTTGAAGTCGGGCAACATATTCTTCAGGGTTCTGAATTCATGGTTGGAAAGCAAGGGCATTACACCTGAAGATGTTGCTCTTTACAGGTTTGTAGGTGAAGATTGGGTGCAGCTTCCAACTGAAGTGTTATCTTCAGAGTCAGGCTACTCCAGATTCCAGGCAACAACCCCTGGATTCAGTTACTTCCTCGTTGGACAGAAAGGTGCTTCTGAAACCACAGCAACGGCGCCTGAAGTTATTGACAAAGATGGAACGTTCGCAGGAACAAATACATTACCAGGGGAGCAAGCACCTACTACTGTTGGAGGCGACGAATATGATACGTCTGAACCCTCAAAAGACAGTTCCGGGTTCGGAGCTCTAATACTACTCGTAATAATTCTAGCCGTGGCAATTGGCGGTTTCATGATCTGGAAGAGCAAGGGCGCCAAGAAGCCTCCGTTGGGGCCGTCGAACGCGTCCAAGAAAGCGTTCAAGCTGCCCGATTTCAAATAAGTTTATATTGGAGGAGTATTCTGTGCTCTTATGGAATTGACCCCGAAAAGCGAAAGCTTTAAATAGGGTAATTACCACTCCAAAGTAACAAAAGAGGTATCAAGAATGCGAAACAACATTACAGCACTTGTACTAGCACTTCTCATTGCATCCGTAGCAGTTTTAGCTGCACCGGCAAATATTGATAAGAACGGAGTTCCCAAAGAGTTTATACGGGTTTCTGATGCAAATCTGGATTACACTCCAGGTATTATTGTAGTCAAGTATTCAGATACCTCACAAGTCTCCGCAGTTTCTGAACGTTATTCGTTCATAGGACAGGCATTGCATGCTTTTCCGATTACGTCCAAAAACGTGAAGGCAAAACAAGTTGGTCTGGATAGAATTTTCATATACAATATTCCGATTAATGTGGATGCTAGGAAGCTCACAGAGCAAATATCAAAAGAACCTGGTGTGGAGTATGCTGAGGTAGATGGTATTATGCATGTTGTGAGCACTCCAAATGATTCTCTGTTTGGAGAACAATGGGCGCTCAACAATGTTGGGCAGGGCCCAGTATTTGGGACTCCTGATTCTGACATTGATTATCCTGAAGCGTTGGATTTTGTTTCTGGCGCTGGTACAATTATTGCTATGATTGACAGTGGAGTAGATTATGATCATCCAGACCTCGTGAACAACTTCTGGGTTAATCCGGGAGAGGATCTGAACGAAAATGGAATTGCAGATTGGTACAGTAGTTCTTTAGGTGGGGATCTCAACGGTGTTGATGACGATGGTAACTGTAATGGCTATCCTATCGCCCCAACAAATACGTGTGTGGATGACCTTATTGGGTACGATTTTGTTCAAACTGGTGGGAACTGTGCTGCTGGTGAGGATTGCTCTGATTGGGACAATAACGTTTCTGATGTTCTGGGTCATGGAAGTATAACAACAGGAATTGCAGGCGCAACAACCAACAACGGGATCGGAGTGGCGAGCGCTTGTCCGAATTGCAGACTTATGATATTGCGCAACTGTTACAAGACCACGGTTGGTCCTTATTACAATAGTTGCAGCACTTTCAGTGCGTCATGGGCTGTATATTATGCTGTCGAAATGGGAGCAGATGTAATCTCGATGAGTTTTGGCGGGACTGGATACAGTTCATGGCTTAACGATTCATTACAGTACGCACATAATAGCGGTTTGGTTTTGGTTGCGGGTGCAGGTAATAATAACAATGAGGTTCTTTTCTATCCTGCAGCGCTCTCCAACGTTATGGCTGTTGCGAATACAGATCAGTATGATATTAAGTCGTATGGCTCCAACTATGGTTCATGGGTCGACTTGTCTGCTCCAGGATTCAATATAATGTCGACCAATCACTTAGGAGACTACACTGTTTCGGGGGGCACATCAATGTCAGCTCCTGAAGTCGCCGGCGTCGCAGGCATGCTATTAAACGCGAACCCTAGTTTAACGCCTGCACAGGTTGAAACTGCACTGAAGAACGGCGCTGACAACATTGATGCCGAGAACCCGAGTTATATCGGGAAGCTCGGCGCAGGTCGCCTGAACGCGTACAACAGTCTTTGTTTGGTTAAGGATTGCAGGCCTGATGCTGAAGCGATGAATGTTGTTACTGAAAGTGGTTTCTTTGGTACGCCCTTAGAGATTAACTTCACTGTAACGGCAAACTACCCTTATGCCATTGATGTCCCTTACAGGATATACGATGGTGTTGGTGCATATGTATATGGAATGGCTCACGTGCCCGCGAATGGAGCTGTTGACGTTATTGACTACGTTACATACGACCAGCCAGGAATTTTCGATGGAGCATACGTTGAAGTGGATTGGAACGAAACAATAAACGAGTCAGACGAATTTAACAACCAAGCATCTGCAACTTTCACAGTGCTCGACAACAGACCGGACATAACAGTTCAGTCTGTTGTAATGCAGTCAACCCCCGTTCCAAGACAAGGCAAGGAAGCAATGGTTACCATAACACTTGCCAATGATGGTGACTCAGCACTTGATGTGCCTTACGAGCTAGACATGGGCAATGGTGACCCAGTCATAACTGGAACTTTGAACGTTCCAGCAAACAGCAACGCACAAACCAATGTGCTTGTAACGTACAGTTTGGATGGAATCTATGACATTACTGTAACGGCGGACTACAACAACTCGATTGACGAGTCCAACGAGACGAACAATGATTTCGTGCTTAATGATATTGTACTTGAGAATGTTGTGCCTGTGATAATCACACCAGTCAATGGTGGTACGGTTTATGCTGTAGCGCGAAGTCCAATAGTACTAACTGCTAGGGCAACAGATGCGAATGCAGACATTGTGAACTTTGAATGGTATTTGTGGAGCAATGACCAATGGGTTCCGCAGGGTACTGCTGCATTGCAGTCATTCACATTTAGTGTTGTTGGCACGTACAAAGCTAAGGTTGTAACTAGCGACGACCTGCTTTCAGCGGAGTCATTGGTAAACATCGTGGTTCAGAATCCGCCAAAGCTAGGAAAATTGCCAAAGGACAAGTTTGAATTGGTACCTTAAACCTT
>JBDRGA010000054.1:0-41684 GCA_043818175.1 Candidatus Woesearchaeota archaeon | reverse complement strand
TACTGGAAACATATCGCAACAGTGCTCAAGAATTCCAGTGGTAACTAATGCTTCATCTAGCACTTTTAGGAATTATGCCGCTTTCGTTCTGAACAAATCGATGACTAACGCAAACTTCACATCAGAGGCCCGAATCCTCGTGCTTAATTACTTGAATGTTACGGCCAGTAATGTTTCTGTTAATGGCACACCAGGTTCTTCTTTCCTAATTCAGGCAGGGTCTGCCTGTTCGTACCTACCTCCTGTTCAGACAATCGAGCTTCCTTGGCCTTTGAATTTTGATGTTCAGAATTTGTCCGTTGTTGATGTTAATCTTCCTGAGCCAAATGCTTCTTGTTGTGCGTTGGGTTCATGCAATTCATGTATTGGTCCTGGAAGAGAGCCATTAATTCTCGTGCACGGTCATAGCTTCAGCGAACATTCTTCCACATTGGAAAGCCTTGATAGCTTTGGCGAGTTTCAGAATGCTTTGATGCTGAATGGTTATCTTGATTCCGGAGCAATCACTCCCTCCACTATAGCTTCTGACGTTCCTTCTGGCCTTTGGGGGGTAATGCCTTCTGCTGTTTCCGTAAGGGCTTCATACTATTACTTCTATCCTGTTGATTTGGGTGCTTATTCTCTTGTTTCGCAGAAGCAGGAAGGTATTGAGAATTATGCAATACGATTAAAGCATGCCATTGATGTGGTAAGACAAAGAACCAACGCAACCAAAGTGGATATTGTTGCGCACAGCATGGGTGGTCTTGTTGTTAGGGAGTATTTGGTTTTGTTTGGGCAGGACAATGTTGATGATGTGGTTCTTATTGGCACGCCTAACAGGGGAATAGTTGGCAGAACCCAGTCAATTTGCGCAATTGCGGGTGGCTCAAAAGAATGTAAGGACCTGGCTTCCGGCAGTTTATTCCTTCAGAACCTGAACAGCCCTTTGAATATTCCTTTAAAAGTGCACCTTACAACCATACGTGGGGAGGGTTGTGATGTTTCTGGCGAGCCAGGTGATGGGCTAGTGCAGGCCTCTTCTGTTCCTCTGGATTACGCCACAAATTATGTTGTTAATGGCACGTGCACCGACGCGCTGAAGAGCAGTCTGCACTCTGACCTACTTGACCCGTCGATGCATCCTGAGGTGCTTGAGTTGGTTCTAAAGTCGTTGGACTAGTTCTACAGGTGCTGAGTCTTGCTTTCGACAAGCTTTATTAATGTTGACGAGTTACTCTTGGCATGGAGGACCACACTTACGAATCACTCGATGCTGGATTTAAAATGCGGTTTGGCACGCAGAAACATCCTTATGCTGCGTTCGTACTGCCCGTGTTGCAAACTTCAAATGAACCATTTTTGGCGATTAGAAACACAGAGCCATTTGTGGGCTTGTTCAGTGTGGTTGGAGGCAAAGTTGACACAGGCTCTGGAACAGAGAAGGGTGACCGACTAGGTGAACGAGCACGTTCAAGCAGACGGTTAGAAGATCAGGGTTGGGAAAGACCCAAACTTACATCTCTCAGGGAATTTGCTGAGGAAATCTATGGTTCAACTTTTGCAGAGACTTTTCCGGAGACACCATTGAACCAGTCAAGGATTGCAAGAATTAATGATGCAGTTACGGGTGTTTCGATGTATGTTTACTTGGCCACAGTTCCGGAAAAAGCGTTCAGCCCATCTGAGCGTGAGGTTGGGGAAATTCGAGCCCTTGGACAGATTAATGCTGCTGAAATGAATCCACTAACGCAGGTAGTGATGCGCGCGCTTCATGATAATCCCGCTTTCGAACGCCTAGCTCATCTCATTCCACCTAAGGAGGAACTGACAGTAATTTTTGCTGGTCCTAAGGCGGGCACTGACCATTATTTATTTACTTATTAGGGTTTTCTCATTTTTCTACAATCGTTACGATTATATACTACACTAAGTTTTTTCAGTACATGGAAATCGACTTTGCGTGCAGAAGAGTAAGCATTGAAGAAGTTGTTACGTGTGCCTTTGGCCTTGGCAAGGGAGAGTACGCTGTTCTTAGGGTGATGCTTAACAATGGTTCTTTAACTGTTCCAGAGCTTGCTGGCAAAGCAGGCAAGGACAGGAGCACCGTTCAAAGAGCAATAAAGTCGCTAGTGGAGAAGAAGCTTGTTGTCAGGCACCAGGAGAACCTTTCTGGTGGTGGTTACGTCTTCCACTACAAGGTTAGAGGGAAGCACGAGATGAAGGAGAGAATTCTCGAGAACTTCAAGGGCTGGCAGTCGAAGGTTCTTGCTGAGATTGAGAGATGGTAGTTATTGGTTGGAAAAAATACGTATGACATCTTGGGTATTGAATATGGTGATTGTAGTCTGTTCTTTGAGTGCCCTATCGTTCGACCATAGTGGGCAGTTAAGGTGCATGGCCAAAGCTATATACTGCACATCTTGAGCATCTGGCGAAATAATTGTGGCCCGTGGCAACATCTTGATATATTTTTCTGGTGGCACTATTTGAATAACAGTTCGCATCCACGATATCATTTTGTCGAGATCATCTATTTTTCGATTGGTCTTTTTCAGAATAAGCTCAGCCCATTCAACAAGTTCTATTTTTAGGAAGTCTGGTGAGAAGAGTTCAAATTCGCGTCTTGACATTAGTTGGGCTGTGACTCCGTCTCTTATTAGTGCTGCCATTACTATGTTCGCGTCGACGACGAATCTCATCCTCAAATCGTTTAGCCATTCCTTTTTTTATCAGTTTCCCAAGCTCAAGTGCATCTTCTTCAGTCATTTCGGAATCTTTTGTGAATTCTCGAATAGTTTCTAAGAATGTTAAACGTTTTTCTATTTCCATTCTTGCAGCAGCGCTCCAATTCATGTCTGGAAATGCGTCCATGCGTTTTTTCAGCTCTTCCGATACTGATAATGTTAGTGACACCATTTTACGTTCATTACGTGTAAACTGTGCAAGTACTTAAAGATTGCGTTTGAAGAATTAATTATCCCAAAGCTCCATGAAAAGAACGACTTTTAGTGTTTCGTTTTCAGTTGGCGTGTAATCGAAAGTCTTGTTTGGTGGTATTGTTATGACGTCACCAGCCTGGACTTGCGTGGTTTGTCCTTCAATAATGAACTCTCCATTTCCTTCAATGATATAGTATATTCTTTCAACGTCGTTGCTTGTTACTTCGCTGTGCGGTCCTTTCAGTTCTGCGTAAACTACGCTTTGATACTTTTCATTTAGACCTTTGAGCTTATAGTTCCAGCTCTTGACTTCATCCCAGTCTTCTCTTGTTGCTTGTTCTTTGGTAATTTTCATTTCTTCCCCTCGACGAGTTTCCATGTGCCTTCGCTCACGACGTGCACTTTGTTGTCGGTCACGACCAGGGCAGTGTCATCGTCAACGAGATAGGTCTTTCCGTTTATTTTCTTTAGGAATGGTTCAAAATATTCTATCGTGTATTTCGGGAACTTCTTCGCATTAAGATGTGGTCTGAAGTCGAATTCAACATACCCGAAGCCGGCAGGAGCATCGTTTGGATTTTCTGTAGATATGTATCTCTTGGCTGTCGATATTTTCTTGCTCATTGCTATGCTTCCTCCACTTATTCCAACGTACACTCGATCTTTCAGCAGTTCTGACAGTTCCTTGTCGAATCCCGAGGCCTTGGCGCATTCGATAATGTGTTCGGTGTCGCCTCCTTCCATCACAATAACATTCGCCCATTGCATTCGAGGAAGCCATTCTTCTTTTGGCAATGCTGAGAAGTCGACTATGTCTGTTTCCCCAAGTTGTGAACATTCAAGTAGGTTGAGAAGAACCCAGTTCTTTTCTTCGGTTACTGTGTTTGCGCCGGTTGGTATGAACGCAAACCTTAGCTCTTCTCCTGCCATTTCTTTCAACGCATTGACTATGCTTTTGTTCGTCAGCCCGTTGGAAGTAAGTAAGAGTTTCATTCGAACTTCCTCCATGTGCCCTCGCTTACAACGGTTATCTTCTCTTCATCTACAACCAGGGCTGTGTCGTCGTCGCATGCATACAATGGTCCTTCAAGCCTTTTTGCGACAGGTTCAATGTTCTCAATCCTTGCCTGCGTAAAGTATTTTGAGTTTAGGTGAGGTCTAAAGTTGAAGTCTATATAACCAAGGCCAGCAGGTGCCTTCTGTAATTCGTCTCCATACAGCCATTCAGAATCTGCCCAGATTCTTTTGGAGAGTGCTACACTGCCTGCGCTGATTCCAACGTACAGCCTTGTCTTGAGGAGTTCCGGAAGTTCTTTGTCAAGGCCAGACTTTCGCATCCAGTCGAGGAGATAGCCAGTGTTCCCACCTCCCACAAAGATTACTTGAGCCATTTGAAGCCTAGGCAACCATTCTTCTTTTGGAAGGGCAGAAATATCAACAATGTCCAACTCGCCAACCGAGTCGCATTCCGCGTAATTTGCTATTAGCCAGTCCTTGTCGCCTTTCTCAATGTTCGATGCAGTCGGGATGAACGCTATTCGTGGGTTCTCACCAGCAAGCTCTTGGAATGCTTTTACAATACTCTTGTTCGTGAGGCCTGCTGATGTCAGTATTAATTTCATGCTGTTTAGTTCATGGAACACATTTATCTGTTTTGCGATAACGCTAGAACGTCAGGTACTCTTTTTCTTGCCATTGTCCCATATTCTTTATCCTTATTCCCATATTTCTGGTGAGTTGTCCTACCATCTTTGCCTCAATTCCGTGCTCTTCTGCAATATCAATCACCTTGGCCGGCTCTCGTGTTGCGAGAATCATTCCCGGACCCATGTTGAAGGTTTTGTAGGCTTCTTCGTCATTAACATTGCCAACTTCCTGGACGTGAAGCATCAACGGATTTGGCGCGAACGATTCCTCAATCAGCGCACCAAGCCCAGAAGGTTGCAGTGCCCTTCCAAGCTTCTCGGGGATGCCTCCTCCTGTTATGTGTGCTGCGGCTGTTATTTTTACTCTTGGTTCTCCCTCGAATCCGCCGAACATCTCCACTACTGCAGGAGTGTATATTCTTGTTGGCTGTAGTACTATGTCTCCCAATCGTTGTCCTTCAAACAATTCTTCGTGCCAGTTTGCTCCATAGACTTGTCCGAGAACTCTTCTGACCATGGATAACCCGTTCGACCTGAATCCTGACTCTCTAAATGCAACAAGATAATCTCCAGGTTTTGCGTCAAAACCGGTAATCATCCTGCTCTTTCTTCCGAACCATGCAACTCCAGCACCCCAGTTGTAGTTGAAATCACCGTGTCCGTGTACTCTTGCGCCTATCTCTGCAACTTCGCCGTTGACAATTGCAACGTTCGCTGCTTTTGCTGCTTTGACATAGCCCTGACCCAGTTCAGTAATCTGAGCAAGATGGGAATGTTCGTCTCTTCCGAACGTTCTCACATCAAGCAGAGAGCCAATCATCACAGGTTCCGTGCCTCTGATAACTGCATCGTCCACAACCATGCCAAAGAGGTCGAAAGCAATAGTATCGTGCCTGCTCATTCTCTCGGCAACTTCGATCTTCGTGCCCACCCCGTCGAATCCAAGATTTGTGTAAGCATCGTCTGGGAGTCCTCCAACATGCATTCCTCTAAGTCCAGAAAATCCAGGGAAAAGCTCTACGATTTCGCCAAGTTTTCCTTTTCTATTCTCCCAGGTTAACTTTGCTGCTTCGTAAAGAACTTTTGACGCTTCGTTGCCGAGTTCGACGTTGACTCCAGAATCAGAATATGTTGTTTGCTTTGCCACTAAATCCCCCCGGATACGTTTAACCCTAGATTGTTATAAAGATTACTATTCTGGAGTGAATGTATTTGTCAGTTCGCCTTCAGGGAACTGCGTATACTTGTAAAGGTTTTCCACCATCAGAAGGTCAAATTCCTTTAATGAGTTTCCGAGTACTGTTCTTATTTCTCGTATGTGCTTTGATAGTTCATCAGGGTTATGTGCAAGCACGTATACCATGCAGTTGTACGTGCCAATCAATCTTGCCGAGTAAAATATGTTTTTGTTGTGTAAAAGGTATTCTGAGAATTTCTTCTTGTCTTCTCCATTCAGATTCAAAAGCAGGTGCGCAGTAAAAAGTCCGTACTTCTTGAAGTCGTGCATCAAGCCAAAATTGATGATGAAACCAGAGTTGACGTACGCTTTCATCCTTGTGCGTACAGTTTCGTGATTCAGTCCTGTTTTCGTGGCGAGTTTTGTGTAGCTGGCAAGAGGGTCCTTCAGGAGTTCCATCACAATCTTCTTGTCGCTTTCATCGATTTTCCATTCGCCATGTGGATTCTTTAGGGGAAAGATTCTAGAATTTAGTTTGTAGATGAAGTTCTTTTGGTTTCTTGGTACGGGAGTATTGAGTGAGATTGGAGGAATAACGTTCGTGAACTGCTTATAGTCGCCAATGTATTTTAGCACGGTCATGTTTGAAATACTCAGGATTGAATTTAGGCTTTCTATTGTTTTGTCGTACTCTTCGTTGGACTTTGTGACTGCTAGTACCTGAACGTCATATTTTCCAGTGCTGGTGTTGATGCTTATCGTGTTTGGTATTGTACAAATTGCCTTTTTGTCAAATTCCAGATTATTCAACCTGATTAGGATGTGGTACAGTTGGAATTTCTCCTGATACGGGTAGTCAAACTGTACGTAGAACCTTGCGTACTTTTCTTTGAGTATTAGTTTCTTGATCTGGTAAGCAACTGCATCTTCGCTCAGTCCAACTATTTTTCCTATGTCTTTGTTGGAGAACCGTGCGTTTATGGATAGGAGTTCTAGGATTCTGCGCTGCTTAGTGGAAAGCTCCATATTACGATAGTATCTGAACTTCTAAATAAACTTTGTGTAATTATCGCAAAAATAGCCAGTAAAATTCTAGTATTTCATTTGTTATCTTATACTGGTGATTACAATGAGGTTGGTGTGGTTTTTGTTGGTGTTGGTGGCAGTTACTGGATGCGCGTCCCATTCTAGTTCAACGAAGGTTGGAGTGCTCCTTCCATTGACAGGGGACTTCAGCAGTTTCGGTGAGGAAATAAGGTCCGCATTGGTAGCAGCAAACGATGGAAGCGTTGAATATGTTTTTGAAGATACTGTCTGCGATCCAAAAGTTACTGCTTCTGCGTATTCCAAGCTTACGGATGTTGAAGGTGTGCATTTCATCATTGGGCCTGCTTGCGGTTCTCCTCAGGAAGTTGTTGCAACACTTTCTTCTGGAAATGCTCAGGTCATTATGCTTCCCTCGGCAGCGCCTGAATCTCTATTTGAGTTGAGCAAAGGGAATGTCTTTCAGATCCAGTATTCTCTTGAGAAAGAGGCATCGTTCGTTGCAGACAGAATGTATTCTGAGGGATATGGTACTGTAGTAATTATAGCATACCAAAACGCTTTCTCCCAGGCACAGGCGATTGCTTTCAAGAAAGCATACAAAGGCAAAGTGCTTGAAGAGATTGACTTTCAGGACATTGGTTCAGATGTCAGGATTGCAGCAACGAAAGTAAAAGCTCTCAACGCTTCTGCGGTGTATGTTGCTGACCTTGCTTTCTTTATTGATGGAGGGCTTGCACGGTTTGGTGAGCAGGGTGTTTCTCTTCCTGTGTATTCAACCTATGTTGTTTCAATGCCCTTCGTGCGTGACTTGGTCGAGAACGTTACGTACTCATATCCTGGAGGCATTGACACTGAGAAAGGTGCGGTTTACAGTCTGGCCGAGCAGGCTGGTTCTACGCTTATCTCTGCAATCAACGAGTGTTCTGGTGACGTGGACTGTGTTCGTTCGTCGTTTAACAAATCGGGAGAGTTCAACGCGGAGGGCGTGAGCACTCGAGACATTAATATGTACAGGATTGAAGATGGCGTTGGGATTCAGTTGCAAAGATCAATTGGTTGAAAATTTTCCGGTTGTGTCGAGGTCGTGGTTAAATAGAATCGTACAATTCTTGTTTGTATGCAACCCGAAATGTATTACGTTGATACTTGTGTTTGGCTGAACATTCTCAAAGACGAAGTACGTAGTGGTGTTGATTTTGGAGCAATTGCCTTGGATTTCTTAACACGTGTGCAGGGAAAAAACTGTAAATTGGCAGTTTCTCCAATAGTTTTGAAAGAATTACAGTTCAAGCTTGATTCAAGTTTTGAGAAAGTCAGAATAAAATTGGTTAGGCTAGCATCGGTTGAATTGGTGGCGGTTAGAGATGTTGACTACAAATTAGCACGAAAATTTGAGTCAGAACATGCTCTCTTGAGTTTTTTTGATTACCTTCATGTCGCGATTGCATTTCGATTAAACTTTGTTCTCGTAACAAGGGATAAGAACTTGCTAAACTTTGCTAGTCAATATGTCGAAGCTGCTCTCCCTGAAGATATTACTTAATCAGCTTGTTTATTTCATTTAAGTCGAATGGCTGCTTTGAGAGCACCTTGCGTATTTCTCTGACTTCCTTCACGCTGTCGCCTTTATTTGGTATGATACCTACAAGGCTACTGATGGTTAGTCTTCTTACTGCGTCTCTTATAACGTCTGACCTGCTTGAATAGAGTCCAGTCTTGACGAGGGAATCAAGTCCATTCAGCATTCCCTTGCTCAACCTTATCTGAAGGGTCTCCATTACCATTGTAATTGAATAGTAATGCGTTCATGTATTTAAACTTTGGTGTTTAAGAGAGAATGTAGTGCTAAATATTTCTTTACGTGGTAAAGAGTCCTATTTAGTCCACATGATATCCTCGCTTGACTCGTTCGTCTTGAAGATGAGTATCACGAATTCTTTGTTTGTGTCGTTGACGAATTCGTGTACGTCTCCTGGCTGACAGAGGAAGAAGTCATTAGGTGCGCACTTGAATTCTTTGTTGTTCAATTTAAGCATGCCATGTCCGCTCTGTATGTAAAATATCTCGTGCGTTTTAAGGTGGTAGTGTGGTTCTATTTTTGTATGCGGAAGGAACTTTACTATTTGAAATCTTGCTCCCTTGCAGTTCAGATCTTTTTCGTCGAAAGGAACGTTCTTAACGTAAGTGAATCTGTCATGCCATTCCAACTTGTCTAGGGATGCGTTTTTCATTTTTGTTCACCTGTCATTTGAATCAGTATTGTTCTTTCTCTTGTACCGTCCATCTCGTAGTGGAGGATTGCTTGCCATCTTCCTAGCGTGAGTTTTCCAGATACGACTGGTATGATTTCGCTCCTGTTCAGGTGGAGTGCCTTGATGTGTGCATGCCCATTCTTTGGTTCGTCCTTGGGGCAGTCCCTGAGGTGTATGTCATCGTGCAAATACTTCTTTTCTCTCGATGCAAGCGTTTCTATTGCATTCGTCATGTCTTCCATCAGGCGAGTTTCTGATTCGTTGATTCCTATGCCTGTTGTTGTGTGCATTGTGTAAATGAGCACTTGTCCGTTCTGGAGTCCTGCATTTTGTACACTTTCTTGCACTTGGGTTGTGATGTCCGTTACTTCAGTAGGTCTTGTGGTTTGAATCTTGAGTCGTTTTGTCTCAATCATTTTTGACCTCCAGCACGTGTAAAGTGTGGTACTCTGGGACGCTTGGCTGGTCGATGCCTAAGTAGTCGAGTGCTATTTGGTTCAGGCCTTCTTTCTCGAAGAGTTCAGTCCAGCTGTCCTTTCTTTCTGGTTGTCTGAAGTTGAAGGGCACGTTTACCTTGTTTTTGGCGTCTTCGCTGTAGTGTATGACTCTGTTGTAGAAATGGTCGAAGAACACGTTCGCAAACCTCTGGTCTTCTGTGTTCAAGCTCTTGAAGTCGTCTGCCATCTCAGTAGAGCATTTGCCGTAGTTGTTCGCGTTCTGGTCCTTTCCTATTCCATACACTGACTCAAGGACAATGATTTTGCCTCCTTTCTTTGTGAGTCTCTTTGCATCCCGTAGAGTCTGCAAGGGGTTGCTGCTGTGATGGAGTACAGTAAGCACTAATGTGGTGTCGAACTTCTTTTTTGTCGGTATTTCTTCTCCCTGGTCGAACAGAATGAATTCAAGACCTGTCTCGTCAACGTATGGGTGCTTGTAAACATCTGCAAGCGTTACTGTTTTTTCAGAACGTGCAAGTATTTCGCCAACTTTCCCATCGCCACATCCAAGGTCAAGCACCGTTTTTCCAGTGCAGTATTTCTTGATCTGCGTGTAAATTAGGTCTGCCCTTCCGCTAAGGGTTTCTGCAACCTTGTCTGCTGTTACTCCCTTGCTTTCCAGAAGTGCATGTGTTGTTTTCTCGTATGATTCTATCGTGTTGCTTGATTCCGCGATTTCAAGCACTTGCTGTGCAAGAACATTTGGACTCTCTATTCCCAAGTTCTTAATTACTGAAGTGAGTGTGCGTAGAATGTATGCTTTAACTACAGGGTTTTGAATTGCTTCAGGTATTCCTGGAATCTCTTGTCCGAATGCGTTTTGTTTCATATTGGACCTCCCCTTACGTTATTACTATATAGTGACTATTACTATATAAATGATATCTTCCCCTAGGGGGGAAAAGATTAAATAGAATGGGCTAATTTAGGGGTTATGGACGTTGAGCCCCTCAGGAAGCTTGGTTTGACTGAAGGCGAAATCAAGGTGTATCTTGCTCTTCTTCGCACTGGCGAGACCACTTCAGGACCTATTGTTGATGAATCTGGTATCTCTGTGTCGAAGGTCTATTCGATTCTTTCGCGTCTTGCTAAGAAAGGATTGGTTAGTCATATAGTGAGACAGAAGACAAAGCATTTCAAGGCTGCAGACCCTGCCCGTTTGATAGTTTATCTTCATGAGCGAGAAGCTGAAATGAGAAACCAGGAACTTAAGCTTGCTCAGATGGTTCCTGTTCTGAAATCTGAATATCTTGCTGCCATAACAACTGAAACGGCTCAGGTCTACGAAGGCATGCGAGGTATTCAGACTGCAAGAGAACGAACTCTTAATATGATGAAGAAAGGCGATGAAATGTGGATCATGGGAATATCGCAGACCCCTTATGCCGGATTCATGACGCCTTACTTCCAGGAATATCATCATCGTCGTTACGAGAAAGGAATATTCTGCAGGTATTTGTACAACGAATATGCTCGAAAACCTTATGGGGAAGTTTCTGCGAAATACCCTCTAAGCGAGGTTCGTTACATGCCTGAAGGGCTTGTCACGCATGCATGGCTTGAAATCTATGCAGACACAGTTACCATTGGCAATAACAAAGGAAAGTCATTCTCACTTGTTATTCAGAACGAGGAAGTAGCAAACTCTTTTCGAATATACGCGCAGTTGCTGTGGAGTCTTGCGCATGGTTAGTGTGCAGAATTGAATCAATTTATCAACGACTTAACTACGGCCTTCTGCCCAATCAACGAGTCATACAACCCAATCAATCTTCTCGCCGTATCGTTCTTTCTATCAAGCTGGTAAAGTGTTGCTCGTCCAATTGTTCGGTTCTTCTTTATTATGCCAAGTGAGACAAGCTTGGGAACCAGTGTATGTAAGGTACCCCAGCTCACGCCCGCCTTAAGCATGTCTGTCATCGTGTAATCAAAATTCCTTCCTTCAATAAGGAACTGCATCAGGCGCATGTGTGGGGAGTCGCCTACATTGTCAAGAAATAGTGATTCTTCTTCCATTCTATAGGAAAGTATCTTGGAAATATAAGGTTTTGCTTTTTGTACATTAATATACAATAACTGCATGTTGGAAATGTTCCGGTTTTTGTGGGGTTGCGGTTATATAGAGTTGAAAGATACATTAGTCATGATTAGTAGCGATGCCGTTAAGGTGTTAGTGCTTCGAAGGCTCGTACGTTCAAGGACCTGGGGAGGAAAGCATACTCCTATTGATTTTGTTAGTCATGGATTGCCTGACAGGTTTCTAAACAGTCATAATGGAAAGAAGGTACTTGACAATGCTATACGAGAACTCGTAAATTCTGAATGGTTATTGGTTATGAAGAAACGGACTGGTTCTGATTATAATCTTCATGTTTCCCTGAATCCTCGCAAGAACGCGGAGATACTTTGTTATCTTGAATTCAAGAGCAAAGAGTAGTTATGATAAGACACACTCTCGCCTGTGATTCTATTCTTTGGTTCGCAAAGATTTTTAATTCGGGGTTGATTCTCATTGAACTATGGGTCGTATTGAACTGCTTGATTTGGATGGTGAGATTGGAAGTGCCAAATGGCATCGTGAGATGGTTCAGGTACGTCTTGGCCAAGAGCCTTACCTGGCAATCACAGGAGAGCATAAACACGCTGAGCTTCTGGAGCTTTTTCTCAAAACGCATGGTTTGCCCTTCGAGTTAGCTACGGAACGAGGTGAACAGGTTCCTGCTAGGAAGGGTAATGGCTATTTGTTGGTTGGGGCAGGATTTGTTCTCGAAAAGAACGGGATTCTGTATCTTTATGGGAGCAGTGCTAGTTATAATATTAGGCCGGACTCGATACATGCCGCGGAGATTTCAGCGCTTGAGAAAAGACCGTTGGTAATAGGAGAGTTGTGGTGAGAGTTCTCACTTTATATTGTACTCCCATCCTGGCTTCCACGCTTTCTTCTTGCGCCAGTCTTCGTCGATAGCTTGCTTCCACGTCTTGCCTCTCAAGATGACATCAAGTGCTAGTTGTGGCGCTTGGTGTGCTGTAATCGCTATATGTTTTCCGTTGTATTTCTTCTTCAGGAATTCCAGGAAATCGCGCATTCTCTTTTCTACGTCCTTGTAGCTTTCTCCGTTTGGGAAAGGTTCTTCAACAAATTCATCCATGCGGTCTTTGAACGTGCTTCCCGGAGCGCCGTTCATATCGCCATAATTGCATTCTCTTAGTCGTTTGTCTTGGATTATTGGAAGCTTTCCTTTGAATCCTATTTCAGCAGAATCGACTGCCCGCTTTAAGTCCGAGCAGAACATGATATCAAAGTGCTTGTCTTTAACTTGTTCTGGAAGGAGATTTGATTGTTCAATGCCTTTTTCAGACAATTCTCCAGGATTCCAGCCAGTAGCTAAGTGCTGCTCGTTGTCTGTAGTTGTTCCGTGGACGAAGTATGTTATTGTTATCATATTGGTTTTGGAATGTTCTTGCTAAAAAGCATTGTGGTGATTAGATTGATTGGCAGTTTGATTGAACTGAATCATGCCTGTCGTTTAGTTGGAAGTGTGATGCCTGGAAACGAGATAATGTCTCCTGCGTTCTTTTGAGAATATATTCGATTTGCCCCTGCCCGAACAAAGCCATCTGCACTAAACTGTGGAGAGTGTCCTTCTACAGCCAGATCCTGCATAACTTGCCATACATGTACTGGAGTTGTTGCATTTGCGCTTACAGGGTTGCGAATAAAATACTTAAGCACAGTCCATGCTGTTTGGTTTGGTTCAGTGAATAACTCCTTAAGCAATGCATCAATGCTTGTACCTGGTTCCATGGAGCCGAGAACAACGTCTATTTCGTCGTTCATGGCGGAATCAATTCTGACATTAGGAAGTACTGGTAGGTATTCTGCTTTCATCAGAATTCCATCAAATGGTCGACGCAATAGCTCGTACGCCTCGATTACACTACCATACAACTTTGTTTTGCCACCAAGACTTTTTATTGTTTGGTCAAAACGTTGGGTGGAGGTTCCTAGGTCACTGACGATTGCAATTGAAGGCATCGCAGGGGAGGCCTACGTTAGTTGATAAATCTTTCGTGTCCTTTTGTACTGCAGTCACTCAATAACTCCTCCCAAAGTGAGTAACGAACTGTGCTTTCTCCCCGCAGAACACGCATTTGCCTTTTGGCTTTGAATCAAAAGAACTGTTCAACGACTTCGCGCCTGTCTTGTCCTTAACAACTTCTTCACATTTCGGGGAACCGCACCAGTCTGCCTTTCCGAAGTTGCCCGTTTCAACTGCTTTCTTCAACTCGGCCAATGATTTCACGTCAACGATGTGGTCTTTCAAGAACTTGCTTGCTTTCTTGTACAAGTTATCCTGAATGTCTTCAAGCATTAAACCAATCTTCTTTGGAGCGTCCTTCAAAGCAATTGCTTCTTTAGCTCCAGTATCTCGTCTAACAAGAACGCATTGCTTCTTCTCTATGTCTTTAGGACCAATCTCCACACGTACAGGAACTCCTTTCAGCTCCCACTCGTTGAACTTGAAGCCTGGTGAATATTCATCTCTATCATCAAGTTTCGCACGTATGTCTTTTATTGATTTGAATATCAGATTAGCTTCCTTCAGAACTTTATCTCTATCATCCGATTTGTAGATTGGCACGATCACTGCCTGTATTGGTGCAATCTTTGGAGGAAGCACTAACCCTTTGTCATCGCCATGAACGCCAAGAAGTATGCCTATTGTTCTGGTAGTGAAGCCCCAGCTATTCTGCCAAACATACGCTTTCTTCTCGTTCTCGTCCTGGAATGAAATATCAAATGCTTTTGAAAAGTTCTGTCCCAAAGCATGTGAAGTGCAGCCTTGTATTGCCTTTCCATTTGGGAATATCGTCTCAAGTGAAGTAGTATAATCTGCTCCGGCAAACTTCTCTTTGTCTGATTTTATTCCTTTCAATACGGGTATGGCCATTAATTCTACGAATACTTTCTCGTACAAGTCGAGTGCGGCATGAACGTCTTTGTCCGCTTCCTTCTTCGTTGCGAAACAAGTATGGCCTTCCTGCCATAGGAACTCTCGAGTACGTAAAAATGGTACGGGGTGCTTGAACTCCCAGCGAACAACATTGTTCCACTGGTTTATCAGTAAAGGCAAATCTCGATGACTCCTGATCCATTTCCTGTAAGAATCGTACATTATTGTTTCAGAAGTGGGTCTTATGGCCAAACGCTCAGGCAGTTTAGTATCCCCCGTCTCCGTAACCCACGCCACTTCCGGATTAAAACCTTCAACGTGTTCCTGTTCTTTCTTCAATAATGATTCTGGAATGAGTAATGGGAAGTACGCGTTCTCCACGCCTCTTTCTTTGAATCCTGAGTCAAGCGCATCTCTTAGTAATTCCCACATCCTATAAGCATAAGGCCTTATAACCATGCATCCGGAAACGAGTGAATATTCAATCAATCCAGCCTTAAGAATAACGTCCTGGTACCAAGTGCTGAAGTCCTTCTCTTTAGGAGCAGTTACGCCTTTGGTCATAACAATAAGAAGGCAAAGGCTTCGTTATAAATGTTGCGTGTTCACGGGCGTTCGTAAGATGGTCTGTTTATTCTTGGGCCTAATTCTTCGTTGATTCTGGCCGTGACGTAGTTTGCGTGTCCATGTCCGTCTGTGAGCCAAGGTGTTCCTTTTCTCCTTTCTTCTAGTCCTGTGATAGTGAACCTTACTGGTGCGCCAGTAACCAGTCCCAGAATCTTGTTCCCGAGTTCATAATGCAGCATCGCCAGTCTCTTTCTCTGGTTAGAATGGTCAGTTTCGCTGACGACAAGTCCTCGTTCAATCATTCTGTTGACTGTCCTAGTATAGGCGCGCATGGCTTTTATTGCGTCAAGTGCGTTGGCGTATTCTACTCCTGCGTCCTCCATTTCTTCCCTGAACATGGGGAGATACCTGTAATGCAGTTCCTCGACTCTGTCTTCTGGAGGGATGAAGCTCATTTTACCAATAAGCGACTTGAGCTTCGAGTGTCTCCTCTTCGAGTGTCGCCAGATCGGCTTCGAGGTCAGACCAGTCGCCATCCTCAACACGTCTTAGAAGATTATTTGCCGTGAAGGGCTGGTTGTACACTTCTTCGATTGCCCGAGATGCGTCAGCTGGATTCATCAAGTATGCTTGTCGTGCAATCAATGTGGTCATATCACTATCCACTTCAAGCATGCCTGCTTCTGTTGCATTATCCAGGAATCGGTGCACCTTATGCCACTCCATGGTCACTTCCTTAATAGGGCGTCCTTCGCCAAAGTCTTTAACATATGTGGGTAGTGTGTATGCCATCTTCACGAGAGTCATCAGTTCATTTATAAAGTTTACTATTGCGTCACTATGAAGAAGTAGTAAAAATAGTTATTCCTCCGATTTTCTTTGGTGCGTAGCCACAGAGTATGTGTCGGGTGTGAGTTGTGAGACGTGTCTATCTGAAGGCCAAGTTCCTGTGTCTGCTGCATGAATGAATTCTGTAACGCTGAAGTGCGCGGGAGTAAATCCGATGGCTCTTTCGATTCCATCAGGATTGGTAAGATACGCCCGAAGAAGTGTCCTTCTTGCTTGCGTCTCCTTTCCCTTGCTTGCCGTGAGGCCACGTTGATTTAGTCTTCCTACAAGGTTGCCAAAATGCAACGCCTCAGATATCGCTCTGCGAGACTCTACTTCGTAACCCACGCTTACCGAGTCCCGAATAAAGTCAGCCACGCGCTCGTACGGTTCCAGACGGCTAGTTCCCCTTCGTGTCATTCCTGATTTGGCATCTTCCTTCTTACAGTTATTGGTATGACGCCTGCATCGAACTCCAGTTTGGCAATCTCAATTGGATTGAACTTCATCCTTTCAAGGTCCTTTGGCTTCAAATCAACCAGGAAAGGCGCGCCCATGCTTATCTGCAAGGCTCGAGAGCCAACAATGCGCACTTTCTCGTACTTGGTGTACTTCTCGATTACTTCCTGCTTGGCGCTCATTTCAGGCCTCCAAGGTTCTTTCTAACGACAAGGCTTGCCTTCTTTCCCATTGTAATCATCTGCTTTATCTCGTCAAGCATTAATGGTCCGCCGGTCTTCTGCATCGCGCAAAGTGAACCATCAGCCTCGAAAGCAACAGTTAATCTGCAATCAGATGCTGATTCTTCTTCTTCTGTAGGGTCCACGATGAACGTGTCGCCTATTCTGAAAACTGTTATGGGCAAGGGTTCGCTCTTTAAGGGCAGTTTCTTCTTGCTCTTGCCCTTGTCAACAACCTTTCCATCCTTTACTTCAGGGAAGTACGTTGTCTTAAGAGCGGCCATTGTTGCTAGCCCACCAACATCAATCAAGTTACCATCATGGTTCAATGGTATTACATCAACAGATACCATCCATACTTTTTCGCCTGCCTTTACAACAAGCTGTTTGGTATCCATTGCTTCTCCTTCACGAATACCTCTGTCGATAACCCTTGATGTTTCGATGCTGTCTATGCTTGGGGGGCCGCCCTCAAAATGAGGGTTGCTTAAAGGAAGCAATTCTGCATTCACCATTAGCACTCCATTATTGGGTGTGTCTGGGAATGGTGTTCCCAATCCCAATTTAATTCCAGCAATGACCATCGTGTCGCCACAAGTAACTCTTGCAGAGCCATCGGCCGTTCCTGTAACATTTGTCTCAACAGTTATGGGTCGGAATTCGTCGTTCTTTCTTCCATCCATTCTTATTCCCTGTGCAAGGGATTTCGCGATGTGGTCTTTTATGTCTAGATTCATTTTGAATCACCTTTGAATCGCGCTTTCAACGCGTCTCTTTGAACTTGTACTATTCTTTCAATCACTGGCCTTGCCTTTTCGATTGCGTTGTACAGTTGTTCGTCCTTGATGGGTCCGTCCATCTGCAATAAGGTTACTTCTCCTGTTGAAGGAACCATTGCTATTGGAATGTCTGTGCACTTGACTTCTTCAATGTGCTCTTCTGGACCGTCAACATCAACAATCAATTGGTCTCCAACATGGCCCATTGCTATTGCCGCAACCATGTCCTTCATCATCAAACCAGCGTCAGCAAGCGCGATGGATGCAGCGCATATGCCTGCACATCTTGAACCTGCATCAGTTTCCGTTAGTTCAATGTAAACATCAACGACCGCATTAGGATAATCTTCCAAATTCAGTACAGGCCTCAAAGCATGAGTTGTTACCATGCTGATTTCCTTGCTTCTTCTGTTTGGGCCTGGTCTTCCTCTTTCTCCTGGACCTGCAAATGGAAGCATGTTGTACGAGCATCTTAAGATTCCCTGTCGTGGGTCTTGCTGATTTCTGGGGAATAGTTCTCTGGGGCCATAGACTGCTGCGTAAGCTGTCGTGCCTCCTATCTTGAACATTCCAGAGCCATCTGCTTTCTTGATTACTCCTGCTTTTGCAGAAATAGGTCTTGTTTCGTCCATCTTTCTGCCTGATATTCTCTTGGTGTATGCCATTATTGTTCACCTTCTTCTTCTCTTCCAAGTGCGACTTCCTTTCCTGTCTTCTCTGAAAGTGTTACTCTTACTTTCTCGGTAAGGCCGGATTCGTGCGCGTTGGCTTCGATGAATCTTATTGTGTCTATCACTATTTTTTCTGCTTCAGGACTGCCGTTCAACCAGACAGTTCCATTCTGTCCTACGATAACTTGTGCGTCCGTAGCATTTTTTATCATGCTGACCATACTTCCCTTTTTACCAATAATGCGGGGTACTTTAGACGCTTGCACGTGGATGATTCTTCCGCCTTTCAGCTTCCTTAATCCAGGTCCCTTGACGCTTATGTCAACCAGGTTCTGTGAAGTTACATTCGTAATCTTCGCTACCACCCAGTCATCCAAGTCAAAATACCTAGTTAAATCAGCTGTCTTGCTTATGAAGTCGAAGCTTGCATCTCGTAATGGAAGCATGGATGTATACGCTGAGTTCATCTCAACGCGCCATCCTGACATCATTATGTCAATTACTTTACCGATGATTATGTCGTTGCGTTTTGGAATGTACCTTCCTGACAAAGGAATGATCTTGATGACCTTTCCTTCTATTGCTACAAGTCCTAAGCGGTTGCTTAGTATGTTGTCTTCGTTCCTGTATGTTCCGAAGCTGGGGAGGTAGTCCATTCCTGTGGCGAGTACTTCGCCAGGCGTGACTATGTCCCGTGCTTTTATTTTTAGTTCACTCATTTTGTTTCACCTTATTATCGTGTTTCCAGCACCTTCGTGTCGACTGTGCCGTGTGTTTGTTTGTTTAGTGCGTCGTAAAAGTCGTTCTGCAATCCTGCAGGAATCTCCACAACGCCCATCCAGCTACCATCATTGAGCCAGCTGTCTTTCTTTATCTTTCCAAACTGTCCCATCGTGCCGTAGCACTTGGCTGCATATTGTGAAGGAAGATGTACTTCAATATCCTTCACTGCAAATTTGATTGGCAGTACGGGCATTAGTTTCTTCAGGATATCCTGCACTTGATCTTCTGCCTTCTTCTGCTCATCAATATGTACCTTTGCTTCCTTGAACGCGTTCTCCAATCTCTGCATTGGATGAGGCAGGCCAGATTTAGGGTCTATTGCGTTTGTATGTATGATATCCAAAATCCTTTTGTGCTTCTCTGCTCTCAGTTTTTCTCTGTATTCCGCAGTTAGTTGTATATCTCCTTCCTGAAGTATTTTTGCGGCTGCTTCAAGTTCGTTTGAAGTTCCAAGCACCTTTACCATTAATGCTTCAGATGCTAATTCTCCATCCTTTGCATCATGATATACGTGCTCGCTCTTGAGAACTTCTCTGATGTCTTCGAGCTTTCCCTGCTTGTAAAGAATTGCTGCGTCAGGGTCAATAACCACTTCAAATGTTTCTCCCATTTTCTTCAAACGGGCGATGTCGAAGTGTGCCTTCTCAGTGTCGTAAGCGTGTGGGCCTCTCATTTTATTAGCTTTAATATTGCTTCTTTGGAGAGCTTCTCCATCATCTTTGTGCTTTCCTTAACGTGAGCCGCATCAATTCTTTCCACATCAAAGTTCTCTCCAAGTACTTTCTTGATGGCCTTGATTGCGAGCTTCATTCCCTCTTCAATGGTCATCGTGTCCTTGTATTCCTTATGCAGAATCTCTTCAACTTCCTGTTCTCCTTCGCCTATTACAGTTGCTTTGTACTGGTAGTACAGCCCTGTTGGGTCAGTTTCGAACAGTTTTTTTCCGTCTTCGTCAATTCCTGCTATTAACAACGAAACACCGAAAGGTCTTAGACCACCTGATTGTGTGCAGTACTGTTTAAGGTTGCAGATGTCTTTTACGATTGAGACTATGTCGATTGGCGTGTCGAACGTTACTTTGTTCTGCTGCGCCTTCAACTGTGCTCTTTCGATTAGTATTCTTGCATCCGACAATATTCCTGCTGCCGTGCTTATAATATGATCATCAACTTGGAAGATTTTCTCTACTGCTTCCGGAACAACAAGCTTGTCGACGATTCTCTTGTCCGTCACTAAGAGAACGCCATCTTTGCATACCATTCCTATGGCTGTGTTGCCTAATCTTACTGTTTTCTTTGCGTATTCTACTTGTAGGAGTCTTCCGTCGGGGCTGAACATTGTTATTGCCCTGTCGTATCCCATCATTTGGTGTTGTACTGATTGCATGCTTTATCACCCTTTGATTGTCTTTATTGTTCCTGATACCTTCTCTATTGTTATTTGTTGAGGAAGGAGCGTTATTGCAGCTTTAACCCTGCTTAATTGTGTTGAGTTCGTGCGTATGATTCCCTTGTTGTTCTTACTATCGAACGAGATTGTCATGATTCCTGCTTCCGCAATGCCAATTTCCCCCAGCATTCTCTTCAGGCCCGCGGGAACCGTTTCCCTTGTTACCGGGCTGAGAGCACAATACAGTACATACCTGGGTCTTTCCCTATTGCTGGGCTGTATCCTTGTTTTGCTTGGAGAAGATGGCAACGCCGCCTCCTTGTTTCTCAATCAATGAGGTGGAGCGTTAGTACTTTTATAAAGGTTATGGTTGATGCGAGAATTAATTGCAATATTGAAAAGAATGTTGTTGTTTTGTTTTTACCGTCTCCTTAGCACCCACGTATTTTGTTCATAGTTTCGAACAAGATTATAAACTGAACTTGATGCGTTCACTTCGTCGCTTAGCCCTTGCAGTGCTTTTGAGAGGTTATTGACTTCGAGTCTCTTTACTAGCGCCTGTATTGCTATTGGAGTTTCTTCTGAATCCATTAATTCACATAGTGCACGCCCAGGTATTGACGTTCTTTTGAATCGTATGGTAGAAGTTGGTGAGCCTATACGGTAATAAGTTTCATCTACATAAATGTCACCAATCAAAACTTCTGCGCTCATGAGATCGGGATGTTACTGCAGATTATAAGAATTCCGTGCTGCCCATATGATTGCGTTAAAACCAAGACAACATTTATAAGTCATCATTTCCGAGTTTTGAAATGAGGTGGTTGTGCTGAGACAGTTATCAATGCGTGAATCCTATGCTTTGCTTCGAAAGTATGGTGTTCCGTGTATTTATCCTCATTTCCTAGAGAAGGATGATGATATTCATAAGATTCATACCTTTCCCGTCGCGTTGAAAGTTGTTTCAGATGACATCGTTCACAAATCAGATGTTGGTGGTATTGTTCTTGATGTTACAACTCCAAGACAAGTAAAAGAAACTGCAGTTAAGATGCTGAAAGAAGTACAGAAGAAAGCACCAAACGCAAAACTCAATGGCATTGCTGTCTTTAGACAGATTGAAGGCACACAATTACTGGTTGGTATGAAGAGAGATTCTTCCTTTGGCTGTGTTTATGCTTTTGGTATGGGGGGAGTTCTAGTTGAAGTGCTTAAAGACGTTGCCTTGCACGTTGGAAAGATGACTGTAAAGGATGCTGACTTGCTCATTAAGAAGACAAAGGCAGACAAACTGATAAGAGGCACTAGAGGTCAGCATGCCTTGGACAGGAAGGCGATTATAGATATTTTGGTCAGAACTGCGCGTTTATGTGAAGCCCATCCCGAAATTAAAGAGCTTGACTTCAATCCAGTTATAGCAAATGACAAAATTGCAAAAGTGGTTGACGTTAGGGTGATGGTAGATGGTTAACCTTCTCAATCCTAGAAGCATTGCAGTCATTGGTGCAACAGACAGAAAAGGTAGTGTTGGAAGAGGAATAATGGAGAACTTGTTGAATGGTGCTGTTTTCATGACAAGACATGCTTCTCCTTTCAAAGGTCACATTTACCCAGTCAATCCAAAGGCAGTTAGCATTCTTGGTAAAAAAGCATATCCTTCTGTTAATCATATTCCCGGCGTTGTTGATTTGGCAATCATTGCCGTACCAGCTAAAATCGTTCCAGAAGTTGCAAAGGAATGTGTTGAGAAGAAGATTCCTTATGCAATAATAATAAGCGCTGGCTTCCACGAAGCGGGAAAGGAAGGACAGAACTTACAAGATGAAGTTAGAAGAATCAGTCGCGGAAAGATGAGAATAGTTGGACCCAACTGCCTTGGCATCCTTCGTCCTGGCTCGTTCAATGGAAGCTTCGCTCCAACAATGCCTCCTGTTGGTCACGTTGGATTCATAACACAATCAGGCGCTTTAGCTGACAGCATTATTGACTGGAGCATTGAAGAAAGGTATGGCTTCAGTTCTATAATTAGTTACGGCAATGCAATGGACTTAGATGTTTCTGATTTTATTGAAATGCTTGGGAATGATTCGAAGACTAAGGTCATAACTCTATACATTGAAGGAATACTAAATGGTGAGAAGTTCATGCGCATCGCTTCAAAGGTTTCCAAGAAGAAACCAATTATTGCATTGAAGGCAGGCCGTACTTCCGCAGGAAGCAAAGCGATAGGTTCGCACACTGGTTCTTTGGCTGGAAATTATGCTGTTTACGAAGAAGCCTTTTCTCAATCAGGAGTAATACTAGCAGACACTGTTGAAGAGATGTTCGACACTGCTAAAGCGCTTGCTCACCAGCCTCCTCTGAAGAAACCACTCGTTATTGTTACAAATGGTGGTGGTTGTGGTGTGCTTGCTGCTGATTATTGTGAGGAGCTTGGCGTGCCTCTTGCAGTTTTGAAAGAATCAACATTGAAGAAACTTGATAACTCTGGAGTGATGCATCCTGCTTACTCACGAAGAAATCCTCTTGACATTGTAGGTGATGCCTTGCCTGAAAGATACGAAGCTGCATTGGATATCTTGCTTTCTGATTCTGACGTTGGCGGTGCAATAGTAATACAAACCTTGCAGACGATGACAGACCCCGTAAAAGACGCACAAATCGTTGTTAAGATGAGAAAGAAATATCCCAAGAAGCCAATAGTGTGCGCGTACATGGGTGGACGGTTTAGTAAAGCAGGTATTCTCTATTTGGAAGAACATGGTGTTCCCGATTACAATGATCCTAGGAAGGCAGCGTTGGCGATGCGGGCGTTGCATTCGCGGTAGTATTCTCTCTCCGAAATTCATCCGGCTTTTCAAGCGTCATGTTTATATAGCCAAAGGCCTCTATCTTCTGTATGAAAATGACCGTTGTTCTGGAACCAGCACAAGAGGGTGGATTTACTGTCTACGTGCCAAGTTTGCCTGGCTGCGTTAGTGAGGGTGACACGAAAGAAGAGGCCCTAAAAAACATCAAGGAAGCAATAGAACTGTACCTTGAACCGGACACGAACGAACTCATTGACTATTCTGGTGAGAAGGCCGAACTGGAAGTATGAACCTGCCGAAGCTGTCCGGGCTTGACGTCATAAAGAAACTTAAGAAATCTGGCTTTATTGCTACCCGTCAAAAGGGCTCCCACGTAAGATTGGAAAAGTTTGCTAATGGAAAAACGTTGAAGCTCACAGTCCCTATGCATTCTGAATTGAAGTCAGGTACGTTGCTGAGAATTATCAAAGATGCAGGACTGACGAGAGAAGAGTTCGAGAATCTCTAAATCGTGCTTCACGTTTCTTTTCGACCACAACAATCCATGAAAGGCAGCGCTGGCAATGCGGGCACTCTCTGTCAAAGAATTGATTCTGACCACTTGCTGAGTTCTAACACCTTTTCAGGAGGTGTCATTATGATTTTGCGCCAGTTGCTCATTCCTGTATTCTTGAGAAAGTCTTTGACTATGTAATATCCAATAGAGTATCCTGCCCACAAAGGGTATTTTCCTGTGCCGAAGAAGATTTCTCCGTAAATATTGTCGCTTGGTTCGGCCAGGCTATTTTTTACATTTGAGAATATTTTTTTTGACTTTGTTTTGGAAACAGCTTTTGAAAAGACCGATTGACCATCTTTGAGAATGTGCTCTCTAAAAGCTTCTGCCATTCCTTCGGCGACGAAGTCATCCAATAATGTTGTTCTTTTTAGTTTATTCAGTGCTATTGCGTGTACGGTTTCATGTGCGATTGTCGCTGTCAGGACATATTGCCAGCTAGGAACTGCATTCAAAGCTACTAGAATGGTGGACTTCCAAGGCGTGTAACCTGATACGCCGTTCATATATTTAGTCACAAATGAACTAGAAGTTGAAAATACAAATACGTGTATTACTTCACTTGTAATTAGTTTATTGCATCTTTCGAATGCTTTTTTTATGCATACTTTTACTTCTTTTTCATCTGGAGCGTGGTATTTTGTCAATGATTCGCCGTTCAGCCAGAATCCAAGCCATTGTGCAAGATCAGACCTGGACCGGAAGCCTGCATAACCAATTTCTCTTTCTTCTTGAATTTTATTAGTGGTTGTTTCCAGATAATCAGAATGCGGTTCAGCCAGATAACACTTGATTATTAATTTGGCAGTTTTGTTTGTTTGGGTCATGTGTGGGTCATTCGGTGTCCTATACTGATAGAATATATTGGTATCTCTCCTTTAGTAAGGTCCAGGGTCTTTACTACAACAGAATCAACGAAGCCACTAACTGAACAGCTTCCAATGCCAAGCTCTGCGCACTTCAGGTGGATATTCTGTCCCATATGGCCTGCTTCAATTAGTGAGTAAGGATAAGCTCTAAGTCCATACTTCACGGCAGACCTTGAAAGCACTGACGTGAAGATAAGAGTTGCAGCAGGATTTTCTAGGTAGGGGGATATGAGCGCGCGACGGGCATGTCTCAAGTCTTCATGCAACACTCGCTCCAAGCAAAAATCAGGCATATTGTAATGGAATGCTCCTTGTTCCAGTCCTTCTACATTAAAGTTGACAACGTATAACTCGACAGGAAACCTGGCGCCTCCGCTTGGATATGTTCGCCGTTCCGGGTCGCGTGCTAAGTCGACAATCCTGCAGGAGCCGAGGATTTTCGCCAGGTCTGTCAGCTGAAGCGCCTTGTCTGAAAATATTCTGCTGGACTCTCTTATGCCCAACAGCTGGTCAAGCTGGCTTTCAGGGTCTGGTTGCGTGACAAGATGTGTGGCTGGCATTCTGGGATATGCCTTCTTGAATACATGAACGTGAGTTATGGGTGCTGGACCTTCAGGGTCATCGCTTGTATCCTCAAGCTTCACTTTATTGTAGAATGTTTGTATTTCGTCCATCTTATGTGAATGGATGTGGTCCTCTGGCAGTAGTTGTGGGTATATCACCATGGATTATACAGCGTGTAGCTTTGGCGCGCTCGTCAAGGTATAATGGCATATATTGAGGTATGACAACTTTTCGTGTCTCGAACCCATTGGCAATGAATTCAGGAAGGGATATGTCTGCAATGTAAATATCTGCATTGTCTGCCAGAACATTGTTGAATGACTCCTGTAGCGTGAGTTTTTTTGTTGGTAGCTTGTCGAAAGCTATTTCGCGCCCAGTTTTCAGCCATCTCTCAAGTTCTTCAATCTTGTCAGGGGTGTACCAGTGATAGAACCTGTCATCCATTGAATGTATCTTATCAGGTCCAGGCAACTCATCGGGAAAATGAGTGAATCTCATTAGTCTGGCTGTTCTTCTGCAGTGCACAGATTCTAGAAGTGCGCCCATGGTCGCGCTTGTGTATTCAAGTGATGATCTACTTCCAATGTTAACTGCGGGTCCTATCCCTGTTCTGTCGAGGACGATTGCCATTACGGTGGGGATGTCATTTGATTGCGTTACGTCGAACAAGTGTGTTTCGAGCTCGTATCTCTGCAAGTACGTTGCGTATTCACTCACGTTCACAGGTGGAGCAAGAATTCTGGTTACTTCTTGATCAAGAAGGTACGTTGACATTGTTGCGTGTCGTTCTACAGATTCCATCAACCCACTGGTCAGAGCTCTGTCCGTTCCGAGTTCGCCAAACGCTGCGCCTGTGCTTATTCTTTCCAACCTGAGAGGGAATTCAGCATCAAACTCAGGACTCAAGAACAAGAGTTGCGCAGGAATAAGATAGTCAGTTCCGTCCCTTGCTGATGTTACTGGCCACCATCTTAGTGGGGATTCTCTTGCGTGAGTTTCCCATTCTATCAGTCTTTGTTGACTTGGCTCAGCATGTGTTCGGAATAGTGCAGGATCTATCATTCCGGCTTTCGCTTCATACTGTCTGGTTTCAGTCGCCTTCCCCACAGGGTTATACAGAGAAAGCCGTTCTAGGGCCTCCCCTATTGATTTGATTCTTGCAAGGATATCATCCGGGTCGTAACCCTGCCCGTAGCATTCTTCTAACCATTTATACTTGTTCTGTGCTGAATTTCCTGGAAAAGTCAGATACGCAGGCGTCTTTGGCTCGTCACTTATGAATGGAGCTGGACGTTCCGGGTTCGTCATCTCTAGGGCTCTTAGCCTTTCCAGCGTTTCGACCAATCCCATTTTGCATCAATTTCACAACTCACAATCTCGTGTCAATAGTTTGGTTGTTTACCCCGCGCGAAGAGCTATGACTGCTAGAATTGCTGCTGTGGCTGCTACTGCTTGATGAGCCTGTTGAGCTTCCGGCATACAGTGATGACCTACTGCCTGACTTGCTCGCTCCGCTGTTGCTGCTGTGGCTACTGCTTTGGCTTGCTCCTTTAGAGGACCCATGCAAAACACCAGTCTCGATTTCAGCAACTTGGTATGCTGCATCCACTAAAATAGGGCTGGCTTGCAGCATCGCTTCAGTATTATTGAAAGGTCTTTGCGATGCTTCGTATGGTTGTTTGTTACTCATTCTAATCACCCCCTTTTGTGTAATCTTGCATGTTAATATATCTTTCGCAGAGATTTTCGGAAGATTTCCGAAACCGACTTGTTTTGTTAGAGTAGTTCGAAAAGACAATGCTAAGCATGGCGTTGAAGATGGACATCCTGACTGTTCACTAGCTCTTTTGTGCAGACTTAATTAACGACTAGCAATCGATGCTGATGCATCAAATGCTTATAAACACAAAACTATGGAGTTGCTATATTGGCGTGTCAACCTTCAAAGTCTGCAACGACTAACTCAGGAGAGTAGCGTTGGAGTACAACAGCACTGGAATGCGGAATTTGGTTGGGACTAGTGACTTTCCTCTGCAATTAACCATAAAGACGGCGCTGGCAATGCGGGCTTTGTCCGCGTTATGACTTACTCTCCTGAAGTCTAGAAAGCAGGGTCAATATGTGCTTCTGATTGGTTTGTGTCGTTGACGTATAATGCAAGTATCGCTTTCGCTCTGTCTTCTGGTCTGTTGGGAAGTTTAACGTTGTATGGATTGGTTACTGAATCTCGAGGTGGAATCGTGAGAAATGTCTTGTCATATACTAATATAACTGGCTTGAGTAATATTCCAGTCTTTGGGCTAATGCGGGCACGTTCCGTCCATTGATCTATTCTTGTTCTGTCCATTGCATATATACACGCCCAGTTAAGGCGTGCAATAGCGTGAGAGTCAACTCTTGTCCAGCCAAATTCATTTTCATAATCTAGCTCTGTTCCATCTGTTAGAATCTGGTCGATTCCTTTTACCTTTAATTCAGTTAGAGTGTCTCCTTCACGCCAGGATAAATCGATAGTTCCAGTCAGTGAAGCTATAGCTCCTCTCAAGGGCACTGGCAATCTGCTTGAGAATTCTCTATTGATATGTGCTGCAGCTTCAACAATACTCTGGACGTGGAATATCCTGCCCTCCATTGGTTTGGAAGTGTGTATGATGTTAATAATCTTATTACGGAACGTTCTACACGAATATTTATTAATAGTAGTTATGGATTCGAACATGATGATTAGTTCCAGTGTCCTCAAAGTCCCCAACGGCAAGCTCCTCAGGGCAGAGGTAGAGCACGACGGTAATAGAATAAAAAAGGTCAAGATTACTGGCGACTTCTTCTTGCATCCTGAGGAAGTAATAATAAGGATTGAGGGTGTGTTTGAGCACTGCGCCCTTCCTTTGGATGAAAAGAGGTGCGTTGAAATGCTGGCAAGAGTTTTGGAAGGCGCCCAATTAATAGGCGCAGCTCCGGAAGATATTGTGATGGTGGTGAGACAGGCATGTGGAGAATAATTCCAGTTAAAGAGTTCAGTGCAGCGATAAACATGGCGTTAGATGAAGCCATAATGGAGCGTGTCAGAGAAGGTGCTGACCCGACGATAAGATTCTACACGTGGAACCCTTCAGCAATAAGCATCGGTTATTTCCAAGGATATGATAATGAAGTGAACGACCAGGCATGTATTGTTGATAATGTCGATGTTGTCAGAAGGAGTACTGGCGGTGGGGCTGTTTATCATGACATTGATGGCGAGATAACCTATTCGCTCATCGCGCCAGAAACATTATACCCCAAGGAAATCATAAAGAGCTATGAAGCAATCTGCAATCATATTGTAGAAGCGCTCGCTTCCCTCGGAATAAATGCGCATTTCCAACCAATTAACGATATCATAACGAACGAACAGAAGATATCGGGCAACGCGCAAACAAGACGAGGAGGTGTTCTATTGCAGCACGGCACCATATTATACAAAGTGGACGTTGAAAAGATGTTTTCAGTGCTTAAAGTGCCCGATGAGAAGATAAAGGATAAGCTGATTAAGAGCGTTATGAAAAGAGTAACTTCAGTCGTGCTTCAGAATCCAAACGTTACCAAAGAACAACTCGCAAAGGCGCTGATTGACTCATTCTCGAAAGGAAAGGAATGGAAACTGGGAGATTATTTGCCTGAAGAGATAGCTAGGGCGGAAATCATCGCACATAGAAAGTATGCCAGTAAGTCTTGGACTAGACTGCGCTGAAAGATACTTTTTTAAGAGGGCTTGGCGTCCCAATAATATGATTAGAATCGGTCCAAGAAAAATTCCTGTTGAAACGCTGAGTTCTGGTTCTTCAAATGGTACGGTTGTAATAGTGCCACATTGGACTGGAAGTATGGATGATTCGGTATATCCTACTATGGTATCTCGATTGGCTGATAAGTACGAGGTAATACGTTGCAGTCTTTATGGGCGGGGTGCTGATAATGGCAGTCTGCGCGATGGAAGCATTTCCGATGATGTTGAGGACCTTCAGCAAGTTATTGCGCTGGCGAACAATTCAAGAGTTGTAATTGCGGCAGAGAGCTTAGGCGCAACAATTTCAGTACAGGCAACTTCTGTTGCTTCGGGTTATGTGTTTCTTAACCCTGCATGGGGCGGAATCAATAGCAATCCTAGCTTTATAAAGATGCTTCACCGAGCTCAAAGAACTGGACGTTTTTTTGGTCATGATATTGGTGCTAGCATGATCCAGGAGTTTCTTGACTATAACGCCCACCTAGATTTAACAAGACTGGAGGGTGTGCTTTATGTGGTCGCAGGTTCTAATGATACTGTGACTTCCCAACAAACACAACGTTCAGTTCTGAAAAATGTGAGAAACTCTGGTAGAATAAACGTTATAGACTCCTCCAAGCATTTGTTAACGGGTCAAGCGGCAGAGGATGCAGTTGATTTCTTGACAGCATCAATTGATGAAGTTTTCCAAAATACATATATACCGCATCGTTAATTTATGCGTTATGCACGAAACAATAATAGCCAAGAACATAATCAAGGAAGCCGAGAAGCACGGTGAAGTTGAGGAATTAACGCTTGAAATAGGGGAGTTAGCACATGTGCCTCCCAATGAATTGGTAGCATGCCTCGAAGGTCTTGTCAAGTGGAAGATTAATTACAAAGAAATTCCTTCACAGGCATCATGCTCCTGTGGGTGGAAAGGCCATCCGATGGTCTTGGAGAGAGGCCACGACTCATTCTTAATTGAGTGTCCAGATTGTGGTGCTTTACCCGAACTGGAGTCTGGTACTGACGTAAAGATAGTCAGTGTGAAGGTGAAGGATTAATGTGCTTGGCTGTCCCGGGGAAGATTGTCAAGATTGTGGATGATATGGCCACAATCGACTACGGCCCAGAGCAAAGAGAAGCCATGATTATCGAAGGAGAGTATTCTGTCGGGGAGTACGTTATTGTTCAAGGGAAAATAGTCGCTATGAAAATCCCCGAAGAAGAAGCGAAGCAGGCCCTTAGTCTTTATCAGGAAGCTGTCGGGGATTGAGTTCTGCAGGATAACCCGTTTCCATGCGTTGCCCATTTATAAACCGGCTTCAGAAATCTTTAAAAGGTACAGCAAGTTACTACTTAGAAATGGCAATACTTGAGCTGTACTGGAAGGAAGCCCTAGGTAAAGACGGTGAGCCTATCAGGGTGCCGAAGATAAGAACCATGACTCATGGTGCTGACGACTTGCGAGCTGAGCTCGTTGAAAGCTGTGGTCTTGACGGTCTTGGAAAGATTGTTGGAGATCCAACCATAACTCATCTTGGCAGGATACTAAGACCCACAAGACTTGATGAACTTCCGCAGTTCTATTCATTGGCAAAGGGAGATATTAGTCTCGTTGGACTTAGACCACGAAGCAGAAGAGAATGGTTGACAGAGTTCCCACGCGAATTAATGGATAAGCAAATGTTGTTCAAACCAGGTTTGCTTCCTCCTGAGTTTGCATATCTTAGGGAGTCTAGCACACGAGATGAGCAGATTCGAAGAGAGCTTGAATACGTAGATAGGAAGATGAATAATCCAATCAGGACTGACCAAGAGTATTTGGCCAGGATTGCGGCTGGAATTGCTTACAGGTCTGCGGGTCACATGGTGCGATTGGGACACTTTGTTCCTAAACAGGCGCGCCAGGCATTGAGAGAATTCGCAGCCCAGCATAACCTTTTCTAGGACTGTGTTGAATTGATTGTGTCTATTACCTTCTCTGAATATGAAATGAGATTATTCTGTTGTTCCTTGGAAAGCACGAGGCACGCAAACCCCCAATGCATTGCGATGACATCTCCTTCTTTTACGCCTTCCATGAATTCAGGTAGGTAAACCACTGTTCGAGTTTCGGATGGACCATAGCAATATTGCTCGGCCACATATGCCAGAGGCTGCCTCTCAACCAGAATGTGGTCTTTCATCACCCTTTTGACAGTGCCCCATGAAGGCCTACAGTTGTCCATGTTCTGTAATGTAGTAGGAACGGAGCCTGTGGCTTTTCCAACTCCAACCCAGATGACATTGAACAGGTGAGAGGGAAGAGCGCCTTCAGGTATTCTTGTAAGTAAATCGTCCGCCCAGCTCCTTGGAAGGCCTCGTTGGGCGAGATGCTCGATAATCTGAGGGATTGTTTCTTTGGTTTCTTGCAGTAACTCGTTTCCAATCCAGTACGCTTCAACCACTTCGTAATCAAGCCAGTCTTTTCCAGAAGCGTCTCCAATCGCCTTAAGGTATGGATAGAGTCCTTCGAACTTCTCAAGGGATGTGCGCACTTCATCAGCGTTATCTTTCTTGTCTATGTACTGTTTCAGAACTTTCTGTGCGCTTCCAGGTCCACAGAAATGCAGTTGATTCGTAATGGTTGAGAACCTTATTGCTAGTTCAATCCCGTCCATCTCTGACCACCATTAAGACTTTGCTTACTTGTTGCAATATCCATGAGTAACTAATGACAACAACTGCTCCAAGTAAGATGAAAAGCATGCCAAATGCCTCGTAAGAACTCAGAATGCTTCCTTTTATGATATAGTTCATTGCTGTTGTAATAGGAGCACTGATTGACAAGAGCATCGTTGCCGTAGTGACTTTTACGGTCGCAAGTGCATTGTAGAAGCTTAGTACATACAGGAAAAGGAAGGCAGACGTTACAATTATCCACATATACTGTTGGAAAGTCATGCTCCAAACGATTGAAGATTTTCCCGTTAAAAGAAGGAATACGAATATGAACAAAGAACCTATGCCCATTCTTCCCCACGCAACTACAGTTCCTGAAATATTCTTTACTGCTCTCTTTGCAAGTACGTTTTCCAACGCCCAAAGTACGGTTGCTCCAAGCATTAATAAATGTCCTGTCTGGAATGAGAAGTCAGGTCTCAACATTAAGTAAGTACCTCCAATAATAAGGATTGCACCCGCGAGAAGCCCTTTTGTGGGGCGTTCTTTAAGCATTAACCCTGCAAATATCAGCACGAACACAAACAAGAGCTTGTGAATGAAACCGCCTGTGGCTCCTGAAGTCATCTGTAGTCCTTTGAAGAACATCAAAAAAGGCACGGAACCACCAACAAGACCTATAACACTTAACTGCAACCACTGTTTCTTATTCAGTTCCTTCAGTTTCTTCCATTGTCCAACAGCAAATATTGCTGCGAACAGAATTAATGCAACAAGTATGTTCTTGCTGAACGTAAAGACACTGGAATCGAATCCTTTTACCCCGTAACTATTGATGAATATGCTTATGCCCGAGACAACTGCGGTGAAAATTATTAACGGGATGCCTATCTTTTTCATATCCATTCTCTTACCTCTTTTGCTATTAGTTCAGGGTCCCCTTTTTCAGGTACTCCAATTATAGTAACACTGGGTTCCTGACCCAATTCTTTTAGTAGCTTGAAAAAATATCCTAAATCAAAGTCATGCATTGAAACAAGGTTTCTCGTCTTAATTTTATCAGTTCCATGTAATACTATTGGTTTGTCTGTTCCTTTAACCACATCAAGGATTACCATTTCTCCTTGTACATCAAGAAGGTCATCAGGACTTCTGCAATGCATTACCGAAACGTCCAGGTGCTCAGAAACTTTGCGTGCCATGCTGTCTTCCTGCAAGTATTCGTTTCCAAAAACGTAAATCATTCCCAGTTCACCTCGAGGAAGTGTGCTGAGCATGAAAAGCAAGGGTCATAGCTTCTTATCAGTTTCTCTATGTCCATTACCATTTCTTCTTTCGACTTATCAAGAATGAATGGAATCAAATTCCGTACATCTTCCTGCACTGTGAACAAATTCTGTGCTGTTGGAGTTATTATGTTCGCAAAAGTAATAATCCCATTTTCATCAACAGTGTACTGGTGCCATAACGTGCCCCTTGGCACTTCAATCGCTGCAATTCCATTTCCTGCCTGTGGTTTAGGACGTTCATATTTTTCTTCCTTTGGCTCAAGCGTCTCGCATATCTCAATTGCGTGTTCGATGCGTGCATGAGCTCCACCGCCTGTGCAATATTCTGCAAGTAAGGATTCCTTGATGGGAGTTTTAGAGGGGATGCTTTCAATAGTTTTGCAGCTCTTGGCCTCAATTGTTTGGAATTATTGTTGAATCTTGCCAGTGCTCCAACAAAATACCTCTTGTCAGCTCTTACTACGAAGTTTGCCGAGCTGTATTCTTCGTGATGTTCTTTGATGAAGTCCAAGTATTGCTCCTCTTTGAACGTTAAATCTTCTGAAACTATATCTCCGTAAAGTACTGCATATTCATCAGGATTCTTCAAGGAGAACCATTTTGCATCGCTTTGGAATTCTGGGTACTTGAGAGAAGAAAATAATTTTGCAGTTCTGTCCGCAGCATCAATTGTGCCTTTAAGCTGGTCTCTTAGTGCAAGTAGTGCCTCTTTTGTTGGAAGTTTAAGCCATCCACCTGGAGAAGCAGAAACTGGATGCAGATCTCTGGCTGCAAGTGTTTTTATTACTTGATTGCCTGCTTTCATCAATGTTAGAGCATCCATTAATTGTGGTTTGAATTTCTTGGCCATTGCTAGTGCACTTTCATATCCCATGTAATCTGGCAGTGCTAAGAAGTAGAGGTGGGTTGCGTGACTTCTAATTCTTTCTCCTAGTGTGAGAAGAACTCGTAATTGTTTGGTTTGTTCGCTTGGCTTGAATCCTATTGCGTTCTCAACGGACATCAATGCAGCAACAACATGTGCGCTCGAACAAATACCACATATTCGTGAAGTCATTTCGTGGGCTTCATAGAATTGTCTTCCCTTGACCAGTCCTTCGAAATAGCGAGCACCTTCCGTCGAGCCTAATTCACACTTCGTAACTTTACCATTTTCTATGCCGAGAGCTAGTTTTGCGTGTCCTTCTATCTTCGTGATGTGGTTAAGCGTGATTTCCCTTGATTTTGATGTCTTTGGCATTTATCACCTGCTCCAGCATTGGAAGTTTCAGCCCTGCAAATGTTGTAAGGCGGTCTTTGATAAACTTATCGTCAAATCCCTTATGTCTCAGAAGGCTTATCATCAAATCTAAGTTCATGTCCTGCGTTGGTCCTCTGCATCCCCAGCACTCAAATCCGCCGTTTATGCAAACAGAATCGCATCCTCCCGTTGTAATTGGTCCTAGGCATGGCTTTCCTTGGTCTAGAATGCATGCGTTACCATGGCGTCGACATTCGATGCATACAGGAGTGGTAAATGGTTTTGGAGTGAATCCCTTCGCTATACTAACAAGAAATTTCTTTATCTCTCTTTTGTCAGGGGGACATCCTGGAATGTAATGGTCAACCTTAACATGCATATCAATTGGTGAGGGCGTAAGGTCTTGTATGTCCTCCCTTTTTCTGTATAGCAAGTGTTCGTAGTTCTCTTTAAGAGTGAATTGCCTGTATGCTGGAATACAGCCTGTTGATGCACATGCGCCTAATGAAACAAGGTTGGTGCTGTTCTCCCTCAACTTCTTTAGCACATCTAGGTCTTCCTGATTGGCGACAAGACCTTCAACAAATATCCAGTCAAACTTTTCATCAGCATTCACTTCCTTAACGAATGGGAACGCTTTCAAGTCAACAAGATCTATGATGTTCAATAATTCGTCCTCATTAAATATCACACTAAGTAGACAACCTGCACATCCTGTTATTCCATAGAATCCACACTTGAGTTTCTCAGTCATTCTTCACATCCTTTATTTGGTCGTACCTGAACACCGGGCCATCAATGCATGTGTACTTGCCTTTAATCATGCAATGGCAGCACACACCTATTGCACAATACATTAATCGTTCCTGAGAAATGAATATTTGTTCGTCCTTGAATCCTTTTTCCTGCAGTATTTTTATGGCTACAGTCATCATTATTGGAGGTCCACAGAGCAATGCGACTGATTTTTCTGTGGGTATGCTTGCTTGTTTGATTGCTTCAGTTACGAATCCAGTTGACGCGTTGTAACAACTAGTGCCTTTCGGATTCTTGTCAACTGTCATAGTCAGTTTGTGGGTTTTCTGCCATCCTTCAAGCTTTCTTTCAAAAAGTATATCATCCGGACTTCTGTATCCCAAAAATAGATGAACGTCTGCGTAGTCTTCGCGATGATTTTCTATGTACTCGATAACGCCTTTCAAAGGTGCTACGCCACAACCTCCACCTATCATAATTATGCTATCTTTCTTGAAGTACCTTACAGGATATCCTTTTCCGTAAGGACCACGTATCAGTACTTTATCTCCTTTTTTGAGCTTTGCAAGTTTCTCAGTAAGGGTTCCTACTTGATGAATTGTCAGGTCAATGTATTGTCTTGAATCTGAGCTGATGCTTATTGGTGCCTCGCCATAACCAGGAATTGAGATTTGCACGAATTGCCCCGGGTCATGCTTCATGGCAATCTTAATTCTGAGTGTGAATGTGTCTGAACTTTCTTTCGTGTTGGAAATTACTTCATGTGGTCTTCCCTGGTATGGGTTTTCATTTAGCGTGCTTGCTTTCATTGTGGCATCCTGTTGATTATGTCAACGAAGTCAATCCTTGTCGGGCAGCCAGTTATGCATCTCCCACATCCAACACACAAGTCCTTTCCATATTTTTCCTGGAAGTATTGTAATTGGTGGTAGATTCTATGTTTGAATCTTTGTTCTCTTTCTTTTCTGAACACGTGGTCTCCCGCAACTCGTGAAAAACCGGGAAGCTGGCAACTGCTCCATTCGCGTTCTCGCGTCCCTTTTGACAGGTCTGCGGTGCTTGTTTCATCATGAATCTCAAAGCAATAGCATGTAGGACATAGAGAAGTGCATGCTCCACAACTCAAGCATAAATCAACACCTTCTTTCCATTCTGGTCTATCATAAAGTGTAGTAACATCAGTTCTTTTTAATCTGTCAGCTCCAGGTATAAATTTATCTTCTTGCGTAATTCTTCTTGTGCTTTCTTCGAAGAGTCTTGCGTGCGTTCTAACAAGCTCCTCACCTTTCTCACTCCCAATCTCAACCAACAAATGGTCTCCTTTGTCATAGTACATAAGGTCGAAGAAGTCCTCAAGCTTCAAAGAACCACAAAAACAGTATTCGCTTGGTGCTGTATTACAGTGGTATCCAATCAGTACACTTTGCTCTCTCAGTTTTGCGTAGTATGGGTCGTGCGCGTCCTGTATGAACACCATGTCCTGGTGTTGGATCGCATTAAGGTCGCATCGTCTAAGTCCGAAGAAGATGCGTTTCATGGATTTTGGTTGTACTGTTGTTAGTTTTGTCCCGTCGAATTGGAATAATGTCTCTTTCTGGGGGAAGAAGTATTTCTTGGCTGGCTCGTACGTCTGTTTCTCATAATATATTTTTGATGGGTCTTTTATTGGTTCGAATCTGGAGGCATCTGTCTTTACAGGAGCAATCACTTCCCATTCTGCCATCAATGCTTTTAGGAAAGTGTCCCTTTGTTCTTTGCTTTGAGTAAGCGTTCTCATTTCTTGACCTTTGTGAATATGTTCACGTTCTTTCCCAATGCTGCTTCTGCAGCTTCCATCAATGCCTCTCCAAGTGTTGGATGTGGGTGTATTGTAAGTGCCATGTCCTCAAGTGTTGCGCCCAGTTCTATGGCCAGGGCCGCTTCAGATATGATGTCTGACGCGCCAGGTCCTACGCAATGCAAACCAAGTAGTACTCCTGTATTCTTGTCTGCAATTGTTTTTACGAAGCCCTCTGTTTTGTTCAGTGTTAGTGCTCTTCCAAGAGCGCTGAATGGGAACGTTCCTGCCAAAACATCGTATCCTTTCTGTTCTGCCTCTTCCTTGGTCAGGCCTACACTTGCTATCTCAGGGTCATTAAACACAACAAGTGGAATGACTTTGTTGTCGAAGGCGCTTGGAAGACCACAGGCAACCTCCGCCGCAACCTTGCCTTCCCTGAATGCTTTGTGTGCGAGCATTGGGTTTCCTACAACATCACCCGCTGCAGATATGCTTGGGTCTGTCGTAATCATTTGTGTATTAACTGTTATGAATCCTTTTTCATCAATTTTCACATTGGTATTTTCTAGACCTAGGTTCTTGCTGTTTGGGATTCTTCCAACGACGACGAATACCTCTTCACAATCAATTCTTCCGATTTCTCCATTCTCCTCGATAACGACGGTACAATGGTCTTCGTGTTCTTCGAGGCTCAATGCTTTCGTATTTACGTGAACATGTACGTTGAATCCTGTTAGTTTCTTGGCGACAACATTAACAATTTCCTCGTCGAGGTGGCTTAATAGTCTTGGCATCATTTCAAGAATGTGCACCTCACTTCCAAGTTTTCCGTAGACAGTTCCCATCTCCGTTCCTATGTACCCGCCGCCTATGACCACTATTTTTTTTGGGACGTGGGTTATTTCAAGCGCTTCAGTACTACTTTTTACATACTTACTTTCCCATGGAAATCCAGGCACAGGATATGGACTGCTGCCTGTTGCTATGACTGCTTTTTTGAACTTTACACTCGTAACGTCACTTTGTCCTGAGATGTGGAGCTCGTTACTTGATACGAACGTACCCATTCCATTTATTACTTCAACGCCGTGCTTTTCGCACAATCCTTTTATGCCAGCATCCAGTTTTTTGAGTATGCCATTTTTCCATGAACGCATTTTCTCAAGGTCAACTTCGTAATTGTTTACTTTGATTCCTACACTTTCCATATCTTTGAACTCGTTGACGAAGTTGCTTGCATGAATCAAAGCTTTGGTTGGTATGCATCCCGAGTTGAGGCATACTCCACCAAGCTCCTTTTCCTTCTCGACGAGAATAACATCCTTTCCAAGCTGTGCCGCTCTAATTGCAGCAACATATCCACCAGGTCCTCCTCCAAGTACTAGAACGTCAGTGTTTACTGTCATGCTTCCGACTACCATGTTAAGTGAGCAGGAGGAATTCAGGGTCCTCCAGGAATGTTTTGAGGTCGTTCATGAATCTGGCCGCTTCCGCGCCATCAACTATGCGGTGGTCATATGTTAGGGAAAGCACGCAAAGCTTCCTTATTGCAATATCTCCATTGAATACTGCTGGCTTGTCTTTCACTGTTCCAATTCCGAGAATTGCTATGTTTGGATAATTGATTATGGGTGTAAATGCGTCTCCTCCAACGTTTCCTATGCTTGTTATTGTGAACGTGCTTCCCTGCATTTCTGCTGCTTGCATTTTTCCTGATCTTGCGGTTTCAGCAATTGAGTTTATTGATTCAGCCAGTTCCAGAATATTTTTCTTGTCCGCATCTCTAATCACTGGAACGAGAAGCCCTCTTTCCGTATCTACTGCAATACCAAAATGCATTTCTGCGCTGAGTACTATTTCATTCTTTGAATCGTCGACATTCGCGTTCATGTATGGGTGTTTTTCCAGTGCCTTAACGCATGCCTTGAGGAAGAACGGAAGGTAGGAAAGTCTGACATTAACTTTATCCTTTTCCCGGTCTCTGATGGCAACCAGTTCAGTAACATCAATCGTGTCTGTGTGCGTGACGTGTGCAGTACTTTTCTGGCTTCTCATCAGGTTTTGTGCGATTGCATTTCTCAATCCAGTAATAGGAATTCGTTTGCCTTGAAGAGGAGTGTTTTGAGTTGGTTTTGCCGTCTGAGTTCCATTGGCTAAATTTTCAATATCTTCTTTCGTGATTCGTCCCAGTTCGCCTGTTCCTTTAATCGCATTTATGTCTACTCCTTTCTCTCTTGCCAATTGTCTTGTGCTTGGCGTAGCGAGAATATCTTTTTTTGTTGCAGAGATGTTAGGCCCTGTTGTGACTCTCGTCGCGCCTGATGCGTGCAGGATATCCTGTTCTGTAATCCTCCCATTTGGTCCTGTTCCTTGAACAGTTGACAAGTCTATTCCTTTGTCGCGTGCCAGTTTCCTTTCCTTTGGTAATGCAAGCCCTTTAGCAGAAACGGTTGGTTTGATAGTGCCACTGGTCTTTACAACTTCCTTCTTCTCTTCCTTTTGTGCTGGCTGCTCTGTCGTCTCAAATGTCATCAATGGCTTTCCAACAATAATTGTGTCGTGTTCCTTATGGAGAAGTTCATTCACTTTGCCCGCAACTGGTGAGGGAAGCTCTACAACTGCCTTGTCCGTTTCCACTTCAGCAACTGGTTGGTCCTGCTTGACAGAATCTCCGGGCTTAACAAGCCATTTTACTAGCACTCCTTCTGTCAGGCCTTCGCCGACATCAGGAAAGAGGAATTCATACATTAGCTAGTACCCCATTGTTTTCTTTACAGCTTCAATCACCCTTTCAGCATCGGGCAGGTAATAGTTCTCAAGTGCAAATTGTGGGAAGGGAACGTCGTATCCGGTAACTCTAAGTACTGGTGCTTCCATGAACAAAAGACATTGCTCTTGTATTCTTGATGCTACTTCTCCCCCAAATCCTGCTGTGCCTGGCGCTTCATGAACTATTACAGCTCTATGTGTTTTCTTTACGCTTGCCATAACTGCTTCTGTATCCATTGGATGTATTGTTCGCAAATCAATAATCTCTGCCTTGATGCCTTGCTTTTCCAGTTTCTCGGCTGCTTCCTTGCAAACATGTACCATCGCGCCCCATGTTATGAGTGAGACATGTTCTCCTTCTCTTACCGTTGCTGCTTTTCCCAGGGGGATAGTGTATGATTCATCAGGTACTTCTTCTTTGAAGCTGCGGTATATTTTCTTGGGCTCGAGGAAGATGACCGGATCTGGGTCGCGTATTGCACTGATTAGAAGCCCTTTCGCGTCCTTGGGCCCTGATGGTATCACGACCTTTAGTCCTTGACAGTGTGCGTAGAATGCTTCTGGGCTTTCTGAGTGGTGCTCTAGCGCTCTTATACCTCCACTACTTGGAGCTCTAACTACCATTGGCAAGGGAAAGTCGCCTTCGCTCCTTTGTCTGAAGCGCGCCATGTGCTGTTTTATCTGGTGGAACGCCTGATACGTAAACCCTGAAAACTGAATTTCACATACTGGTTTCATTCCATTCACGGCCAATCCTATGCTCGTGCCCACAATTCCTGCTTCTGCAAGAGGCGTGTCAATAACTCTGTTCTCTCCAAATGTGTCAATCAGGCCGTCAGTAACTCTGAAAACTCCGCCATCTTTGCCTACATCTTCGCCCAGAATCATCACGCTCTTGTCCCTTTCCATCTCTTGTCTGAGCGCCTCGTTGAGGGCGCTTACCATATGGTGTTTCATTTTGCGCCCCTCCTTATGCATTCTTCTTCCTGCTTCTTGATGTCTGCAGGAAGTTCTGCATAAATGTGGTCGAATACTTCATTCGGACCTGGCTTGTCGAACGCCAGTCCTCTTTCTACTGCGTCAGCAACTTCCTTTTCAACTTCCGAGTTCACCCAGTTTCCGTATTCTTCTGTCCACATATTGTTCTTTTCGAAGAATTTCTTTAACCGAAGTATTGGGTCTCGGCTCTCCCATTGCGTAACTTCATCTGGATTTCTGTATTTGCTTGCATCATCACTGGTTGTGTGGTCCGCAAGTCTGTACGTTAACAGTTCAAGGAACGTTGCTCCTTCGCCGTTTCTTGCTCTCTCAACTGCTTCTTTCATCGCGCTGTAGACTGCCAACACATCATTGCCGTCTACTTGCATGGAGGGCATTCCATATGCAATTGCTTTTTGTGCTAGTGTCTCTGCAGCTGTCTGCTTTAATCTTGGTGTGCTTATCGCCCATTGGTTATTCTGGCATACAAATATAACAGGTAGTTTGAACACTCCTGCAAAGTTCATGGCTTCGTGGAAATCTCCTTCTGAAGTTGCGCCATCACCAAAGTAAGTTGCCGCAACATCTTTTTCTCCTCGGAGTTTTGCTGCCCATGCTATCCCGCATGCATGAAGCATCTGGCTTCCTACTGGAATTGATGTTGGAAGCATTCTGAGTTCTCTGCTTCCTGAAAATGCACGAGTATCACCGTTCCACGCATTAACCATATGTGCTCTGTCCATGCCCTTAACAAGTCCTACGCCCATTTCTCTGAAGCTGGGCACAACCCAGTCGTTCTTCTGCAAAAGCATTGCAGTACCAACTTGTGCTGCTTCTTGTCCCTTGACAGGCGCGTACGTTCCAATCTTACCCTGTCTTTGCAATGCGAAGAGTTTCTCGTCCATTCTTCTAATAAGGACCATAAGATGATACATCTGTTTCTTCAGGTCTTCAGTTAGATGTGGGTCAGTGCTTGGGTCCAGGTTCCCGTGCTCGTCCAGTACCTGAAGGTATTCTATCTTGAATGTGTTTACTGTTGAGCGTGGAATGCTCTCACCTCTAGTATTTTTTTCATAAAGAATTCTCCTGCTCTGTAGCTGCTTCTTACGAATGGTCCGGATGCAACGTAAAGGAATCCAAGTTCTTCTCCGGTTTTTTTGTAGAATGCGAATGTTTCTGGAGTAACATATTCGGTTACTGGAAGGAATTTGGTTTTGGGCTTGAGGTATTGTCCTACCGTTAGGATGTCGCAGCCTGCACTTCTCAAATCTATCATTGCTTGGACTACTTGTTCTTTTGTTTCGCCAAACCCAACGATGATTGCACTCTTCGTCTTTATCGAAGGGTCCATTTCCTTTACTTTTTTAAGAACTGAAATGCTTTGTTCGTATCCTGCTCTGGGGTCCCTTACTTTATTTTGCAATTCTTTGACTGTTTCTATATTATGTGCAAAAACATCAGGT
>JBDRGA010000053.1:0-16243 GCA_043818175.1 Candidatus Woesearchaeota archaeon | reverse complement strand
GGCCCTGCCTTGATTCCACAAATACCAAAGAGCGTCAGCCCTGAAACGTTGGAACTAATGCGAAGTGGAAAGAACGGCATCTTCACAAGAGAGGATGGAGACTACCTCTTGGCGCCACAATACTTCGAGGAGAGAAGGACTCTTGACCTCAAGGATAAGATAAACAAGGTTGATTGCCCTGTGCTGATTATTCACGGCATTAAGGACGAGCACCAACCAATCGCAGAGAGCATACGTGCAGCAGAAATCATGCCTCGTGGGACTTTGGAGGCAATTGCAGATGCACATCATTTCAGCACCAAGAATTTGGCGGATATTGTCATTCCACACACAGTCTCATTCTTGAAGAAATACTTGCACTAAGCACGCTTAATTACCATTCCACTCAAGTACATGAATGGGGTATCAAGAAGTGCGATGATTACCTTTAGTATCCATATTCCCAGGATGAGCTCAATAAGGCCAGGAAGAACACCATAGAATGCTATTACTACCACAATCACAGTGTCGATGAATTGCGAGACAATTGTGCTCGCGTTGTTCCTAATCCATAAGTGTTTTCCTTTTGTTCTTCTCTTCCATGCGTGGAACGCCCACACGTCATGAAACTGGCTGATAACATATGCAACAAGTGATGCAAGAACCAATCTAGGTGTGAAGCTGAATACTGTAATCAGAGCGTCATGCATGCTCTGGCTGAAAGGAAGAACCTGTGTGCGTATCATCATCTGAGACACCACAAGAAGCATTACCTGTGAGGCAAGACCAATCCACACAACCTTTCGTGCTTCTTTTACACCATAATGTTCTGCAATAATATCAGTTGCGAGAAAGATGGCAGCGTACATAGGCACGGCAAGAGAAGTGGTAAGACCGAAGGCCTTGATGAGTTGAGGTGCGAACACGTTTGAGAGAACAAGAAGAATGGCTGGCACGGCAATCAGCCAGTCCTTTCCAAGGCGCGCAAATAGCAGCACTGTTCCAAGTGAAAGCACAATCATCACTATGAACATCAGTTCTGGAGTCATGCGCAAGGGACTACGCCACAAGTTTTAAGTATCAGCCCCTCCACAGGAGGGTACGATGAACACATCAGTTCTGAAAGAAATAGGTCTAACTGATTCAGAAGCGAAGGTGTACTTGGCGCTTCTTTCAATCGGCAAACCCGCGGCAAAGAAGGACATCTTACGTGAGGCACGAACAGCACCATCAAAAGTGTACGATGTCCTTGACAAGCTCGCACAAAAAGGATTAGTGAGCATGGTAATAAGGAACGGAGTAAAGCATTTCATCGCTGCGCCTCCTTCACGCATTCGTGATTATCTTGATGCAAAACAAGAGAGTATTGCAGAGCAGAAAATTCAAGCAGAGAAATTCCTTCCTTTGCTGGAAAAGGCATACGGGAAAAGAGAGAATGATGTAAGTGCTGAAGTTTTCGTTGGGTGGAAAGGATTGGAGACTGCCTATGCAGTGCTTCGCAATGTGCCACGCGGAAAGTCTGCTCTAGTTATTGGCGCGAGTCAAGGAGCAGATCCTGAAAGGACAAGAAGATTTTACTTCAAACAGGCACGGCAAGCCTACAAGAGTGGAATTCGTGTCAAAGTACTCTTTGCAGAGACTGCAAGAGGATACGTTGCAGAAATGGAGAAGAGTCTTGGGAGAAAATTCTTCAGGCGTTTCATTAAGAGTCCTGCTCCGACTGAAGTGCTTGTTGCTGAGGATTCTGTTGCGATTGTGATGCTCAAGAAAGAACCGCTTGTTATCTTGATTAGAGACAAGGAGACTGCAGATAGCTTCAGGTCATATTTTGATGGGTTGTGGAAGACTGCGCGGGAATAGTGTCTTGGGTGAGTTTCGAAAGGATTAAATACTTACATCCTCTACTAATACCACTAGGTGGTAAAAGTGGCAGTATCAGTCAAGATAAGCGAGGAGAACTACAAACGTCTTTGCTCCCTTTCGGGAAGCCTGCAGGAGGAGTTTGGCAGACCTGTCTCCCTGAATGAGGCTATGGATTACTTATGGAACAAACCAAAGCTAAGTGATGTGGCAGGAATGTGGAAAATGAGTGACGCGGAAGCAAATAAGCTAAAGAGAGATATAAAAAGGGGGTGGAAAAACTGGTCCACAAAGTCTGCTTCGACACAGACATTCTGATAGATGTATTGAGGAACCGCAGGGACGCAGTTTCATTTGTTAAAGAGATAGAGCAGAAGCATGAGCTAACTACCACACCCATAACTGTTTTTGAACTATTCCGCGGAGCGTTCAAATCCAGGAATCCAGATAAGGCAGCACTCGGGGTCGCGACGCTGCTTCAGAGTTTGACGGTTCTCAATTTGTCGATGACTTCTTGCAGGAAGGCAGGATTCATAGCGGCTGAGCTGGAGAAGAATGGAATGCTGCTCGACTTCCACGATGTGCTGATAGCGGCAGTTGCTTTGGAAAATGATTGTTCAATCAAGACCAATAATAAGAAGCATTTCTCGAGGATTCCGGGATTGAAAGTCTTGTAGAAGTCCGATAATCTTTTAAACGCGGTTCCCCTCGTCGTCATAATGAATCCTTTCGTTCTCGTGATAAGGGATGGCTGGGGTTATGCGAAGCCAGCTAAGGACAATGCCATCACGCAGGCAAATACTCCAACAGAGGACATGTTGGAAAAAAGTTACCCAAAATGTCTTCTTGATGCTTCTGGAAAGGCGGTTGGGTTGCCAGCAAAGACGATAGGCACGTCAGAAATAGGTCATGCCACGATGGGATCTGGAAGAGTAATTGACACAGACCTCTCAAGAATTAATAAGAGCATCAGGAAAGGAGAGTTCGATAAGAATCCAGTGTTAACTCTTATGTTCCAACATGTAAGACAAACTAAAGCAAAGTTGCATGTTATGATTCTGCTAAGCGATGGTGGAGTACACAGCCATATCAATCATCTTTATGCAATGTTAAAATCTGCGAAGAAAGCTAAAGTTCCAGTCATCATTCATGCATTCCTTGATGGTAGGGACGTCCCACCAAAAAGTTCCAAGAAATATTTGAATGACCTTAACAGGTTCATCAAACGGTTGAATCATGAAGTAAAGATAGGCACGTTAATGGGTCGTTATTATGGTATGGACAGAGATAACAGATGGCAGAGAACAAAGAAGGCATACGAGGCTCTTGTGTTTGGCAAAGGAACAAGATCGCCCTTGCCCGAAGAGGAACTTGAAGCTGCTTACCTAAAAGGTATAACTGATGAATTTGTTGAGCCAATAGTAAATACCAGCGTTCCAAGAATTGGTGACAAAGATGCTATAGTCTGCCTTAACTTCAGGAGAGACAGAGCAAGGCAGTTGACCGAAGCATTCACGAAGAGAGCATTCAATGGCTTCCCAAGGCCCCACTGGCTCAACACATACTTTGTTACGATGACTGAATACAGCCCAAAGTACACGCTTCCAGTGCTTTATCCTAATCCTGAATTGAAGAACACGCTTGGCGAAGTAATCGCAGAACAGGGATGGAGTCAATTACGAATTGCCGAGACAGAGAAGTATGCTCACGTAACTTACTTCTTCAATGGGCTGAAAGATTACCTGTTTGCAAAGGAAGACTGCGTTCTTATTCCCAGTCCTAAAGTGAGCACTTACGAAAAGAGTCCTGGAATGAGCGCCAAGAAGATTACTGATGCAATCATAGTAGATATTCTTGCAGGAAAGCACCAGTTCTACGTTATAAACTATGCCAACGCGGACATGGTAGGTCATACGGGGGACGTGAAAGCTACAATTGAATCAGTGCAGATAGCAGATGCCTGTCTTGGTAAAGTGCTTGAAGCCATTAAGAAAAAGGAAGGCATAGCACTAATAACCGCAGATCATGGAAACGCGGAGAAGATGTTTGACGCGGACATTCAGCAGGCACACACTGCACACACCTTAAACAAGGTGCGCTGCTTCATTTACAGCGATATTGCAAAGGTAAAGAAGCTCAAAATGCATGATGGAAGCCTGGCTGACATTGCTCCCACCGCTTTGAAGCTCCTGGGCCTTAAGAAACCAAGGGAAATGACTGGAACTCCTTTGTTCTAAGCCGAAAGTTAGAAATACTAGCTTTCTTTTAGGAAAGCATGAGGGGCGTCCTGGTATTGGTTCTGCTGACAAGCCTGCTTGTGCTCTCTGCTTGTTCTGACAATGCAGTTACTGGCGCAGTAACAGGACTTAGGCAGAGCGCTTCAGACCTTGGCCAGAATGCTCAAAATGGTCTTAATGGTGCTCCAGAAGCAGGAAACAGTGTTGACGGCAGTCTATCTGTTGACGAACTGGAAAGCAAGCAGCTGCAAGTAATTAACGACTTGCATTCAATAGAACGTGAGATTAAGGCGTTGGAGCTTGAGCTGGTGCGCAGAGACACGGAAGAATCAAGGAAAGCAGAAATCCGCGATGAGCTCACAACTCTTGACGCGCAGGAATACCAGGCAGAAAACGAGATAAGGCGCCTGGAAGAGATAATTCGTGTTAAGAAGGAAGATAAATAATCCCGTCACAATATTTTTATACAGTCTTCTGATTGAAGTAAAGTAATGCTATTCCTCGCAATCCTCGTTGGCATCGTAAGCGTGTTTGTTCTCATTAAGGGTTCTGACTGGAGCACTGAGAGCATTGCCAGGGTTGCCAAGCGCTTGGGCGTTTCGCATGTAGCGATTGGTTTGATTCTTGTCTCGTTGATGGTATCCTTGCCCGAGATATTCGTCGCGATAAGCTCTCTAGTTCAGAACCGCCCCGCGATTGGTCTTGGAGTCATCATTGGTTCGGTCATCGCAAACATAGGGCTCATGGTGGGCATTAGCGCGATGATAAGGCCTTTCAAGGTGCAGAGAAGCCTTATTCTTCGCGATGGCGTGTTCAGCGTAATTGTCGCGATCCTGGTGCTTATCCTGGCCATAGACGGGACAATTACAGGCGCCGAGGGTTGGGCGTTCATTCTTCTCTTCATACCTTATCTTATCAATGTTTGGGCCACAGAAAAGTCAGAGCCCAAGGCAGAGCGCGAAGAAGAGTTAAAAGAAGCAGTTTTAGAGTTGAAACTGTTTGGAATCAAACTATGGAACCTCAAGGCATCTAGCTGGACTTTCTTTCTTGGCCTTATTCTATTATTAGCAGGAAGCTTTGCGTTTACGTGGAGCCTTGGAATCATAGGTGCTAAGAGTGGCGTATCTGACTTTATCGTCGGTTTAACCCTTGGTGCTTTGGGAACGAGCATCCCCAACATTGCCAGCGCAATACAGGCCACTATAAAAAATCTCGATCAAGTAGCAATCTCAGAAACATTAGGAAGCAATATCTTCACGTTATTGGTGACGCTGGGGATTATTGCTGCATTCCAACCCGTAAAAGTATTACCAAGATGGCTCGCCTTCGACATTCCAATAATGGTTTTAATGAGTTTACTGCTTTTTGGCTTCATGATATTCCGGCAGAGGATCACGAGAGGGGAAGGTATATTGCTCGTTGGGCTATATGTTGTGTTTCTTGTTGGAAACGTGTTTATTGCCGGATAGTTTTTAATACAGTACCGACTTTTCAAAGCCATGCTTGCAGCCCTTGACATCAGGTTTCTTGTTCGTGACCTCCAATCCTTGATACATGCACGGATAGACAAAATATACGAGGATTCAGAAGACCCGAAGCGTTTCCTGTTCCGATTCAGGAGCGCAGAGAAAGGAAAGCAGGAATTGTTCATTCACGTACCTAACTGGTGTTTCCTGACAACAAGAAGTCATGAAATGCCCACAGAGCCTCCAAAGTACTGTATGTTCCTTAGAAAACACATCCAGGGCGGTACAATTCTGAGTGTGGAGCAGTCAGGCATGGACCGCATCATTATTTTCAGGATAAGAATGAAAGAAGGGACGAAAATTCTAATAATAGAACTGTTCAGCAAGGGAAACGTAATTCTGTGCAAAGAAGACATGACAATCATATCTGCCCTTGAGAACCAATCGTGGAGCACCAGGACAATAAGGGGAGGTGTCAAGTACACGTTCCCACCAGTGCCGTTTGACCCAATTACTGCAACCAAAGAAAAATTCACAGAGAAGCTATTGAATCATAAACGTGAAAACATAGTGAAGGGTTTGGCGATGGATTGTGCATTGGGAGGAGATTATGCTGAAGAATTACTGGAACGCGCGCGTGTAAAGAAAGACGTGAAGGCCGTATCAGAGAAGGATGTGCTTAAGTTGTACAATGCTGTCAAAGAGATGGTGATTAGCTCAGAACCCGGAATACAGGAAGGCATACCAGTTCCATTAAGGTTTAGTACGAAAGGAGAGTTCAGCAAGAGAACTACGTTCAGCGAAGCAATTGATGAAACGCACAGTAAAAGTATTGTTCATCATGCAGAAGAAGAATCTAAGAAAGAAACAACACATGAACGAAAATGGAGAACCGTTATTGAGACGCAAGAGACGCGCAAAAAAGAGTTATTAGTGTCTTCTGCCGAACTGCAAACAAAAGGAGAATTCATTTATGCCAATTATGCTGCATTGAAGGAAATCATGGACATTGCAAAACCACAGATTGGCAAGGGCGACTGGAAGAAAGCAAAGGAACTTCTTGAATCCCAGAAACAAGTAAAGAAAGTTGACCTTAAGACAAAGACGGTGGAGTTAGACGTATGAATTTTCTAAACAGGTATGAGCAATTGGGTGAGAAGTTTGACCCAGAAACAATTTCAATCAAGTCAGCTCTAAGAATAAGTACGCTTCACGCAAAGGAGCAAACTGTTGTGAAAAGATTGAAAGCAGGAGGTGCAAACCTGGAAAAGATTCCGTTCCTTAACTACGGGTACTGGTATGATGCCGAGTTTAGTATTGCTGGAACCCCTGATTATCTCTTGGGTAATGTTTACGTGCAGGAAGCCGCAAGTCAGATTCCCGCACAAGCTCTCGACCCCAAGCCAGGAGAGACAGTTTGTGACATGGCTGCTGCTCCTGGAAGCAAGACAACTCAAATAGCACAATTGATGGAAAACAAAGGCACGCTATATGCGCTTGATGCCGACCGTTCCAGGCTACAAGCTTTAAGAAACAATGTTGAAAGAATGCAATGTTCCAACGTAATAATGCTTCAAAAAGATGCAAGACATATAGCAGACCTGGGTGTTAAATTCGACAGAATCCTTCTTGACGCACCATGTTCGGGTAATTTTTGCATCCAGCCCGATTATTTTGAAGTGAAGAACAGAGAAGGCATCCTTGATAGAGTGAAGCTTCAGAGGGAGCTTATACGTGCAGCTGTTTTATCGTTGAAGTCAGGGGGAACGTTGGTTTACAGCACGTGCTCTCTTGAACCGGAAGAAAACGAGATGAACGTGCACTGGGCGCTTGCAACTCTTCCATTGAAATCAGTTCCCGTTGATATTAAGATAGGGAATCCTGGCATTCAGAACGCCTTGGAAAAGGAGTTGCATTCCGATGTGAAGAACTGCCTGCGCATTTGGCCTCACAAAACAGGCATGCAGGGGTTCTTTATCGCGAAATTCGTCAAGAACTGAAAGATTTTCAGGTTTTGAGGCGTTAGGCTTTTGATACTTCCAGTATTGCTCTTTTTCATAAACCATTGAGGTGAATAATATGGGATTTGAAGAAAAAAGAGCAGAACAGCTAAGGAACATGCCAATAATCGAGACCAGAATCTCGAAGAGCAAGGATGGAAGATTCCTTTTGCACAAGACAGTAATTACGGACATAAAGCCAAAGGACTACTATGAGAAGGTCTGGTCAGCTGCTGCTGAAGTAGAAGCTTAATTTCTTTTTTTATTTAAGAAAAAAAGGTGGACAGCGAACCACGATTCCCGCATATGAATGCAGTACCACGCGGAACGTGGGTGTGCTTAACTTCCGTGTTCGAGATGGGAACGGGTGAACCACACCGCTATGACCGTCCAAAGGGGGGGAACTGAGTTTTATTTATAAAGGTTGCTCTTTCCTTAGCATGGATTATTGATTAAATTGTCAAGCGGTTTTCAAGTCAGTTTCTTGAAAACGTATGTTTTGTGGTATGGCATTCCAAGGAGCTTTATGAATGACTGGGCAAATATCGCGTATCTGAGATAGCCTGAGTAGAGTGCTGCTTGTTTTTCAACGAGATTGAAGTTTGGAGGTATGTCCTTAAAGTCAATAGTCCGATTCGGATTGAATTGTTTTTTTGCCAGTTTTCTACATGCTGCCTGTTTGTTATTTACATCGATAAACACCAGAGAGCATTTATTCAAAAGCATTCTCACACGTGAATTTCATCGAATAATGCAAATAGTCACCAGTCAAAAAGCATATAAATAGACTAATTTCTTATTTATTGTGTATTGAGATGAAGTTGCTAAATTAGCAACGTGTGTGGATTCACATTGGCTATTTCGAGGTTGAAGAATGCGTGCTTATGAAGTTTTAAAAAAGTTTAATTCTAATCCAGATGCCGTAAATAATTTCAATAAGACGGGCACTTTTGGCATGAGAAACGAGTTATATCAAGAAATTCTTAGGCGTAATGGCTTGTTCGACAAGAACATGAAAATATTAGATGTGGCGTGTGGCAAGGGAATGTTAATTCGTGATTGGCCGTATAAAGTAAAACACGGTATAGATTTAGTCGGACATGAAGAGTTCACAAAGAATAATCCCAATAGCGTATTATTTGAGTGTGATTTGAATGAGGGTTTGCCTTCATCAGTATTACGCAATAGGTACGACATTGTTTTTCTAATGGACATAATCGAGCACCTCTTCAGCATAGATGCTTTAATGGAAGACGTATCTAAGATTCTTAAAAAAAATGGTAGGATTTTTGTAACTCTCGGCAATGATGGTTTTTACGTGAATAGAATTAAGATGTTGCTGTTTGGCACGTATATTGACCAGGAAGATACATATCAGCAAGCGCATTTGAGGTTTTTCACCGTTAAACAGTTTGCGGCTTCATTAACGAAGAGAGGTTTTGATGTAGCTGAGTTGGGTGGATATAATCTTGCCAGGTTTGATAATAGATGGTCTTTACTCAATTTCATCCCGTTTAGAAAGTTTCTTTCAAGAAGATTTCCTGGTTTCTTTGCTACGAACTTATATATTTTGGCACGAAAAAGGAAATAACACCGCCCAATTCTTGCTTTATGCAAACCATAGTTGAAGCGAATTTCAAGCCACAGCTTTTTGTGTTTAATCTGCAAGCTAGGCAGTACTATTAAAAATGCTCTTCTGCTTGGAAAAGAAGATTTTAAATGCAAGCAAGAATTGATCGAACAATGAAGGTTGCCATACTTCACGATTATTTTAACACAAAAGGAGGTGGAGAACGCCTAGTTCTTAAATTGGCAGAGCACCTCAAGGCAGACATATACACTGCATTTGTGGATGAGAAAAACACGTATGACCTTAAGAAATTCAATGTCATACCATTAATTTCTAAACCTGTGTCTCATCCAATATGGAGAATCATCAAAGGGTTAAAGGCATTCTCAGAGCTGAAATTGCAAGATTACGATGTATACATACTATCTGGAACGCTAGTTACAGCAGCAGCAAAGAACCTCAAGCCAAACATCTGGTACTGTCATACTCCTCCACGGCATGTCTACAGTCAGAAGGAATGGTACTTGCAGAACCTGGGGTTCTTTGGAAGAATTGGGATGCCTTTATTCGTAAAATATCAAAGAAGAAAGGACCAGAAAAATGTAAGAGAAGTACAGTACATAATTGCAAACTCGAAGAATGTCAAGAAACGCATTCTTGATTATTATGGACGGACAGATGTTTGTATTGTTTATCCACCTATTGATCCAAGGTTTAAATGGAAGGGTCAGACGGATTATTATCTCAGTTTTGCGAGAGTCGATCCATTGAAACGAGTGGCTCTTGTCGCAAAGGCATTCACAATGATGCCTGACAAAAAGTTAATAATTGCATCCAGCGGATCAGACATGAAGAGAGTCAAAGCAATGTCAACACCCAATATTGATGTTCGTGGGTTTGTTTCAGAAGAAGAACTGCAAAAGCTTGTTGGTAACTGCGTTGCAACAATCTACATTCCCGTGGATGAGGATTTTGGTATGAGTCCTCTCGAGGGTAATTATGCCGGGAAGCCCTGTATTGGTGTGAATGAAGGCGGTTTGAAGGAGACTATCCTTCACGAAAAGACAGGTTATTTGCTCAGAAAGAACCCTTCAGTTTCTGACCTGGTTAAGGCTGTCAAATGGCTCGATCCAAAACGTGCAAAAATCATGAGACTCGCCTGTGAGAAAAGAGCAAAAGAGTTTGACGAGCGCGAATTCCTGAAGGGTATGGACTCAGTTATTTCAGAAGTTGTTCGTAATAACTAACTGCGCCATTAACCATTCTTTCAAGTGAGAAATCCTTGAGAACGCGCTGTCGTGCGTTCTTGCTGAATTCTGCATAGAGTTTCTTGTCTGATAGCAACTTGATGATTTTTTCAGCATATTCTTTTTCGTTATTCACTAGAAATCCAGTCTTCCCATCAATAACTGTTTCGCGTGGACCACCACTATTGTGCGCAACTACGGGCGTACCACAACTCATTGCTTCAACAGGAGTCATTCCCAATGGCTCGTTACGTGCTGTAAAGACAAATACGTCTGCTGTTTGGTATAGTTTTACCACCCGTTCAAAGTTTGCGGCTCCCAGAAATTTAATATTGGGATGATTAAGTTTCTTCTTAAGTTCATTTTCATAGTCACCAGATCCAGCTATCCAAAGTTCTGCCTTTGGGAACTTTTTCCATACCAGGTTCATAACCTGCATGAGCCCATCCAAGTGTTTTTCTCTAGTAATTCGATTTACTGTGAGTATAATTGGGGTCTTGTTTGCTTTTTTAACCGGTTTGAGCACATCTGTGTAAATGCCGCTGTATTTGTATTCGGCAGGTCTGTGAAATGCATGCTCAATGTTTTGAGCGGTGTTCTTGCTGTTTCCAACAACTATGTCTATGTTCTTTGTGATGTTTCGTTCGATGACTTGTAGTATCTTTAGTAGCAGGGGGTTTACACGAGAACGTGTGCCTTCTATATGTAGAAATGGCTCATTGCAGTAATACACAACAGGAGTCCCAAATTTTCGTTTAGCCATTGCAGCAACAATGTTTGCGGGATAATTGTGGGCGTGAATAACGTCAAATCCTTCCATTGCGTTTGCCATTTTAATCAGCGAAATAATCTTAGTCAGAAAATTTGTTCCGTAGGGGAATACTTTGTGGTCCAGACCATTCATGAACTCTTTGAAACATGATGTGGTGTCCCACGCGAAGGTGAATATTTTGATATGATACCCTTTCTTTTTTGCACCCTGAGCCATGAGGAGAGACTTCCGTTCGGCTCCTCCTCTTTCTTTGTAGAATGGATGTATTACTGCAATTCTGGCGTTAGTAGATTTGATTATCATTTATGTACTTCCTCACATCTTCGGGGATTTGGTTGTGGCTATCTTTAGTTCCAGATCGAAAATTTGTCGAGCTGAATTTGTGTCTATTATCATTCAGAGTGTAAATGACACCTCTATGTTTTGCAATAGCTGCCCCATCATATCCGTGGCGATGAACTACTATACGTTTGAATGTCTTTTTCTGTTCATTGAACCTTTCACTTTCTATGTCTTTTAGGAATGCGTCTGAGCCCTGAATCCAAAATAATTGTTCACCTGGATGTAGCTGCTTAAGTTCAATCATTTTTTCTGTATCTGTTCTTCCAGTTCTGTGTTTTCCTTCAAGATCGCTGATTTCCACGTTGGACATCTTTTTGAATGTAAGTTTTAACATCTGAACTCGGTGTTCATACGAAGCGTGGTATGTTTTTCCTTTGAAGCTCTTGTATGCTGGGCTGATGATTATTCTCTGAACAAGTCCTGTTGCCAAAAGCGCTTTTACGTCAAGGACGTGCCCTGTGTGTACTGGATCAAATGAGCCTCCCCAAACCCCAACGACCATGGTTCGAGCAAAGGTCAGGTTTATAAATGTGTTTCGTTTTCCAAATCCATGTTCAGGTTTGTTGGCGGGAGACGAGAAGGAGATACACTTTATCTTGATAGGGACAAGGGGGTATTTCTACAGTTTAAGGAGGCAAAAGGAATTGCTGATGTAAATTGGCTGAACGCTCAGCTTAGTTCTGGCAAAGCTGAAGTTGTATCTGCAACATCATTTCTTAGAGGTTATCAAGGAGGAATGCTTCAGGTAATAGGAGATTACGTGGTATTTCCTCAAAGAGGATTTGATGCACCCAGCTCACCAGGAAAACTTGATGTGTGTGCTGGACGCACCACCCCTGAAGATCGTTCAGCATGGCGCGATTTGGTTATTCGTGAGGGTCTTGAGGAGATAGTGTCCTTCGATGGCAATTCACTCGTGGTTCCTGAGCTTGATGAATATCCTGCTATTGGAGATGTGATACTTGGTGAGGCAGAAAAAGCAGGCCTTAACACCAGCAAAACTTCAAAAGCACAAGTGGAAGTGTACTGGCCTAAGAAGAATAGAATAGTGGTGCGTGAGGATGGAAATGTCCTTGAAGATTTTGAAGCATCATATGTCATACTTCCTGAACTTTCAAGTGTCGAAGTTCTTGGAATAGTTAAGATAGCAATTCCTGGAAAGTTTATCCCGTATGATACTGAGACGTTTATGAATGGTGGAACGGTAACGCCTGTGAACCGGAATATTTTTGTGGTGAACTATAAGACTGGAGAAACTACAATTTATTCTCGGGGAACGCAAACATACAGTGGCACATTAACTGGTGCGCTTACTCACACTAAGACCAAGATTGAAGCCTTCCTTAAACGACCTGTGAGTTCAGAAGATATAGTATCTCCAAAGTTACGATTCGTAGTAGAAAATTGGCCTGTTGAATCGCTTGGAAATGCGGAAGGCCTGAATCCTCTGAACTACTTTCGCGACGATTAATCTGCATAACATTTAAATATCGTCTGTAGCTTCTGCACAGAATGGCAGAACAGTCAGTTTCTATTGTGGGTGCGGGATATGTTGGAATGGCGTTGAGCCTCGCCATTGCTTCTAAGGGTTTCAATGTGTTTGTTGTTGACAGCAACAAGGAGAAGATTGCTCTCATTTCCAATGGGAGAAGTCCGATAAAGGAAGGCGACTTTGATGAACTAGCAGAGAAGTTTGTCGGTCAAAAGTTAATTCATCCAGGCTCAGATTTGCTGGCCATTGTGCAGCAAACAAATATCACTTTTGTTTGTGTTGGTACGCCAAGCAAACAAGGTGGTGGTGTCAATCTCAATGCCATGCAGCGTGTTATTGCTGATATTGGCTCAGCCCTAAAAGAAAAATCAGATTATCATCTAATTGTTATTAGGAGCACTGTGCCCCCTGGTACGATTCAGACTTTAATTGAACTGGCAGAAAAAGCCAGTGGCAAGAAATGGGGGAGGGACTTTGGTTTGGTTTCAAACCCTGAGTTCTTGAGAGAAGGAAGCAGCATTGAGGACTTCTTTGAAGGAAAATTCAACATCATTGGAGCAATGGACGAGAAAGAAGGTCTCGTTTTGGCAACATTCTACAACGAACTAGGTCTTAAAAACGTTCACATCTTGAACAGGGAAAGCGCAGAACTCTTCAAATACCTCAACAATTGGTGGCACGCCCTGAAGATTGGCTTCGCAAATGAAGTTGGAAGAGTAGCAAATCATTTCGGCGTTGATGGTAAGGAAATCATGAAGATATTTGTTACAGATGACCGCCTGAACGTGTCAACTTATTATATGCGACCTGGCTTTGCTTTTGGTGGTAGCTGTCTTCCCAAAGATGTTAGGGCAATGAATAACATTGCAGATAAAGAAGGAATAGACCTACCAATACTAAAGGGAATATTGCCCAGCAACGACATTCACATATCTTCAGCAGCGAACATCATCAGGTCTATGAATGTCAAAAACATTGGATTCGCAGGTTTGGTTTTTAAGGAGGCCACTGACGACTTCAGAGAGAGTCCTTATTTGGAGTTAATATCAGAATTTGGCAAGAAAGATGTCAACAAATTTGTTTATGATAAGAATCTTCAAAGCAAAGATCTGATAGGAGTAAACAAGTCGTTTATTGATGGATTCTTTGCAGCTACAAAGCCTACCGTGTGTCAGACCCTGAAAGAATTAATTGCTTCTAGCGACGTGATTGTTGCAGGAACGCTTCCCAAAGAAGAATTCGAATTCGTTATTGTCGAAGCTGAAGCGCAGCAGAAGCAGGTGCTTGAGCTTACTGGTCGCATACTGGTAGACCTAAAGGCCCACATTCGATCGTACGTATGAGCATGGAAGATCATTACAAGACGTTCTTGAGAGGGACTGTGGCTATACTGGTTTTTGGTTTTCTTTCACAGGTTGTTGCTTATCTGACCAGATTTGTATTTGCTAGACAATTATCTGTTCAGGAATTCGGTCTTTTCTATGCTGTGTTATCTTTGATGACGTTCCTAACTGCAATTCAGGTTCTTGGAATGGACTCTGCGATGGTGGTCTACGTCACGAAGTACCTAGCAAAGAAGCAGTTCACTAGGTTAAAGAAACTCATTAATATTTTGATTGGTGCAAAGATTGTTCTTTCTTTGATTATTATCACAATTTTGCTTCTTTTCAGAAATGTTCTAGCCGAACAATTCTTCAAAACACCAATGGCCTTACCGTTGATATATATTTTATCTTTCAATTTCTTGATGGTCGCGTTCTACAGCTCTTTCAGGTCAATTCTTCGTGGCTACAATAAGAACCTTCTTTTCTCATTCTTTGATTTTCTGAACAATGCAATCATACTTGTAATTGCCAGCGTTCTATTCATGTTCTACAAGAATGTGTATGTTCCAGGTCTCAGCTATGCGCTCGCTTCCTTTCTCACTGTGGGGGTAATATTTTTTGTATTAATCAAAACAGTGCCATATTTTCGTGTTAAAAGCAGTCTTCCTGCATCAGACAAAAAAAAGATTATTAGTTTCTCCAAGAGTGCGTTCTTCCATTCCATGGCTGGTCTGATACTGGCACAGGTTGATATTATGATGCTTACGTACATTAAAGGTTTGAGTGATGTGGCATACTATAATGCGGTGCTGCCTGTCGCAAACCTCATGCTCTTCTTCTCAGGATCACTTTCTTTCGTGCTTCTTACAACTGGAAAAGATCTTCTCGCCAGAGAAAAGAACAGCGCACTCAATGAATTGGTCTCGTGGCTCAGGAAATACATATTTATACTGGTGTGGGGCTTATCAGTTATTGTAATAGTCTATGCTCCGGAGATACTACGCATTCTATTTGGCTCAGAATATGTTGTTGCTTACAAAGGGCTCATGCTGTATTCTTTGGGAATAGTGTTCTTTGCATCGGCTTCAATCAACAATCAGATTCTATACATATTTGAGAAACCACAATACGCAGCAAAAATACTAGTATTGGTTGCAGTGTTTAATGTATTGGCAAACATCATAATGATACCTTTGTTCTCTATGGTAGGGGCAGTAATAACTACTGTTGTGGGCTTTGCTTTGATGTTCCTTTTGTCTGAATATTATAGTAGAAAACTTCTTACTCAAGCAAGTAATTGGCGTGTGCTTTTGAGAGGACTTCCTATTTTTTCAGCAGCCGCAGGCTATGCTGCTATATCCTACATTTTAAGATTATTTCTGGGACCGGGTTACTTGAATGCTGCATTTGGGCTCGTGGCATCGTTATGTATATATATCGTGCTCTTATACTTGCTTAAAGTAATGTCCATTTCGGAAATGCGCAGTCTGTTGGGCATGCTAAAATCAGTAATGAGGTCGAAATGATTCAACTGAAGAAACTTGATTCTTGCGGGAATATTGATACACTTCGTGGTAAGGAACGTATAGAGATATCTGCAGGTATTGTTCTGGCCTCAAAGGACAACGCGCTTGTGAGAAAGCATGCAGACATCATACTTTCAAAACAAACATTTGAAGGATACTGGCAGGAATATAGTTATGCAAAAGAAGACCCTGCTGTGGGGTATTATGGTGCTGTTCCGACCAGTTTCTGTATTATTGCACTTGTAAAAGCGTACAGAACATTGAATCAAGATAAGTATTATCATTCTGCGTTGAAGGCATCTGATTATTTGTTGGATCAGGAGCATGAAGGGTATTTCTTCAAGGCAGGAGGCAACAAGAGCGATGTAATCAACACAAATCTTCTTGCAGGGGCAGCACTTCACTAATTCTTGTTCCATTGATTTCC
>JBDRGA010000052.1:0-104271 GCA_043818175.1 Candidatus Woesearchaeota archaeon | reverse complement strand
ACTTGTTTTCTTATGTTTGAGTCTTGGCACTTGGTTGCTAGGGCACGAGATTTTTCTTCTGCGTTCGCAAGCGGTGCATACATACTCCGAATTGCCTTCTTGAGCAGTTGTCTTAATGTCCCCTTTTTGCCTAGTTCAATGCTGTTCCTTTCTTCGTCTCCCAAATCCTTGAGGAGTAGAAGCATCTCTTGAGCTGACGGCGGCGCATTTGGTTTTTGTGCTCTTGCCGTTGCAATAAGGAAGAGTCTTAGTGCTCGATTTGTTTCTTCTTTCTCGCCACTGTTTGGCGACAGACTTGCACTCTTTCCTGTTGTCTCAGCTACTTTTCTTCGTTCAATTTCCTCAACATTTACTTCATGCTCCAATTTCTCGATAATCTCTTTTGTGTAGAGCGCTTTGCGCTCCCTTACTGAAATCATTGCTTTGCTTGTATAATCACTTAGAAGAGCATTCAAGTACGAAGCGGTGAAGGCCTTCTCGTCAATCATATCGCCTGCGTTGGCCTTGTTGTGTTGCGTGATCGTTTCCTTCTTGTAGTTCTCCCATCCGTCGCGAATTCTGGATTGCATCAATGAGGACAATTCATCGTAAGTAATTTTTGCCACTGTCTGATCCGTGTTCTTCAAAAGCGCACGTAGCTCCTTGCTGAGTTGTCCGCGCATGTACTTTATTAGCCGCTCATCGATGAATTGCTTTAGGTAAGCATTCGTTGGCAGGGCTTCTGTTCGTTCTTTGTTGACGTAGTGAAGAATTGTCCGGGCTACTCGAACATTGAGATACGTAAACTTGGGAGGGGGTACAAGCACCATTACTTGATCACCCCAGTCATCTCAACTACTGGTTCATGTCCTTCCTGTGCGACGTACTTCACGTCCCTTATCTTTGGTCTGAAGTTTTTGGCTTTGCTTGATTCCTTCTTGAGTATAATTCGAATGTCCTGGTCCTTTCCAGCAACTATTGTTACGTCCTGCTCAGCATTGTATCTGCCTGGTTGAGTAATTGATGGAAGCAACAAGTCTCCTCTCGCTGTGTGATTGCTAGCCGTGATGTGATACGAACCTGAAGGGAGTTGGTGATGTGCAGAATCTCCTTTTCCTGTGTCGGGCCATTCGCCCATTCTTCCTGTTCTGCCACGTAGGCCGCCCCACCACAACATTCCTTTGAATCTTCTCTTGACTGCGTGTGGTGTTTCTTTGGTGAATGTGAGTGCCCGAATTCTTAGGTCAACTCCTGGTTGAGGATTCTTGTCTATATCTGTAACGAGTACTCTCAGTCCCCCCAATGCGGAGAAATCAAGAGCCGCCGCGTGATCTTCATCGTCATCCGATGTTTTCTTGCCACCGTCGCCACCTCCCCTTCCATTACCATCACCACCATCTCCTCCATTCTTGCCATTCTTACCGTCTTTGTTTCCTTTTCCACCTGGGAACCCAGTGCCATTACCCACACCAAACGCGCCCATTATGGCTTGTATTATCTTCACAACGAGCAAGATGCTAATGACGCTGTACGTGTAGCTTACGATGTATGTAAGCAGCGTCTGCGTGAAGAATTCTAGGAAGGCCATGTTGTTAGTGTTTCTTTTTTAGTTCAGGTACGAGGAATGTCGTTGGTATGAGCATTAACGCAGGGAGTACATCGCTTAGTGTGTCAGTTGCTGAGCCCCAGAATCCGACGATGTAGTATAGCAAAACAATAAGTAAGATTCCGAAGACGTGCATGAGCCAGTTCTTGTTCATCTGGAAGAATGCTAGGTAGAGTATTCCCATGACGATACCCAGGAATATGAGTGAGCTGAGCACAACGACGACAACACCGCCTTGTGCCAGGAGCCATTTCCTTGGCATGAAGACGATTGCAGTAGTAACGAACGCGAAGCTGATTATTCCAGAAAGACGGTTTGGGTTGTCGTACTTCAGGCTGGTAAACACCTTCTTGAAAGTGTAATGCACGAACGTAAACAGAACTATCCAGAACATCAGCTTTAGGAAGCCAACCTGAACGTACTCGTTGTTCCTTAACGATGGAATATCAAAGAATCTGGCAATGGTTCTGACGACGTTATCCAGAGGGTCGAATCCTGTCTGGACGCGTGCAGAAACGAATGGCAGGGCGGCCAGCCATGCCAGGACTAATAGAGGAATTTGTTTCAGTGCGATTCTTGACAAGCCTGACACCCTGTATGTTTTGTCTAAATTGGAGAGGACGTTTTATAAAGTTTTCTGTGGGTGCTCGTCGTATTGGCATTAAATTGATTTTTTGTTGATTCTTAAATGAAGTTTTTATTGTTTTGTTCTTTTGTTTCGTTGAAATTTGAAGGATTCAAAATTTTGTGGTATTGCGCATACTATTATGTGTGCTTATTAATACTAAGATTAATCAATATATAGAATATTATGTATGTGGTATTTTCAATGATTGAAAATTATATATGTGGAATATTCAATAAATGCCGTAACAGGTTTTTCATACCATTAATGACATTCTAAAACTTATAAGCATTCATTAAACTATTAAAAACACGCATTTACTTGATGTTATCAAAGGGTGAAATTACTTTTCTGATGCTTTCAGTGCTCACGTGCGTATAAATCTGTGTTGTTGACAAATTGGCGTGCCCCAATAACTCTTGAATTATGCGCACGTCCGTACCAGATTCCAATAAATGTGTTGCAAAGCTATGTCTTAATGTGTGAGGCGTAACCTTCTTTCTTATTCCTGCTGATGCAGCTGCTCTTTTGATTATTTCCTGAACATTTCTTGAACTCATAGGTTTTTCACCAAAAAGATACTTGCTTTGGTTCTTAGCAACATGGTCCCTTACTTTGGTAACCAGTCCTTTGGACAATATGGTTATTCTGTCTTTCTGCCCTTTGCCTGACCTTACTTTAATCACGCCCTGGTTTAGGTCGATATCATCTGCCTTTAGATTAACAAGCTCCGAAACTCTAATTCCGGATGCGTAAAGCAATTCAAGCAATAGCTTGCTTTTCTGGTTCTTCGCAGCTTCAAGCAATCTTCCCGTTTCTTCCTGCGTCAAAACTGTAGGCAAGGACCTTGCAATCTTGGGTGTTGGCATCTGGCCTATTGGCTTTCCCAAAATATCGCGGTGATAGAAAAGCACAGCTGACCTTGCCAAGCCCACTGTTCTTGGAGAACTTCCGTTTGAGATCATGTTTCCCAAAAAGCCCTTCAAATCCTGTTTTTCAATCTCGGACCCGGCCTTTCCAGACCAAACAAGCAGATTCTCGTTATAGTACAGGTAATTGCGCACAGTATGTTGGCTGAAACCACGCAACTGCATCTCCGCTTTAAGGTCAGATAACATTCGCTCAATGTATATTGTGCGAACTCTCTTGCTTAAATAGCTTACGGAAGGGCTTTATTTATGTTCTAAGTCAAGGGTATTTTTGTGAAGTTCATCGTATTTATAAGAAAGTCTTAAAAATACCAGAGTCCGGGAAACATCCGAGGTGCTATATGATGAAGCTAATAGGAATTCTAACATTGACATTAATACTGATGACTTCTCTGGTTCTTGCAGTAGGCCAAGGAACACCTGATACGCAAGGCTCGGACGATCAGGGAAATGGAACTGGAGATTCAGGCACAGAAGACCCTGGACAAGGAATGCAAGCCGAGACGAATGAATCGGGACAGGGAATGCAGGAAAACACAGGAACCCAGCAAGAGAATCAAGGGGAAGAAGCCCAGCTCCAGAACCAAATCAGGACAGAGAACAAAATACAAACAGGCAACTATACGTTTGAAGAAGGAAAACAACTGCATGTCCGGGAGCAGAGCAACAACAGACTACAAATGCAGGTTGGTAACGTCTCTGCACACACGTTCATGGATCTTTTTCAAGAACAAGGTCAGAACAGGACGATGTTGAAAGTCAAGCTAAGCAATGGCGTTAACACTGAAGTTAAGGTCATGCCTGACGCAGCCTCCGAAACTGCATTAGCAAGATTGAGGCTAAATGTGTGTTCAGAAGAGAATGGCTGCCAGATTGAGCTGAAAGAAGTAGGGCAGGGAGAGCAAGTACGCGTAGCATATGATGTCCAAGCGCAGAAGCAAGCCAAAGTATTTGGACTGTTCAAGACAACGATGCAAGTGCAAGCGCAGGTAGACGCAGAGAATGGTGAGATAATTCAGGTCAAGAAACCATGGTGGGCATTCCTGGCAAGCGAGAGCGAGGAATAATAATTGAAAGGATGAGATTCAAAGCTGTTTAATTTTTTTGTTTTTCTTTTTTAGTTCTTCTGTATTATGCAAATAATACACATTTATAATTAGCAGCAAAGCTAGGAACGTTTAGATTGCTTTTTTCTTCTAGGTTTGGGCCTAACTCCCTTTAGCATAACATCGATGATTTTGTACATAATCTTGAGTTCATCTTCGCCTTTGGGTGTTAACGTATATACCTTCTTCCTTCCAAAACGCTTGAACCTGACTAATCCTAGTTTTCTGAGCCTTTTCAACGTCGGGTATATTGTTCCGGGGGTCAAAGGTGCGCCGCCCTTCCTCTTGCCTATCTTCTCAGCTAAGGAGTCGCCTGCCATGTCTTTTCTATCCAGCTCATGCAGGATGAGCAATGATAAGAATCCCTTCACCTCGATTAACGGTTGTCTTGTTGCCATTTTGGTCTCCCTTTAAACTCATTGTTTTTGTAGTATTTAATTTTATTCCTTGTTATGCACGTTTTTGTTTGCTTGCTTATACAATATATCGGATATTATATGTATTGGAAATTCTGTAATTCGCTAATTTTCAACCGCGCAATATATACTCTACTTATACTATAAACTTTGAGCAAATATAAATACTTTATGAATGATTATAACATACGTTCATTCAATAATTCACGCGAAACTGATTCATTAATTTTCAAAAGATTCTTTCTGGCCTGCAAATCTTTGAACGAAGTCTCTAGCTCAAAAAGCATTTGTCCGTCGTCAAAAACCTTGTGCACTGGTATTTTCTTAGCCATGAGATTGAACAAATAATTGTGAACCATTTCTTCAGTGAGACCAAGCCTTCGCGCAATCTGAGTTGGACTGATTCTTGAGGGACTCGTGTACAAAACAAGGAAGACTTCCTGTTCTCTTGTTGTTAGGGCAATATCCTGTGCAACTTCCTGCTCTGGTGCAAGGCGCATCAACAAATCATCAACGCGTTCAGTTAGTTTGTCAAGTTTAGTTTCAATTTTACTCAAGTAATTGTAATTCTGCTCAATTTCAACCGTGTTCTCGTTAATGGTGTCGAGGTGTTCGTCTAGTTCCTCTCTAATAAGCGCTAATGCCTGCTTCATATCAGCCCTAAGCTGAGAGGAATCCAACGTCGTCGGCACTTCTTTAGATTGCTTGATTGCAGTCACCCCGGAAGATGAGTGCTTCGTACCATATTAAAAGGTTGTGTTACTTCTGTGGGGTTACGGTTGGCATTCCAAGCACAGCAATGCACTCCACGTGCATCGTATGTGGGAACAGGTCAAATAGTTCAATTCTTTCGATCTTCCTGTCCAGGTCATTGCAGTCAGATGCGAGAGTGGTAGGGTTGCAGGAAACGTAGAGAATCGGCGCTTTAACCTTCTTCAAAAATGCACGCACTTTGGGATGCATTCCGCTTCTCGGCGGGTCGACGATAATGAGCCCAGGGTCAGGAAGCACTATGAGCTCATTCTCGACACTTCCTTCGTAGAACGTTACATTTTCAGGACATGTTTCTTTTCCGATTCTGACAGCTTCCTTGTCTTCTTCGACGCAATGAATGCTCTTTGCGTTGATGAGTCTTGCTATTGTTCCAACTCCTGCGTATAAATCCCACACGATTTCAGGCTTTATTTCATCAACTATTTCTCTTAACCTATTGAAAAGCTTCTCAGCCTGTACTGTGTTTGTCTGAAAGAAAGACCCAGGTCCTATTGAGAACTCCTCACCAAGCAGTTCTTCTTTTATGTGTGTTTCTCCAATTACATGTCTTAGCTCTCCAATGCTCAAATCTGCCTGTTTGTCCTGAATACTCGTGTAAAGGCTAGTTACATTGTTCTTTATCTTTTCCCATAACTCTAGAAGTAGTTTGTCATCGATGGTTTCTGTTGTAGTAATTGTTAGCAAGACTGTGTTGTTTGCCTTTGATTCCCTTACAACGGCATATCTCAATAGTCCTTTTTGTGTTTTGACGTCGTAACTTGAGAGAGAATTGGATTCCTGCCACTTCTTTATTATCTGGAGTATTATCTTGGCTTTCGTAGAGAATATTTCACATTCATTCAAATCAACATATGAATGCCATGCTCCTCGTTTATGCATTCCTATTCCTCCAGGGAAGAATGCGAAGTCCATCCTGTTCCGATAATGCTGTGTGGGTGAGGGGATTACTTCATGAACTGAGATTCCTGGAAAGTTATCTTGTACTAGTTGTCGTTTTTCTATTAGTTGCTTCTCATATGGCATGTCCTGAAACACACAACCACCACACTCACCAAAATGAGGGCAAAAAGGTTCTACTCGTTCTGCGCGCTTTGTCCATGTTATACTTGTTAGAATTGGACCTCTTCTCGTTTTCGTTACCGTACCTTCTACTTCATCGCCAGGATGTGCGCCCTGCACTGCAAGATGCCTTTTTCCTATGTTTGCGAGTCCCGCGCCTTTCTTGTCCATCCTCTCAACGAGCATAGTCGTAGGGTCTGCTCTTGCCTTATAAAGGTTGTTCAAAAACATAAACTATTTAATAGCACAACAAGGTCACTCGTGCATGGGGGATTTTAAGTTCAAGAGTACTAAGGACTTGCAGGTCAGCAAACGCCTTATCGAACAGGTTATAGGTCAAGAAGACGCGGTTAACGTAATCAGGAAAGCATCGGAGCAGAGACGACATGTTTTCTTGATTGGAGAGCCGGGCACTGGAAAGAGTATGCTCGGCATCGCAATGGCCGAACTTCTTCCCAAGGAACAGCTTGTTGATGTTATGGCGTTCCAGAATCCAAATGATGAAAATCAGCCTCTAATCAGAACCGTAAAAGCAGGTGAGGGAAGGGAGATAGTAAGCAAGGCAAGAGTGCAGGGCTCAGGAATGTTCAAAGGACAGAATCTAATAATTTTCATTCTCGCAATAATAGCGATTCTTGCGCCATGGTGGATTCGGGATTATTACATTAATACAGAGGGCAGTGTAACTGCTGCTAACATAATATTTGCTGCGTTCTTCATTGGAGGAATGCTGTTTGTGTCCAGCTTGATAATATTCATGAACATGGGCAGAAGAATGGGTGGTAGACAAAGCGCTCCAAAGGTGGTTGTTGACAATTATGGACGGAAACAGGTTCCATTCTTCGATGCTACCGGTGCTCACGCTGGTGCTTTACTTGGAGACGTGCTGCACGACCCATTCCAGTCAGGAGGGCTTGGAACGCCTGCACATGAAAGAGTAATTGCAGGCATGATTCACAAGGCGCACATGGGTGTGCTTTTTGTTGACGAAATTGCAACACTTGCCCCTGCAACACAGCAGGAACTGTTGAGTGCGTTACAAGAGGGGAAGTTCGCGATTACTGGACAAAGCGAAAGGAGCGCTGGTGCCATGGTACGCACAGAGCCAGTTCCATGCAAGTTCGTCCTAATAGCAGCAGGCAATTTCGAAACTGTGAAGGATCTGCACCCTGCCCTTAGAAGCAGAATCCGCGGTTATGGTTATGAAGTGTACATGAAGGAAACGATGGAAGACACTCCTGAAAACAGGATGAAGATCGCTACTTTCATTGCACAGGAAGTGCGCAAGGATGGAAAGATTCCCCATTTCTCAATGGCCGCAGCTGAACTGATTGTTGAGGAAGCAAGAAGGAGAGCAAACAGGAAAGGCCATCTTACTTTACGATTAAGGGACTTGGGTGGTATGGTTCGTGCTGCAGGAGACCTTGCATTGGAAGCAAAATCGAAGGTTGTAGAGCCCAAACACATAGTCGCAGCTAGAAGACTTGCTAGAAACCTTGAGCAACAGATTGCAGACCAGTACATCGAGAGGAAGAAGGATTATGAAGTCATCATAACTCAAGGAAGGCGCGTTGGTAGAGTCAATGGTCTCGCAGTTATTGGTGGTGGCGGTTCTTATTCAGGAATAATTTTGCCAATAGAGGCAGAAGTTACGCTTGGCGGTAGAGATACTCGTTTCATAGCTACTGGAAAGCTTGGTGAGATTGCCAAGGAAGCCGTTACTAATGTTTCTGCAATAGTGAGAAAGTACTTTGGTGTTGATATTCAAGGCAAGAGGGATATATTTGTTCAGTTCTTGCAGACATACGAAGGTGTTGAAGGAGATTCTGCAAGTATTGCTGTTGCAACAGCGGTCATTAGTGCAATTCAAAATATTCCTGTAAAGCAGGAGTATGCAATGACTGGTTCGTTGAGCGTTCGTGGTGACGTGCTGCCCGTTGGCGGCGTAAGTTCAAAAGTTGAAGCTGCAATCGATGCGGGTGTTAAGAAAGTCATTGTTCCAAGGAGCAACATGCAGGACATAGTAATTGACAAAGACAGAATCAAGAAGATAACGATCATTCCAGTAACGAAGCTAAGTGAAGTTCTCGCAGAAGCACTTGACTGGACTGGAAAGAAACACATTCTCGAGAAGATTAGGAAGGCCAATGGCAACTAAGGAAATTTATTTGATAAGACATGGCGAATCTTACGGTAATCTCGAGCTGAAGGCTGATGCATGCACTGAGAGTGATGACTCCAAGCTTACCGATACTGGAATAAGACAAGCAGAGGCACTCGCAATAAAGCTGAACGAAGTTCATTTTGACCAAATATGGTCTAGCGACTTGGCAAGAGCAAGGGATACTGCCGAGATTATTGTAAGAGGAAGAAATATCAAGGCAATTGTTAAGCCCGAGCTAAGAGAAATCTACAGAGTGATTGTCGGAGGCCCTTTCAAAGGGGCTAGACCAAAACGGAAGAATGAGGATATTCAGCGGGCTGAAAAAGTGTGGACCGATATTAACTCATTTGCAGGCTCAAGATTGTGCATAATATGTCATGGAAACATAATCAGATATTTTCTTGCCAAACACTACAAAAAAGACCCTAAAACAATGTGGGAACTAAAAATAGAAAATTGTTCAATAACAATAATCATCGCCAGCTAACAACAACTTCATCGGTTCTCTCGTAAGGTTTTATTGCAGTTTCTTCCCATTTCTGTCTTACATTTCCCTTAGTGTACTCCAAATAACCAAGCCACGCTATCATCGCCGCATTGTCAACCAAATACTGGTTTTCAGGGCAGAAGCTCTTCGCACCTCTGGCTTCGCACATCAAACTACACATTTCCTGTAATCGTTTGTTGCAGGCAACTCCCCCGCCAAGAATAAGTTCTTTTTTGCGAGTATGAGCCAAAGCTCTTTCAGAAACTTCAACGAGCATAGCAAACACGGTCTCTTGTACTGAAAAGCATAAGTCTTCCTTGGAATATTTTCCTTCTTTTATCATTCTTCGAAGCAAAGAAAACATTCCGCCAAAACTCACATCCATTCCTTTAACTGTATAAGGTAAATCAATCAATTCATTTCCTTCCTTGGCTAGTTTCTCCACTGCAGGTCCCGCAGGAAAACCAAGGCCCAGTTCTCTTCCAAAACTATCAATGAAATTACCAACGCCCATATCCAGAGTTTCTCCAAATATTCTGTACTTTCTAGCTTCATATCCTATGACCTGCGTATTTGCACCCGAAGCATAAAGAAGGATAGGGTCTTTGGCATTGCACAACAGCCTTCCTATTTCCAGATGCGCAATACAGTGATTCACTCCAATAATAGGAACCTTAAGTCTTAACGCAAGGCTTCTCGCAAAACTTGCTCCAATTTTAAGGGAGTGTCCAAGCCCTGGAGCATTACTAAAACTAATCAATCCAACTTCCTTAAGCGACACTTTTGCTTTCTCAAGTGCTTTTTCAGCTATTTCCTGACATACTTCAATATGATGCTCCGCAACCTTTCCAGGAATCATACCGCCTTCTTCAGTAACGTAACTATGCTTTTCATTGCTTAGAATAGAGTAATTTTTTATTATTGCCACACCAAATGTGTGTGCAGTACTTTCTATCCCAAGCGTTATCATTTTCGGAAGAACCACGGCCTGCTTTTAAATGATTTTGCAACTCGTATGGGATATATAGTAAATGATTAAATATATCCGGGCAAACTCCAAGGTATGATGCAATTCAGGTCCGCCGAAGGCCTAAACCTGCCAAAAATTGACAGGGCATATAAACTGGCGGAAAGTCTTCATAAGGGTCAAAAAAGGGATTCGGGCGAGCCATTTATCGAGCATCCAGTTGCGGTGGCGGAATTATGTTCTAAAATTCTACCGGATACAGAGTTGGTTTGCGCTGCGCTATTGCATGATGTAATCGAGGATTGTGATTTTCCCATTTCTGAAATAGAGTCGGAGTTTGGAATGGTTGTTGCGCGGTTTGTAGGTGCGATGTCCAAGAACCCCACACTCCCACATGCATTGCAGGACACCGAAGGACATGCTAGAATCGTAAGACTGGCAAGGGAAGATAGACGTATACTTATTCTCAAACTGATGGACTTATTGCATAATCTTGAAACGCTTGATGGACTGGAAGAGTGGAGAAGGAAGAGGTATGCATTGCACGCAAGTGTTCTTTACTATCCACTTCTTTCGTATGTTGAACTTCATGGGTACGAGAAACGGTTTGAGAAAGCACTGAACAAGTATCTTGCCCATTAACGTATTCTCTGAACGGGTAGTTAGTTTCATAATTCCGTTAACATGTTGTTTGTAAGCATCTATGCATGAACAATTCATTATCTGAATTGAGAAAAATAATAAAAAAATGAGGAAAAGATGATACCGATCATAGGAAGCAAGATAAAACTAAAATCGAGCGGTTGGGGACTGCGGACTTAACATCTCGTTGCCTTGATGCTTACATCCCAGTTCCATCGAACCCATCTTCTATGGGAGCTCTGTGTCTCTTTTCAAGGTGGGCTTCGTGCTTAGATGCTTTCAGCACTTATCCCTTAAAGCGTAGCTGCCCGGCGCCACCCTGTCGGATGACCGGTACACCAGTGGCTTCGAGCCATCGTTCCTCTCGTACTAAATGGTCCTTCCCTTCAGACACTTATACACTTCCAGTAGATATCAAACAAACTGCCTCACAGCGTTCTGAACCCAGCTCACATCCCTTTTAATAGGTGAACACCCTCACCCTTGGCTGCTTGTGCACAGCCAGGATAGGAAGAGCCGACAACGATGTAGCAAGCCGCGCCGTCGATTTGAGCTCTCGGGCGCGACAACTCTGTTATCCCCGGAGTAACTTTTCAGTCAGTACCCGCCCCCAATCAAGGAGAACGGATAGTTCGCTAGGCCAAACTTTCGTTACTGGTAGCCTCTTTTGCTGTCTACCAGTTAGGCCGGCTTTTGCCCTTGCACTCTACACCGGATTTCTGACCCGGTTGAGCCGACCATTGGGCACCATTGATACCTTTTCAACGGTGTGCCACCCCAGCCAAACTGTCCACCTGCCGCTGTCCTCTTTCAAGTGAGTGTCGTAAATCACGGAGTGTGGTGTTACATCGATGCCTCAGCATCACCTTGCGACGATGCTTCGAAGGCTCCCACATACGCTATACGACGCAATCCACGACACAACAACAGGCTACAGTAAAGTTTCACGGGGTCTTCGCTTCCCACTGGAAGTCTCTGGCCTCTGCACCAGAATGGAATATTCGGAGGGTTCCCGGTAGGGACAGTGGTGATCTCGTTACGCCATTCATGCAGGCCGTCAATCAAACGGCAAGGCATTTCGCTCGAGTCTGTTACTTTCACCAACTATTTTTTTGGTTACTGACCATCGTATGATGGCGGGTCATCCTTATCGATGACCTCCGTTAGTCGCCTAACGGATCGGACCATATCTTGACGTTTTCACGTCTCTGGCATATGGCCTCTGAGGATTCTTCTCCTTGAGAAGTCTTTCCTGCTGATTATCTTTTCACAACGATTTTCAGGGTTCGCTGTCTTCTCACGAGAACAGTATCCTACGTTGCTTCATCAAGACGTTCCAGCATATAGCCAGATTGTTATCCCACTTTTCTTTTCGCGTATCTGTTTAACTTTGGGACTTAAGGCAGCGATTCCACCTTAAGAGAGTTATAGTTACTCCCGCCGTTTACCAGCCCTTAGCGCCCTTGAAAAGGCGTTTTAGGTACTGACACTGGGCAGACGTCACCAACTATACACACCCTTGCGGGCTCGCAGTTGGTTAAGTTTTTGTTAAACAGTCGGAACACCTTAGTCACTGCGCCCTGCAATCGCCCACATACATGGACCAAAGCAGGGACCCCTTACACCGAAGGTACGGGGCTAATTTGCCGAATTCCCTTACCAGGATTATTCCCTATGCACCTGAGGCTTCTCACCTAGGGGCACCTGTGCCGGTTCTGGGTATGGCTCTCTGCGATCTTTTTCGATTCCCTTTTCAAGGGCTCATGGCATCCGCCCAACCTACCTTAAGGTAGGCTCTTAACTCCTTGCTGAGGTTCTCACCATGACGGTACTCCCCTCACCTGGGATGCTTGACCGGCCAGACATGACCGGAGGACGTAGCCGCAAGCGTCGGACATCGAACTTGCGTCACCGCACATACGCGGAGAGTGCCGGAATATTAACCGGCTTCCCTTTCCCGATTGCTCCAATTAGGAGCTCGGTTAGGACCAACTTACCCTTGGCTGATCTGCATTGCCAAGGAACCCTTGCCCTTTCGGTGGTGCAGATTCTCACTGCACTCAGATCCTACTCTTACCAGGATTCTCATTTCCGGACGATCCCGCACTCCTCACGAAGCGCGTTCTGCTCGACCGGAACGCCAGCCTACCACACACCTTACGGTGGTCCATAGTATCGGTAATTGCCTTAGCCCCGTCCATTTTAGACGCTCACAATCTTGACGAGTAAGCTGTTACGCACTTATTATAGGGTGGCTGCTTCTAAGCCAACCTCCTCGCTGTCTAGGATTGTGAACAATCTTCACCCTTTCACACTTAGACAATATTTTGGGACCTTAACTACAGTCTGGGTTGTTCCCCTCTCGGACACCAAGCTTACCCCGGCGCCCCGTCTCGTAAGGTCTACGATGCCATACCATTCGGAGTTGGACTGCGAGCCGAGCCCGTTAAGGCCCTAAGCCCATAATCCGTCTCTCTACCAATACGGCCATCTCGCTCACGGCTTGACTACGGCCAACTTCGGCTGGAACCAGCTATCACCGCTCTCGATTGGCTTTTTACCCCGAGCCACAGGTCAGAAGAACACTTGTACGTAGCACCTCTGCAGGCCTCCACCCCCTTTTACAGGGGCTTCACCTTGCCCATGGCTAGATCGAGCGGCTTCGGGTCTGGCCCACGTAACTCACGGCACTTTCATACCGCCCCCCTCGTAAACTGCGGGGATTTTGGTTTCCCTGTGGATGCCCCTTTTCGGGTTATCCTTGCTACGTAGACAAACTCCCTGGCGCATTATTCTAAACGCACGTCGCACATTTCTGCGCGACCCTCTATACGTACGAAGTTTCAAGATCTTTTCACACCCTGTCAGGGGTGCTTTTCAGCGTTCCCTCACGGTACTATACGCTATCGGACTCGACGAGTATTTAGGGTTAGGAGTTGTTGTCTCCCATGTTCACGCGCAATATCCGATGCACGCTACTCGCGGACACGCCACGGCACTCTTCCAGTCTCTACGGGGCTCACACCCTCTACGGCGCCTGTTCACAAGGACTTTGAGACTACAAGACTGAGCCGCGTACGGCGGCCGGCACACCACATCCCCTTACCATTTCTGGCAGGGTTCAGTTTGCCCTTTGCTGTTTTCAATCGCCTTTACTAACAGCATCGCTATTGCTTTCTTTTCCTGCGGGTACTAAGACGTTTCAGTTCCCCGCGTTCCCCCTCATTACTGAGTCTAAGGTGAAGTCACATTCGGACATCTCGGGTTCAAAGGCTGCGTGCGCCTCGCCCGAGCTTATCGCAGCTTGTCACGTCCTTCGTCGGCTGTCGAGCCAAGCTATCCACCTCGTACGTTCAATTAAATTAGTTGTTGTCTTGCTTCCTATGATCGGCATCATCGAATCCTCATGAATGGGATTCTCATCCTCAACCCCCAAGTGCTTAAGTCGGGAGCTGTTATGAGTATGTATCAATGGGCTTTCGTAACCTCTAGGGGTTTCCAAAGAGTCCATCGTTACTAACAATGGACCCGTCGGGACTTTCACACGACTTGATCGTTTTTGAACCCGAGGCCTCCCGCTTGCAAAGCGGGCGCTCTACCAACTGAGCTACGGGCCCTTTGAATATAAAGAGGGAATCACGATAAAGGAGGTGATTAAATTTTCTTTTTATGAAAAAGAAAAGGAGGTGATCCAGCCGCAGGTTCCCCTACGGCTACCTTGTGACGACTTAACCCACCTCACTGAGCTTAGATTCAGCCAGTCCAAGAAGACTGGTTTTACCTAAACCCTGCTCGGTTGGTTTGACGGGCGGTGTGTGCAAGGAGCAGGGACATATTCACCAGGCCATGATGAAACCTGATTACTAGGGATTCCGGCGTCATGAGGGTGGGTTGCAACCCTCAATCTGGACTGAGACAGCGTTTCGAGGATTAGCTTCTCCTTTCGGAGTCGCAGCCCATTGTCGCTGCCATTGTTGCGCGCGTGTAGCCTAGAGGATTCGGGCCATACAGACCTACCGTGGCCTGCACCTTCCTCCTTGTTTCCAAGGCAGTCCCCACAAAGTGCTCGATCCCAGAGGTCGTTAGCAATTGTAGGTACAGGTCTCGCTCGTTGCCTCACTTAAGAGGACACTTTACAGCACGAGCTGACGGCGGCCATGCAGCACCTCTTGGCCGGTCAGGCAAGCCCTTCAGACTGGCCTTCATCCTGCCGTCGCCTCTAGTGAGGTTCTCTGCGTTGAGTTAAATTAAACCGCACGCCGCACCCCTTGTGGTGCTCCCCCGCCAATTCCTTAAAGTTTCAGCCTTGCGACCGTACTTCCCAGGCGGTGAGCTTATCATCTTCATTTCGACACTGCGCTTACCATTGGTAAGCGCAACACCTAGCTCACAGCGTTTACGGCCAGGACTACTCGGGTACTTAGCAAGCGAACTTCCATACACTTCCTGTACTCCCAAGCTTAGCGTAGTTTGTTAACGAGCAATACTTCGCTTGCTTGTACAGGAATTTCACAGGAAATTCCTTGTATCTAATCCGGTTTGCTCCCCTGGCTTTCGTCCCTCACAGTCAGATCCGTTCTGGTCAGATGCCTTCGCCATCGGTGGTCCTCACGGGATTATCCCATTTTACCGGTCCCCCGTGAATACCTCTGACCCCTCCCGGTCTCGAGCTTGCCAGTATCTCCCGCCATCCGTTACGTTGAGCGCAACGATTTCACAGAAGACTTAACAAGCCTGCTACGGACGCTTTAGGCCCAATAATCGCGAGTGCCACTTGTGGCGCCGGTGTTACCGCGGCGGCTGGCACCGGTCTTGCCCACCACTTATTCGCCAAGATATTTGGTCTTGGCAAAAGCCTACACAGTGTGTAAGCACTTGGGATCCCCCTATCACACTTGCGTGCATTGTAAAGGTTTCGCGCCTGCTGCACCCCGTAGGGCTGGGACCAGTATCTCAGTGTCCCTCTCCGGGCTCCCACTCTCATGGCCCGTACGGATCTATGGTTTGGTGGTCCGTTACACCGCCAACAGCCTAATCCGCCGCCGTCCCATCCTAAGGCACGAGTTTAAGGAGAGCGCATCCCAGCATTCTCTCCCTATCAGGTGTTAGCCACAGTTTCCCGTGGGTATCCCTGACCTTAGGGCAGGTTAACGACGTGTTACTGAGCAAATCGCCTCTCTTGCGAGAAGACTTGCATGGCTTAATCGAATCCCAATAGCAGCACTCTCCCGCAGGATCAACGGGAACGCTGTACTTCGCGATTACGGTATGATTTCCGTAAATTTCTTCGGCTGAACTTTCTATAACGTCAATTTTCGTATTCGTGATTCCCTCATGCATGAAGTATTACTTCAAGCACTCATTTTTTCTCGCTTAGAAATACTCGCTCGCTGACTTGGAGCGGGTTCCTTTGGTGGCGATGTATCAGGTGGAACCGCGACCCCTTTATAAGCGTTTTGGTCGGTGAACCAGCTTGACATTAGTCGGCCTAAGAAAAAGATTATATGCTAGCTATGATATTGGTCCTACATGAGGGTTGCGGTTTCTGGAGGATTGGCTGTCGGGAAAACGACGCTCATACAGTTTCTTGCTCCGCATCTGAGAGATTATGCAGTTGTCCCTGATTATGTTGATGTAGTGCTTGAAGAGGAGGGATTCGCGAGTCCACGCCAATTAACAGATGAATCTGCAAGGAGGATTCGGTGGAGCGCGCTCGAGCGAAAGATTGCAGATGAAAAAGCAAACGAGGACTTTCTTTCAGACAAAAGTGTCATAGACTATTTTGCCTACACGTTAATATGGTGGCGTCTTCAGAACGAAGAAGAAATCAACAGATGGCGCGAGAAAATTGTGGCTCACGCGAGTGTATACGAGAAGGTGGTTATTCCTCCTTTGGGACGCTTTCCAGTCGTAGATAATGGAAAGAGAACCACTAGCCTTAATCATCAGTTTCGAGTTCACGCCCTTATCAAAGGTATTTACACTGAACTGGGAATCACTTGGCAGGAATATTCATTGAACCTGTCTGATTCTCCTGAGAAAGTCTTGGGGGACCTAGGGCTGTGACTGTATTCCTATTTGACCTTGGTGGTGTTTGCTTGTCAAATCATTTTGGTTTTAGCGAGCAAAAGAAGCTGATTACACAGTTCAAATTGAATTCGCGGAATGCTGAATCGTTCTTCACTTCAAAACTTCCCTCACTGAATCGCGGCAAACTAACTGAGAGAGAATTTCTCGCTCGCCTTTTCGAATCACTTGGTGCTTCGCATCAAGTTGAAGAAGCAGTTCAATTCCTACGCTCGTTCGATATAGCAAACGAAGAAGTGCTTAAGCTGGTCAGAGCATTGCAGAAATTTGGTACGACTGCAGCATTCACCAATGAGGCTCTTGATGCCTCTGACTACAGAGTTCAACACTTTAAGCTCGATTCGTATTTTCAACACATCTTCGTTTCATCACGCATCGGCGCGGCCAAGCCAGACATTCTTGCTTACAAAATAGTTCTGGAAATGCTTGCTGTGCCTCCGAGCGAAATAGTCTATGTTGATAATCATGAACGTAATCTTGATGCAGCTCGTGCTCTCGGCATACAAACTATACTTTTCACTTCAGCAGCTCAGCTCAAGACAGAACTTTTAAGGTGGGCTTCTATAACTTGACGCGCAGAGTTATCGCGTAGTGCCTAACAATTTCATGTGGGCAAAACATTTATAAGAATAACTCGCCGACATCAAAATTCAAGGAGGTTCATCCACATGAAATACCTATTGATTATTGGAATAATATCAATGCTCGTTCTGGCGGCGTGCACGACGGAAACGACAACGACCACAACAGGTCCAGACGCGGATGCAAGTGGGGGAACTCCCACGACAGCGCAGGGACCGATTAAGCTGGGGCTAATTTCTCCTCTCACAGGCGATGTATCTGTCATTGGCTTGGGGATTAAGAACGGAGCCCAGTTGGCTGTTGGTGAGGAGAATGCAAAAGGTGGTCAGCAATTTGACCTGATTGCAGAGGATGGAAAGTGTAATGGGAAGGATGCCAATAATGCGGCGAACAAACTAGTCAACATTGATATGGTATCTGCCATAATCGGAGGGGCCTGTAGTGGTGAGACCTTGAGTTTCACTGATGTAGTTGAGCAAGCACACGTGCCGACTGTGAGCCCAGGAAGCACTGCACCATCAATCAGTGATGCAGGCGATTATGTTTTCAGGATTGTTGCCAGCGATTCATACCAGGCCAAGGTTGCAGCCAATCTGGCAATGGATACATTCAATGCCAAGACTGCAGCAGTCCTTTACTCGACTGATGAATATGCTTCAGGCCTCGCAAATGCTTTCAAGGACACGTTCACGAGCAGTGGTGGCGACGTCGTTGCGTTCGAAGCATTTGAAAAATCAAGCAATGATTTCAGAACTCAGCTGACAAAACTTCAACAGGCTAAACCTGATATCGTATACATTCCCGGATACTATCCTGATGTTGGAAGAGTTCTCCAGCAGGCTAGGGAGCTTGGCATTGACGTGCAGTTCATTGGTGCGGATGGGTCGAAGGATGACACCCTAATGCAGGTTGGTGGAGATGCGACCGAGGACTTTATTGTAACGTATCCCTCCAGCAAGACCACGCCTGAATTTGACTCTGCTTACAAGGAAGCATATGGGGTAACACCACCCTTATACGCTCAGCAGGGGTATGACACTGCTAAGATACTCATGCAGGTCATTGAAGAGCAAGGCACCAATGCTGAAGCAGTTAAGGACGCTCTGTACAACGTTGACTACAATGGAGTGTCAGGTCACATCACATTTGATTCCAACGGTGACCTTGCAAACCCTGCATACGACATCGTCGTCGTGAAGGATGGTGCGTTTGTTCCGTTTAACGTGACTGAGTGATGAAATGATTTTTGTTCAACTTCTTTTTAATTCTCTTATCATCGGGAGTATCTATGCACTAGTTGCATCGGGATTCTCGATGATTTACGGTACGAACCGTTTCATTCATTTCGCGCATGGCTCGAGTGTTGCTGCAGCAGGATACATCATGTTTCTTCTCTTTGTTATTCTTGGGATTCCTTTCTGGGCAAGCATACCACTCACAATACTCGCTGCATCAGGTTTAGGGTATCTTATGTTTGTAGGTATCTATGCGCCAATGCGACAAAGACATTCTTCAAATGTAGTTTTGCTTATTGCGAGTGTTGGAATTTTAATTTTAGTTGAAAATCTAATACTTATGTTGTTCGGCGCTGACGTCAAGAGCATTCAACGATTTCCTCTCCATGGAATCAGTGTTTTTGGAGCAATCATTACACCGTTACAATTAGTCATTTTCATTGTAAGTATTGCGATTCTTGTTGGACTGTTCTTAATGATGAAGCGAACAGCATTGGGAAGACATATGCGTGCCGTTGCTGATAACCCTGAGCTTGCAAGAATTATGGGTGTTAATTCAAGAAGAATTCAGGGATACAGTTTCTTGATTGGTTCTGCGCTGGCAGGAGTTGCGGGAATCTTGATTGGTCTGGAGCAGAATTTAGAACCAACAATGGGAACGATGCTAATGGTCAAAGGTTTCACTGGCGCAGTTATTGGGGGAGTAACTTCAATTCCCGCAAGCGTTGTGGGAAGTTATCTTCTTGGTTTGGCAGAAAATTATGGGATATGGTACCTTCCTTCTGGATACAAGGATGCAATAGCGTTTGGCTTGTTGTTCATCTTCCTTCTATTCAGGCCAACTGGAATCTTCGGGATTAACAAAGGAGGCGTTAAGACATGATCTTGCCTTATTTGATTCACGTTTTGATAATCATGGGGATTTATGTAATTCTTGCAACTAGTTTAAACCTCGCCCTTGGATACACAGGTCTTCTAAACCTTGGTCATGTTGCTTTCTTTGGAATTGGAGCGTACACCAGTGCATTGCTCACAAAGGCAGGAGTTCCTTTCCTAATAGCACTCCTCGCAGCAGGAATTATAGCAAGTCTTGCGGGATGGTTATTGGTCTTTGCTACAAGAAGAGTAAAAGGAGACTATCTAGCGTTGGCAACTCTTGGATTCAGCTTTGTTGTTTACAGTTTGATGCTCAACCTTACTAAACTAACAAGAGGACCTTTGGGCATTCCTGGAATTCCCAAGCCAAATGTTTTTGGATGGGTCGTTAACACAGGAACTGAATACTTAATCTTCGTTGTTATTATTGCAGCGATCACATTATTCATATTGCATCGTATTGTGAAAAGCCCGTACGGACGTCTATTGCAGGCTGTGCGCGACGATGAAACAAGCACCAAAGTTCTAGGGAAGAATGCTTTCAAGCTTAAGAGAGAAGCCATGATGATAAGTGCGTTCTTTGCAGGAATTGCAGGAAGTTTGTTCGCGCACTACATCACGTTCATTGACCCCTCAAGCTTTAATCTTTTAGAACTGGTTCTAGTATTCACTATAGTAATTGTTGGTGGGATTGCCAGCATGAAGGGTTCATTCATTGCCACGATAATATTATTGGCAATTCCTGAAGCATTGAGGTTCTTAGAGCTTCCATCAAGCGTCTTAGGACCATTAAGACAAATCATTTACGCAGTAATCCTGCTTGTAATCCTGATGTGGCGTCCTCGAGGGCTGATGGGGAAGGTGGATCTGGCATGAGCATCCTGGAAGTCAAAGGTGTATCCAAGCGTTTTGGAGGAATTCGTGCATTGAGAGAATGTTCGCTTAGCGTGAAGAAAGGATCCATCACAGCATTAATTGGTCCTAATGGTTCTGGAAAGAGCACTCTGTTTCACGTGATTTCTCAATTGGAAGATGAAGACAATGGAAGCATAATTGTTCAAGGGCATGACGTAAGCAAGTACAGGCCGAGCAACGCGCATCTAGTAGCGAGACATGGCATTTCAAGAACATTCCAGGACGTACGACTGTTTCCGAACCTTACAATAAGAGAGCACCTCTCGATTGCGTTGAGCACTCAGGACGAGTCATTATGGCGTAACGTTTTCTGGAAACGCGAATTGATTGATGATTCTATTATTCAGAAATGGCTATCTGTTGTTGGCCTAGACAAGCCATTGGATACCTTAGCTTCTGACTTAAGTTATGGTCAACGAAAACTTCTGGACCTTGCAATAGCAATTGCCAAACCACACGTGTTGCTTATGCTTGACGAACCAGTAGCTGGTGTGAATCCAAAATTAAGAACTGAAATCAAGAATATAATCAGGAAACGAGTGAAAGAAGGAGATACAATATTGGTAATTGAGCACGACATGAATTTTGTAATGGATCTGGCAGATTACGTTTATGTTTTGGATGCAGGAAAAGTTATAGCTAAAGGAACACCAAAGCAGGTGCAGGCTAACAAGAAAGTTTTAGCTGCATATTTGGGAGGATAAAGGATGCTTGAGATAAACAAACTTTCAGCAGGGTACGGTGAGCTTCTGGTGCTTAAAGATGTCTCGATAAATGTTGCTCCTGGTGAGATGGTTGCATTAATTGGTCCTAATGGTGCTGGAAAGAGCACTGTTCTAAAAAGTGTATTTGGCCTTACAAAAATAACATCCGGCGAAATTCGTTACAAGGATGAGAAGATAACAGGCATGCCGACTCACGAACTTCTTGGGATTGGCGTGTCGTACGTTCCTCAGGGAAAGATTAACTTTACTAATCTTACAGTTATGGAGAACCTTTTGTTGGGTGCTGATGGCTTAAATGGAAAGGAAGCATTGCAGGCAGCTTTGACGAGAGTATTTTCAAAATTCCCGGTTTTGCAAGAGAAAAAGGACCAGCTTGCATATGCACTCTCAGGAGGCCAACAGCAAATGTTGGCTATTGCCAGATCTTTGATGAAGAACCCTTCGCTGATTCTTTTTGACGAGCCTTCTCTTGGCTTAAGTCCTAAGCTTGTGCACGAAACATTTTCGATAATTGGTTCGTTGCGCTCTGAAGGAATATGTATTTTGATAGTCGAGCAGAACGCAAAGAAAGCAATCGAAATGGCGGACAGGACTTACCTGCTCGAAGATGGAAAAGTAGCTCTTGAAGGTGGCAAGGAGATTCTGAAGAATCCCAAAATCAAGAAGGTCTACCTTGGTGGACGGTACTAATACCGTCAGCCAAAATACTAGGCCACTTGCCTTCCATCTGGCCCTTCACGATAATATTTCCTTTACTCTTTACATCTGGGTCAAAGATAGTAACATCAAGAATACAGGTGGTGTTTACTTTCATTCTGGTTGTGGCTTTTGTGTGTTGAATACTTAGAACATTGCCGGTGAATTCTACGCGTTGACCATCCATAGCATTTTCAGGTGTTGGCGGCTTTACAATTGTGCTGATTACTGCAATTATTGCAATGCCCAAAATTCCTGCAAGCATTGCCAGAATTCTAAGTTGTCTGTCGTTCACAAAACATAGACTATGCTAGATATAATATGTTTGTCTCACAATTTTCCGGAAGATATCCGGTTACTAGCTTGCTGATTGAATCTCTTTAACTCTTTCAAGAACTCGTAAGTTATTCTCGGCTCCTTCATATGCTGGATCCATCGAAATGCATGTTTTGTATTCTGATATTGCTTCGTCAACAGTATCTGCATTGTCGTACCTGGCACTCAACGCAAGCGCGTTACCGAGCTGGCAATGCGAATCTGCGTCACCCGTGAGCTTTGCATATTGACCAAAGTGCATAACAGCATCATTGTACCTGCCTTCTTCCGTGTCTAGGATTCCTAGGCTGTGGAATGCCTTTGCGTATGAATTGTCCAGGTCAATTGCCTTTTGAAAGAGGTCTCTTGCGTCTTCCAATTCAGTCCTATCATACGCTATCTTGCCAAGGTTGTGCAACAATGCAGGACTTCCTCCATAAGACAGTCCAATTTCATAAGCGCGTTGTGCCTGCTGAACATACCCATGAGTTAGAAGATAATCTCCCATTGAACCGTAGAATTCTGATGTCTTAGATGCTTGATGAATTTGTTCAGCGTTCAAAGGTGTTGAGAGTTTAAGTGTGAGAGCAGTAGATGCCGTCGCCATAACGAGGAATAATGCTATGATCAATCCTGTCTTCTTCACTGTGCGATCCATAAAACATAACCGTGAAGAGGGGTTTAAATTGTTTTCGTTCTACCAAAGGCTCCCTTTACTTCTGTAGACATGAACAAGATTGCTGTCTGTTCTCTTCCCCTCTTGCCATGCTGTAAAACGGTAATATCCTTCACCATCCCAAGAGTTCTCTGCCCAAATGGTGATTATGGTTCCATCGACCTTCGCGTCAAGTCCTGCAATGTCATTCATTGTTACTGTGTACTGTTTGGGTGTTGGATTGTTGAAATAAGGTGATACATCGAAAGTTATCTCGTGGTCTCCCTGATTTATTCGAATATCTGGAATCATCATCACTAGACTAATTCTGTCTGGCTTTGGCCGAACTATGACATCAAATGTGCTCTCAGCAGTACTGGTGTCCAGAACTGCGCGAACCGTAACTCTAGAGGTTCCAGGCATCGAACTTTGAGGAGTGCATGTTATCAACCTCCCTTTAAATTGGCAGTTAGCTAGGTCTGGGTTGGACTGTTGTACTATAAAGTATTTCGGGTCTCCAGATGCTTCTGTGTACGGTCCAAGGTCAGTGGTGATTGCCTGTCCATCTACGAGAAGGACAAGATTAGGCGCATTTACGGAAAGATTGTCTGATGCCACAACTCTACCGGTAACTGTTGGTTCTTTCATTGCGTTTCTGGCTATGGTAAAAACGAATGCAGCTACGATGAGCACTATTACTAGTCTGATTGTGAATCTGTATCCTCGGAAGGTGTCATCTGGCATGTTTTTCCTTCGATGGCGTGCTATTTAAGCTTTCTGAAGCCAAATGCTTATAAATAAATGGCGTTTGCCACTGCTTAGGCTGGGACGGCGACGCTTTCCCTGACCAGGAGGAAGTATCTATGGCACGAATGCACGGAAGAGCCCGCGGCAAGAGCGGAAGTACGAAACCTGTTGAGCCTGTGGCTCCTGCATGGATGAAACTGAAAGCCAAGGAAGTGGAAACGCTAGTCTTGAAGTACGCAAAGGAAGGAAGGTCACCTTCTCAGATTGGAATGAGGCTTAGGGATGCGTATGGTATTCCTGACGTTAAACTGATATGTGGAAAGAGCATAACAAAGCTTCTTGAAGAGAAGAAAGTTGGTCTTGAAATTCCCGAGGACCTCCGAGCTCTCATAAAAAAGAGTGTGTTGGTTCGAAAACACATTGGTTCCAATAAACAGGACATGACTGCCTTGAGAGGATTGCAGCTTACTGAAAGCAAGATTAGACGGCTTATGAAGTACTACAAGGTCACTGGTAAGCTAGACAAGTCTTGGAAGTACGACCCTGAAAGAGTCAAGCTTTACGCGGAATAAACAAACTAATTTTCACTTTTTTACTCTTATTTTTCTAATGTTTAATGAAGAAAAGAATTACTTGGAAAGTGGCAGGTAGTAGTTTATTGGTTAGCTTTATATAATGTATAATTCTTTAAGTTACTATGGGAATAACTGATTTCGTGATGAATGATACATTATGCATAACCTCTGAACAAGGCTTTCCTGAAAATCTTGAACTAAATAATGAATATAGCTTTGAAAAAGATAAGAAGCGACTGTATAGATTACCTCCAGTAAGATGCTTCTTGGCACATAACAAGAATGGCGTATAGGATTATAGAGGGGAAGTACTAATCACAGAATTAAACATTCTTCCAATGCAAGACAAAACCACAGGAAAGTTTAAAGTAGTTAAGCTTTATACAGAAGAGCACAGGAAAGTAATGAATGCTAACATGCAACCTGCAGTATGAAAATTCTAGTGATTATCCCATTAATCCTTCCTATTTCTTTTCTTCCTGTTTTTCTTGCCACTTGCTTAGCTTTGTTGAAGCCATTATTTTGGGCTGGTGTTGAATCACTTCTATGTGTGGGTACGCCACTTCGATGTCGTCGCGCTTCTTGATTGCATCCAGGAACTTAAGATTTATTTCTGTCCTATTTTTTTTCATGGCGTTATATGGACAGTAGAACTGGCATATCAAGGCCAGCGAGGAATCAAGCATTTCAAGTCGTACCCTGGGCTTGAACTGTTCTTTTACCTCCCCCCCTAATTCATCAAGACCTTTTCTCTCACGTTCAAGTGCCTTGATTTCCTTCTGTGTTTCTTCGTCATCCTCTTTCTGAAGGAATCTTCTGGTGAGTCTGTTGATTCTCTTTTCGAGCTCTATTCTTCTTGTGCTTACCCTTTGTTTGTAGAGGTGGATGTTCTGGTTGGCCTGTTCTGTTGCAATGTTGTGCAAGAGTTCCATCGCCCCTCTGTAATTGCTCTCATAAGTTATTGTGATTCGTAGTTCATCCGTTACGAAGTTGCTGTTCTTAGTGTAGTTTTCAACTGCGGTTGTGAGCACGAGTTCGTTTGGAACCGTCACGAGTTTATCGCTCCTAAGGTCGGAGCTTTCCAGAAGACTCATCATAACAGTGCTCATTACCTGTATGTCTACTACATCGCCTCTCACCTCTCCAATCTTGACTCTGTCGCCTATGCTATATGTTTTACTGGTTAGAATAGTCATCCATCCGACAAAGTTCATTATTGGTTTTTGAAGCGCGAACGTTATACCAAATCCTATGAGACCCAGGCTTGTGAGTAACGCACCAACATTTCTGAATACAATGCCTAAGCAAAGTACGATGAATCCAACCCAAAGGAAGAACCGGACTAGTTTTGCCGTACCAAAATATTCCCGCTCTGTGTGCTGAACCAGATAGATTTTCTTGAAGAAAAGCTCAATGCCTACATTGCTTACTAGTTTGAATATGACGAACAGGATTATTAGCAACGACAGTTTGGGTGCAATCGCAAACAGGAGTTCATTCCAGTTGGCGTAGGTATACTCACCTATCGTGCACTGGGTTCGTGCGCACGCGAATAAGAATACACCTATCAGAATGAGAATTACGCCTGCTCCTATAACTAGCTGAACGATGCTTTTCGCCGTTTCACGCATCTTGTAATTCAGACAGAACTAATATATAAATGTGGTGGAAAATGGTATACTGGTGTGGGGAATGACTAAACTAGTACAGCTTGTAGCGTCCCTTCTTGACCTGGTCTATTGGTTACCTTTGCCTTTCCCTTCTTCGTTTCTATAATCGCGCCCTTAGTCACGATGTTTCTCCTAACGAAGTGTGCACTTGCAGAATTATCAACTACTTGGATGATGTCTTCCTTTGTTGTATTCTTGGTTTTTGGATCGTAGAGACTTACTGTGTTGATTGCGAGGGTTCTGAACCTTTCATTTCCTCCTCTTCCTCTTACGGTCCTTCTGACCTGTTCTCCGATAATCGTTCCTGTGGGCTTGCTTCCCTTCAGTGCCAGCCTCTTGCTGGGCTTTCCCTTCATTCTTGCCCCTGAAGGCTTTCTTAAGCTCCTTTCCTGTGATATTGCCATGTCTTTGAGGAATCAGGAGGGCCTTTTTAAGGCTTGTGGTAGCTAAAGAACCTTGTAAGGGATGCGCATGCCCTGTATGTGTGTGAACTTATACCCTGAGCTGTTAAAGAATTCGGCGGATTCGCTGTTTTCCATATGAACCGGAGTGCCTGTTATGATACGTGCGTTTGCTTCTCTGGCCATTGTTTCGAGCCTGCCAATTAGTGTCCTTGCGACGCCAGTACCTCTGTGATTTGTGTCAGTGAGTATGCTGTGAACTCGTATGGTTCCTTCCTGTTCAATTGCAGCCACATATCCTGCGGGGTTGTCTCGATGTGCAACAAGCACCCATGGCGAGAACCTTAATTCTCCAGAATGTCTGAGAATTTCGAAGGGTTCATGTTGATTGTCCACCCAGTGAGAAGGGTTATCAAGGCGCAACTGCAGAAAATCACGGTAATCAGCAAGGGTTTCGAGTCTTCTAATTATCACTTGATTCACCCTAATAGATTATCGCCACGAGAACTCTCTGAATCTGCTCAAAACGCACTTTGCCAGGGTCTGCTCTTGGGTTGTTGTCTCCCTTGAGCGTGAAGTACACGCCATCTCTGTCATAACTTTTTTCGACAACGCGATGTATAATTATGCCCTCAGAGTACTCGCTTTTGTACGCTACAATATCACCTATATCTATCTCGTCAGCGTTATTGGGCTTTACTTCAATGCCGTTGCTTCCTGCGTCGAGTACAGGGTCCATGCTGTTCGTATCTGTAAATGTACTCCACTGCACATCTCTGCCTGTGAGGTCAATGACGACGTGATCGTTGCCTACTTTGATTGCAGTCTCAGGAACCCAGTTTCCAGGTGATGGCTTTTCCATTAGAACGGTCTGGTCGGCAGGGCTTTCTGTCGAAGGTTCTGCTCTTGTGAGATGTATTGCGCTGTCTGCTACCATGCCTCCTAGGAAGCAGGTAATCATCACAAGAACCCAGAGCAGTTTCATTCCTGTATAGTGGTAAAACTACTATATAAATGTTTGTATTAGTTGTTACTTTATAGTAGTTGCATTACGAAAGGATTATAAACGAAGCAGGATTCAGCAGATAATGAGAGACATAAATCCTTTCGAAAATCCAGAATCACTGGTTATGCCCGCTAAAGCAAGAAGATATGCTCTTGTTGAGGGTGTACAATTTCTTCCAGAGGGCATACATGCTGCATTGGCTTACTCTCCTCCTGCAGCTCAGCAAAGCATTGGCTGGCATTTTTTCGAACATGCAGGCAAGAGTCCCAATAGTGGACTATATGCAAAGAAATTATTCTTAGACGGTCTTACAAGAATGCTTGCCGAACGAGTGAGAAATGGAAAAGGTCTTGTTTTAGCTCTGGCTGATTTTGATGACCAGAAAGCGATGAACACCCGATTTGGACACACGGCCGTTGATGGCATTCACAACGTATTCGGCAAAGTGGTTCTCGATGCTATTCGTTTGGAAGACATTGCGGGGTGCGTTGGAGGAGACGAATATGGCATCGTGCTTAACAGGACAAATCAGGAGGATGCGCTTCCAGTCCTGGAGCGTATTCGTTTACGTACGACTGAAGCAGCAAGGGAGTACCTTAAATCGGATGTTCCAGTTACGCTTAGCATTGGTGCCGTTGGTTCATTTGATCACTACGGTTCTGTTCCAATAGCACTTCAAAGGAGAAAGGACTTCGTACAAGAATTTGCAGGGGTTCTAATGCGGGAAGCTGAGACCCTGAGACAAGTGGCGAAAGAACAAGGTAAGGATAGAATAGTAATGTACTCTAGACCTCACTCTTAAATCGTTGCACCGTCTTAACCAAATGCTCGGGCTGCGTCTTGAGGATTCTGCTTGCTTCTGAAAGAACATCTCCCGCGTGCTTTACTTTTGACTTCAACTTCTTCTCATCTGCAGTGAGTTTCAATCCTGATTTGCCGGCCTTCTTTGCTTTCTTCCAGAGCTCGAACAGTTCTTCAATCCGTCCCGGAATCTCAAGATAGTCGCAATTTAATTCCTGTGATAGCGCGTCAAGAATCGTTTTTTCAGTTTCGATGAACTTAAGTGCAGCATTACCTGCAACGAACTCAATCCTTATAGCACCATCCTGCACCTTACTGCTTTTCAGAATCTTAATACATACTGCCTCGCCCGTGTTGTTCAAATGCGTTCCTCCACATGCCTGCACGTCCCAGCCTTGGAGTTCTACAATGCGGATTTCTTTGCCGGGTACTGCTCCTCCCTGGTATATTCTGAATCCGTATCGGGCTTCCGCGACATTGCGTGGCATGAATTCCTTAAACACTGGTTTGTTCTCTTTGATTATCCTATTGGCTTCATTCTCTATCTGTTTTAATTGTTCGTCAGTTATTGTTTCGTAATGAGTTACGTCGAGCCTTGCCTTTTCAATGCTCTTTGCCGCGCCTGCCTGCCAGATATGATCTCCTAGTACTTTCTTTGCAGCTCCTCCAATAATGTGCGTGCTTGTGTGGTGCTGTGCCAATTGTATTCTTCTTTCGGAATCAACCTTTCCACCAACAGTCATTCCCACTTTTAGCTTTGTGGGAACTTCCATTATGTGAATAACAACATTTCCATTCTTTGCACAGTCAACGACTCGTTCATCGTTTATTTTGCCAGAATCATGCTCCTGGCCTCCTGAAGTTGGATAGAATGCAGTTCTATCAAGAACAACGAAATTACCTTCAGCCTTCAGGACTCTTGCTTCAAAATCAAAAAGGTCGTAGTGCTGCCAGTAAAGCAATTCAGTACCTGCAAGCGTGGAAGTGTCAATATCAAAATGTCTCTTTGTTTGTGCTTTCTGAGGTGTTTCTAATTGATGTCTTTCAGAAAGCAACGCGTAGAAGTTGTCAGGAACATCTATTTTCTGTCCTTTCGTCTTTGCTGCATCTTGTATTTCTTTAGGGTCTATACCTTGGCTGTCGTATAGTTCGAGAATTGTTTTAGTATCCACTTTTTTTGTGATTATTTTCTCAATTATCTGCTTTGTTCGAGATTTGTTTTCTCGGTACTTTGCGTCTTCGCTCGATAATATTCTTTTTACAGTTTCCAGATGTTCGTTCAACTCAGGGAACAATGGTTTCAGTTCTTTTGCATGCCATTCCGTTACATCATTTAATTCCAGCTTCCATCCCTGGCGTTCCTGCATGCTTCTCGCCCTTCTGTAAAGCATGCGTAAATTGTGCGCTCCTCCTACATTGCTTGGGAGAGCACCATCAGTCAAAGAAACAAGTAATGTTCTTGTGTGCTCTCCTATGCTGTAGATTGCACTCAATGGTATAATCGCTTCCTTCAGTTCCTTGGAAGTCGTTCCTGCTCTCTTTGCTACAATTTTCCACTGTCCTTCCATGTCGTCTGTTTCATCTGCATTTAGGAGTCCTGCATTTGGAACGTATTTTTTCAGTAATGCCTCATCAGGCTTGTACCCTGTGATGCTGTAAAGTTTCTTATTCACTGCAGGGAAAACCGCATCGTATATAGTTGAACTTCCCTGGCTAAACCATGCATTCCTTTCCATGCCCATTCCCATATCCAGGACTTTTAGGTTCAGGTCTCTATGGCCTGTTGGAGTCTGCTCGTAGAGCATGTAAACCTGATTTCCGAGTTCACAGCCCTTGCTGAAGAATTCCATGCAGCATCCAAAATTGCCGCCGCCTGCCCACGCGTCTTCATGATACGTTAGGTCCTCATTCTTTAACCCCAATCCTTTTGTGTTCCATTCATGAATATGTCTGAACACTTCATTCTGGTCCCATTTTTCGGGTGGTACGAACATGTGCTGTCCTATCATCACAAATCCTGTATGATGGCTCATCGTTATTCCTACATTATCTATGTCTCCAAATCTTAGGCAGAATTGTGGAATTACCAATGGGTTTGCTGGTGGTTGAATTTCTCCTGAAATTACGAATGGTTGGAATGCTGCAATGCTTGCATTGGTGTATTCAAGGGTTGGATTCCATCGTGCAACGGTAGGATACCTCTTAATAGGGGTGTAACCGAACTTCTTGAACATTGCTGAGAAATTCTTCCAAACATCAACGTACGATAACTTTTCCTTTGCAGGCGTATTGCCTATGAACCCAAAGCTTAATTCGGGATTGCAGCTTGGGTCTCCACACCTGCTGCTTTTCTTCATGCTCCAGAACGGTTTTTTACAATTCTCGCAAAAATACCGTGTATATCCTTCCTGCTTTAGTATTTCAACAGGATAGTATTTCTCAGGGTTATTGTAGAACGTTTGCCTGAATTTGTTCTTTACTTCCTTGTCCGTGAGCATTGCTCCTGGCTATTGCAAGAGCTTTAAATGCTTTTGCCCCCTTGGTCTCGTCGTCTGTATCGTTGCTTCGGGGCATGAGTCATTTGGGTATCCTGTCGGGTCTTCTCGAAGAATAGGTAATAACCCCAAATTCCATATTCTTGCCTCTCCGAGAATTACTGCTTCCATTCCTTTGTTTCCTTCAAGTCGTACTGCGTTTTCATTGGCGCACCAGAAAACGCTGTATTTTGTTTCGAATGTGTTATTCCTAAGTGTTAACGCACCATTAGCAGGGAGCGTGTTGTGCATACCTTCATCTTCCACTTCCGCGCCCCCAATACCTATCATCGCGTTCCTGAACGTGCATCCTTCTATTGTGATGTTGCCAAATGAATGCCATCCATCGTTCAACTGAACTGCCTGTACCCACACGCCATCACCCACAGTTTCATTTGGCCCCACAATTATGGTATCAAGACATTTCAGAGTTACATTATCTGAGTTTATCCGTATTGTTGAATCGTATGTGCCCGAGCACAGTGTGTACGTGCCAGGCGTTGTTATAGTCAACAGAGTCGGGAGCAGTATGCATGCCATTGTCAGTTCAATCCACATAGAAACAGGTATGTCTTTATTCTTCAAATGTGTTTTCGCTTAGAACCTGCAATTCTTTCAGAATACAGCGCGGAGTATTGATTCTGGCGTTCCAAAGAAATGTGTTGGGAAATGTGCCTGTAATGAAGCGCTCGTATTGTAACCCCATGAAACTGCACCCATTGGAAGTTTTAGTTTGTTGCATGCCTCTATGTCCCGTATTTCGTCACCGACGTATAGAGTCTCGGCTGGTTTTAATGAATATTTCTTTAGCACTCTCCGTATCTTATGATGTTTTCCGAAAAGACTCGGCTCTGTATGAATAAAATCAAAGCTTAGTTTATTATGATTCATGAATGCTTCAACAGTTGCCTTCTGGTTGCTGCTTATTATACCCACTCTGATATTTTTTGCTTTAAGGGCTTCGATGATATCCTGCATTTGCGGAAATGTTGGAATTTTTTCAACGTTTTCTTTCAGCTCTCTCTGGATGCGTCGGGCATATCCAAACACTTTATGCAGGGGAAGTTGAAGTGTTGAAATAAACTGCTTTGCAGTCATTCCTCTTAATTGTTCTAACGGACCAAGGTGAGGTCTTTTTAGTTCATCAGCTATCCTGTTGGCTAACTCGACGCTCAAGGGTAAAGTGTCTGCTATAGTTCCATCAAAGTCAAAGATTACGGTCTGGTACACTTGATTCATTGTTACTGTGCTGTTTTTAATTCTTGTGTTCAGATAAGTCCAATGTCTTTGAAGCATTCATCTATTGCTTTTACGCTTTTGTCAAGCCTGTTCTGGAGTTCGTCATCTCTTGTTGCTTTTCTTACGGTCATAATGCGGTCCATCATCTGCCTGAATATTCTTATTAGGTCGCCTTCAAGCATATTAGTATTCGCAAGAATTTCGAGGAATGGTACGCCCTTGCTCAATGGAAGTATTATGCTGGTTAAATCATGAATGTTGTTAAAGCGTCTTTCCTGTCTTAATGGTTCATTTTGTTCTATTCTTTTCAATAAATCCTTGATGTCATGGCCGCCTTGTTTGTTGAAGAATTTTGTTCTTGGTCTCTTTTCATAGCATAATGCTGCAACAATCATCAAGGTCTGGTAAGTCGTGAGTCCTTTGTGGAACTGCGTTCCGAATATTTCGGTAAATTCGAGCTCGTCAGCAAACATGTAGCTGGCAAACTCTCCTTTTTCTGTTATGCTGTCTCCTTGGATATACTTGTATTTTTGTAGTACTTTCGTAAGGTTGGTCCATCTTCTTCTCATTACTCCTCTTGCCTGACCTTCAGTCATGCCCGTCTGTGCTTTCTGGTAGCAGAAGAAGTTGCTTACTAGAATCGTATCAATTTGTTCTTCGTTATGGCCTCTTATCATGTTGAGGACTGTATTGTAACTAAGTCTGAATTGGCTTTGCAATGGTTCAGTGTCTTCAAACGTGAATTTGGCTATTTGCTTCAAATCATCTGTTCTTGGGTCAATCATTGCTATTGCCTTGCCTTCCTTGTCCATGCCTCTTCTTCCTGCCCGGCCTGCAATCTGGAAGTATTCCTTGCTGTTCACGTATCTGAATGAATGCCCGTCGAACTTTCTTAATGATTTGAAGACTACAGTTCTTGCAGGATAGTTTATTCCTACGGCGAACGTTTCAGTGGTGAACAATATCTTTATCATTCCCGTACTGAATAAACTTTCAACGAGGTTCTTTAGTGCTGGAAGAAGTCCTGCATGGTGGAATCCTATTCCTCTTCCCAATAATCGTCTAAGCAGTTGAGCGCTTTTTAGCTTCTTTACATCTTCCGGAAGTTGTCCAAATGCTTTTGAAATTGCTAGTGTTACTTCTCTGCTTTCTTCTCTTGTTAGGAAATCCTCTCTTCTTCCCAGCATTTCTGCCAGTTTCTGTGTTTCTGCTCTGCTGAAAACGAAGAAGAGTGCAGGAATATCATTATGCTCTCTAAGGAGACGTATTACCCTGAATGGATTGGGTCCTGTTTCTCCTGCTTTCTGCTTGAAGTATCCTCTTGCTTTCTTTTCTGGCTGTACTTTCTGAATTCTGTCCAGTTCAGTTATTCCTAAATCCTCATCGTAGAATAGTTTTCTTAATGGGACGGGGCGTTCCGTATGCTTAACCACTGCAACTTCGTGCTGTTTAATGCTTCTTATCCATCCTGCAAACTCTTTGGCGTTTGGTATTGTGGCTGATAAGCATAGAAATCGTACTGTTTCAGGGCTGAATATCACGCTTTCTTCCCATATGTATCCTCTTTCTATATCGTTTATATAATGGATTTCGTCAAATACCACGTAGGCAATTTCGTCAACAATTGGGTCTTTGACCATAACCATGTTTCTGTAGATTTCTGTGGTCATTACGAGAACCCGGGCATCAGGATTGATGACTAAGTCACCAGTAAGCAAGCCAACGTTGCTTTCTCCATAATCGTGGCAGAAGTCCTTGTACTTTTGGTTGCTCAGCGCTTTAATTGGTGCGGTATACACGATTTTTTGGTGCTTATGCTCTTCAAGCATGATGACATAATCAGCTATTAGCGTTTTGCCTGAGCCCGTTGGTGCGGAAACAACAACGCTTTGGTTCTTTTCGATAGCTCGAGCTGCCTCTTCCTGAAAACGGTCGAGCGTGAAGGATTTGAATTGCATTGGCAATGAGGGCGTGGCACGCGCTTTTTAATGCTCCGGTTTCCTTAGGTTTAAATACGAAAACATGACTCCCGGTTCATGGCAGAAAGACGTGCCGTCACAATTGGTCAAGGGAGTTACGGTCCTCCTATAGTGGTGAAGAACGACGCATTTCGAGATGCGAGGTTCTTAAAGAAGGATGGTACACCTCACATGGACGACGTGGACGGGCGGTCTGTGGAAAGAACGGCAGACCAAACTGTTGATGAGTTCCCTGGTGTATCTGGGATTTATGAGCGTAGGTACGCGCCTGAAGGTATGGTAACATCAGACGCAGGAGTGATAAGCGCACAAGAGGCGCTTGAGCAAGCCCAGGAGGTTCCTCAGCTTGTCACTTTCTCCCATAATTTCGGTGATGTGTTGCCTGGCAGACCAAACATGGATTTGGTGCCTGCATGGTCTGCAAGGCTGAAGGCACATCTAGAGGTCGCGAATCCATTCGTTATTGCAGAGGATATAATTGCAGGTAACATGGGTTGGTTTGCTGATGAGTTGATTGCCTCTTCAACGGAGAGAGGAGGAAACACTCTGCTTGTTGGTCCGGACTTCTACGAGCAGCTTATGCTTGTGCCTTCAGAGCGAGCGCGGGAACTCATAGGACGCGGCAATCCTGAAACCCTGGATGGCATTATAGTGACCAACAATGTCGACCTTCTTGCGGGAAGAGAATACCATAACGGCATTGAAAGCCTGGCTGCAAAAGCAGCAGGCAGGCTTCATCTTCCTGAAAGCACAATAACGTATGACAATCCTTGGGGCTGCGCAGGGTACGTTCGAGCCAAGATAAGGAGTGCGGAACAGATTCAGAAAGGACTGGTCGACGTAGTCCTTAACATAGCGGCAGACCTTCTTAGTAGGGTGGCTGACAAGAAGCATGACCGCGACGCTATGCTTTATGGGGATGATTCAGGCTCAACAGTAATGCGGGCCTTGGTGAGTGACCTGCCTGTTGGCATACTTGCTTCAATAAGTGCATCGTATGCGATGAAATACGCGGATGCACTTACTATGGGTCCAAGTAACAACAAGCAACTCCAAGAGGATTTCCTTTATCTCAAGATGGATGGGGGTAAAGTTTTCAAGGGGGCGGTCGGCTACGCTCCTAGTTTGATGATTGAGTTGCTGAACCGTGCGGGAATAACTCCGAAAGACGTTAAAATATTCAATCTGCATCAGGCAAACCTAAGGATACTCCAGCCCGTAATCTACGCCGTACTGAAACATTTTGAGGAAGACGTTCCTCCAAAAGGTGACGAAGCAGCAATGGACGCATGGTGGCGTGACCTGTCCGCAAGCAGGATTCCGATAACCATTCATAACAGAGCCAATACCAGTCTAGGCTCAACAGCAGTGATAAACGATCGAGTCTGGAACAAGGATGCAAGCCTTGGAACCTATGAACTCAGGTCAGGAGATATTATTGATGAACAATCGTTTGGGGCAGGCCTTGGTTTTGCAGGTATTATTGAGCGGGTTTCAGAATTCTTCCCACTCCCCAAGAGGCACGTTAACTACGATATACGATTCTAAGAAAGCGCCGAGGGAGAGATTTTCATGGGTGGTTTTTGTCTCTGGGTTTTACATGCGAACCTTGTTCATTGAGTATTGGAGCGTTCAACAAACCCTGTAGTAATCACCAAACAGTAGTAAAAATAGTAAGGTTTATATACTAAATTCGAATCTCTTGTTTTATACAAAATGGACCCCACAGATTTCATATACACGATGATGTCCCATGGATTCGGATACGACGGGACCTTGCACGACAGAATGTTTTTTCGAAGAGACGGCAATCTACAGGGGGTCACGGTCCAATTTGCTGCTCAATCTATTAACGTAGGTGCGTATGAGTATCACAGAGAAGCATTTCGTCGGGGACAACCTTTAGCCGATGTGGATGCAACATTAGATACGAAAATACTAACCATGGATGTTGCTAAGGATACTTCTGACACAAAAAGGCGACAGATTGCAGCCGGTGTTGCAATCGCATTAACCGAATTACGTGCGGGTGACATAACTAATGGATAAAGTGACCACATCGGGTTACCCAGGGTAACTACTCAAACAATCGACACTGCATTAAGTAGATTCACGGGGCGTCAAAATGCAACAGGAACAGATTGGGGACAGCAGTTGGATAGTACCAGGAGCAAAATGATTCATGAGAATCCTGAACTAGTCAAATATGTCAACTATCTCGTTGGAAGCCAGAGACCTGAAACCCATCAGGCTTGCTTTGAAACAGTATTGGGCCTTTATGCAATTCTGATTACGCAAGCACAAAACAACAAGTGTTCTGCCGAATTTGAAACATAATTTTTAAAGAAAGCGCCGAGGGTGAGATTTGAACTCACGATCCCCGAAGGGACGGGATTAGCAATCCCGCGCAATTTCCTGCCCCGCAATACAATTGTGGAGTACCAGGCTATGCGACCTCGGCTTAACTGCTTGCGAACCGTATCATGTTTTTAAGTGTTGTGGGGAGCGCAACGCATTTAAACCTCATCATTGAGAGAGAGCGTATGCGCACGTACTTAATTCTCATACTGGGACTGCTTATCCTTCCCGCAGTTACGGCACAGGACGACCTTTACAATTATGCACATCTGACCATTGAGAACACGGTAACAACAGGATTTACTGTCATTCAAGGAAGAGTGCAGTACGTTAATGTTAATCTCAGTATTTATCCATTGGAAAGTCCTGCCCAGCTCATAAGTTCTGTGAGCGCGTCTCCAACACCGCTTCCAGGAACAAAGTATGCCTTCCGGTTTGATAATCCCCGAGGAAAACAGGTGATAAAGGTGAGTACTGTAGTGGAAAACCAGGTTTTGCTTCCAATAGCAAACAATAACGTGAAGTTCCCGTTGGCTAAAGTACCGGTAAACATGAGCGAATACTTGGCCACGCAGGAAATCATTGACATAACTCCTGAGATAAGCAGATTGGCTTCCGAGCTTGCTGGCGACAAGAAGGATGCTTATGAAGTTGCTTTTTCTCTGGCTGACTGGGTTCATAAGGAGATTCATTATGAGCTCTCGAGCACTACAGTTGATGCTTCACTGCCGGCAAGTTGGGTTCTCAAGAACAGGAAGGGTGTTTGTGATGAGTTAACCGCGCTTTTCATCGCAATGTCAAGGTCTCTTGGTATACCTGCACGGTTTGTGGCGGGTGTTGCTTATACAAATCTGAATGATGCAAACCAGTGGGGACCGCATGGTTGGGCAGAACTGTACTTCCCTGACGTTGGTTGGGTTCCTTTTGATGTAACGTACGGCGAGTTTGGATACGTTGATGCAACACATGTCCGTATGATTGAAAGCCTTGATGCAAGAAGGGATGCGGTTGAATACACGTACAGTGGTTATGGTGTCGAGTTGGAAACGCTTCCAATAACCTTTGATACTAAGCTTGTTGCGAAGCATGACTTGCTCAAGCCCCTTGTAAAACTTGCCATCGAACCTGTAAAGGAGGAAGTGGGTCCCGGATCTTACAACGCGATGCGCATAACAATACATAATCCCACTGGTGCTTACGCACCTGTTACACTAAGAATTACCAGAACAGAAGGATTGGATTACCTTGATGACTCGTTTGTAAGGCCCGTGCTGTTAAAACCGTATGAGACTAGAGAAATCATCATTCCATTTTATGTGCGTCCAAACCTGGCACAGGGATACGTGTACACTTTTCCCTTGGGTGTTTCGACATTACGTGGTGGGAGTGCTTCTTCAAGTTTCAAGGCAAGTAAAGGGATGATAATCTATCCTAAAATAATTTTTGAGTCCGATGTTAAGGTTCCAAGTGCGGACCAGCCTGCACGTCTTGTCTGCAGTGCATCAAGCAATATGATACATGTTGGTGAGGATGCTATTGCATCCTGTACTTTTGTTTCAGAGGTTGCTGAAGACATAACTCTTTGTCTAATAGAGGAATGCTATGTTCAACCGGCAACAAAGGGAAAGGAATACGAATTCAGTATGTCCAGTACGCTTAATGAACCTGGTGTTCATGCAATTGCAGTCACGGCAACTGGAAATGATATTGCGCTCACAAGCATACTGGCTGTTGAGGCATGGGATGAAGTGAATCTTTCAATTGACACAGGAAGTTTCCCATCAGGAATGGATTATGGTGATAACGTAGATGTCAGCATCAGTATTTATGTTAGTAGCGCTGCCCTTCCATCTGACATGATTCTAAGAGTGAAGGCAAAGAATGTTTATAATGAACTGGATTTAGGAGATTATGAAAAACCAGTCAACGTTACCATGACAGTCCACGGCAGCTCGCTCACGAAAGGTGCGAATGACTTTGCAGTAGAGCTAGAGTACAAAGATCCTTTTGGCAAGATGCATACGCAAACTAGTGCATTCACCACAGTTCTGAAGCCAATGAGCGCTTCGCAGACGATGCGGTATTTTATGGGCAATGTCAGCCGTTGGCTTAGAAACTTGTTCTGACCGCAAGCCATTTAAGCGCCTTCTATCTGTAAGGTAATATGGCACGCAATCTCAAACTGACAACCAAGACAACAAAGCGAATTCTGAAGCTCGTTCCCGACACGAGCGTTCTGATTGAAGGAGTTCTCAGCAAGCGCATTATTTCCAAGACCGTGAACGTTTCTCACATTATCATTCACGAAGCAAGCATGGCCGAGCTGGAGAGCCAGGCCAATAAAGGAAGAGAAGTAGGAGAACTTGGTTTGGAAGAGGTGAAACGGCTTAGGGAGCTAAGTTCCAAGTATCACTTCACACTTACATTCAAAGGAGAGCGCCCAAAGGATTTCGAGATCAGGTATGCTAAATCTGGTGAGATAGATTCAATAATCAGAACTTTGGCTGCAGAGGAGAAGGCCACTCTAGTAACGGCAGATATAGTGCAGTCCAAAGTTGCTGAATCAAAAGGAATTCCAGTAATGCTCTTCTCTTTCGAGCCAGAGAAACCAAGGAAGACAACGTTGGAAAAGATGTTTGATGTACGAACAATGAGCGTTCACCTTAAAGCCGAATGCACACCTCACGCAAAGAAGGGCATGCCTGGCGCGTGGACTTATGAAGAGATTGGAAAGAAAGTTCTCTCAAGGGATGATGTACAGAACATTGCCAAGGAGATAATCGAAGATACGAAAAGAAGGAAAGACGGCTTCATCGAGCTTGACAGGCGCGGGAGTACTATCCTGCAGATGGGTCCTTTCAGGGTTGTGATTACAAGACCTCCATTGGCTGATGGTTATGAGATAACTGCAGCAAGGCCGATAAAGAAGATGGCTCTTAAGGATTATAAGTTGTCACAAAAGTTAATTCAAAGGATGGAAAGCCATGCAGAAGGAATGCTCATTGCTGGTCCCCCAGGACATGGTAAGAGCACTTTCGCACAGGCACTTGCGGAGTATTATTTCAATAAAAACAAGGTTGTTAAAACCATTGAAGCACCAAGGGACCTTATTCTACCAGAGGGAATTACTCAGTATGCTTTGAGCCATGGTTCTCCAGAAGAATTGCACGATATTATTCTATTATCTCGTCCTGACTACACTTTCTACGATGAAATTCGTAATAACGAGGACTTCAACCTATTTTCTGACTTAAGGCTTTCGGGCGTTGGTATGGTTGGTGTTGTTCACGCTACACGGACCATTGAAGCAATTCACAGGTTTCTGTCTCGTTTGGATCTTGGGGTTGTACCTCACGTAGTTGATACAGTAATATTTATTCGAAATGGTATGGTGGACCAGGTATTGTCCTTGAGCATGGACGTGAAGGTTCCTCATGGAATGCACGACCAGGATCTCGCAAGACCAGTTGTTAGCGTTCACGACTTCGAAACGGGCGCACTGGCTTTCGAGATGTATACGTTTGGAGAGCAGACTGTTGTGATACCTGTTGGGGAGAAGCGGGATGCTCTACACTCTCCTCCTGTTATTGGCGCGCCACATCTTGGTTCTTTGGATGCGCCTCAGAATGTGATGGTAACGAAGCATGCTGTTTTTGTTGACCTGGGAACTAAGATGGGAAACAAGGATGTTGACGTGATTGCGGATGGAGAGTACATATTGACTGCCCGAACCAATAATAAGGGAACTCTTCGAATAAACAAGGGCAATCCGAAGGGAAAACAGCTCTTGCATCGCATTAACAAGGGTGCCAAAATAACGGTTACACAGTTGAAGGAGTAATCCTTAAGAATAGATACGAGTTGACTAGTGAAATGTTTGACGTTAAGATAATCAGGGAGAATAAGGAAGTCGTAGTTTCCAATACGAAGAAAAGGGGGTACGACGTTAAGCTCGTTGAAGTTGCCTTCAAGTTGGACGAGGAATGGCGTTCTTTGAAGAAGAAAACAGATGATTTACGCAGGGAGAGAAATCTTGTTTCTCAGGAGATTAACACGCTCAAGAAGGCAGGAAAGGATGCTTCTGTTGCAATGAAGAAAGCTAAGGAAATTCCTGTGAAGCTTCAGGAAACAGAGGAGAAGGCTAAACTGCTTGAAGTTAAGAGAGATGAAACCCTTAAGAGAATACCAAATATATTGCATGCTGATGTTCCTATTGGAAAGGACGAATCTGAGAATGTTGTTCGTAAAACATGGGGAAAGGCAGAGCCAAAACCATTTCCGACAAAACCGCATTCAGAGTTTCTCGAACAGGTAGGGCTTGCGGACTTTGATGCAAGTGCCCGCGTTGCAGGGAAAGGATTCTATTACTTGAAAGGTGACCTTGCTTTGTTGAATCAGGCGTTGATTCAGTTCTCGATACAACACTTAGTGAAGAAGGGTTACCAGTATCTTGAACCTCCATTGATGACCAGACGTTCTGTCATGGATGGAATGGTGAGCTTTGAAGAGTTTGACAATATGATTTACAAGATTGACGGGGAAGATTTGTACTTGATTGGTACGTCCGAACACTCAATTGGTGGTATGTTCATGGACCAGACTATTGAAGAGCTTCCTCTAAAGGTAACTGGATACAGTATGTGCTTCAGAAAGGAAATTGGTTCGCATGGTATTGACGAGAAAGGATTATTTAGAACGCACCAGTTCAATAAAGTTGAGCAGTTCATATTCTGCAAGCCAGAAGATTCCTGGAAGGCGTTTGACGAACTTTTGAAGAATACTGAGGAGATAATGCAGGCTCTTGAGATTCCTTACCATGTTCTTGAGATGTGTACTGGTGACCTTGGCGTGATGAAGGCAAGACAGTATGATGTTGAGGCATGGTTCCCTCACCAAAAAGAGTACAAGGAAGTCGGTTCTTGCTCCAATTTAACGGACCATCAGGCTCGAAGGTTGAATATTCGTTATAGAAAGAAGGACGCGACTGAATATGTGCATACGTTGAACAATACAGCCATGGCTACAAGCAGGATGATGATTGCCTTTGTCGAGAATCACTTGCAGAATGATGGAAGCATTAAGATTCCGAAGGCATTGCAGCCTTTCTTTGGGAAGAAAGAAATACGCACTAAATAGTTGTTTTGCAATCCACCACTATTGCAACGTCTGAATCCAATTGGTTATGATTTTAAAGTGCCTTACTTCTGGATGGAACAGTATTCCTAGATGATTTTTGTTCTTGAACATCTGCGTGCCATTGGCGTTACTTAGTAACGCCTTGCAATTGCTCGATACTTCGATTCCTTTGGTATGCAATGCATATCCTTCTTTAATACTCTTGAATAGTTCATTTGGCTCATGCATTTCAATTGGAAGCATACCTATTTCGATGCTATCAGTCAACCGTCCTCCTACTGCAATAGCTATGAGGTGCGCCCCAGCACAAATCCCAAACAAAGGATGCTTAAAGTTTCTCACGTCTTCAACTAGCTTCTTGTTCTCAAGATAAGCAAAGTCCTTCAGTGTAGTACCACTCAGGATGCATGGGATCTCGGCTCTCGAGAAATCATTTGGTTCTACTATCTTTGCTTTGAATCCAGAATCATTGACAATCCTGACAAGAGGCATTACGAATTCTCTTCTTAACATCAAGTCCTTTCCACATAGAGGAACGACGCCTATTTCTCGCATAAGCGTGCCTCCTCGATGATGTACTTGCCTACATAATTGTTGTATTCAGTTCTTGCCTTAACGATTTCAATCTTCTTCTTGAACAAAGGCATATCAATAACAAAGCTCTCGAACTCGCCGCCCTCGCCGGCAGGGTTCGCTAAATGAGTTATGCTAGAAATATCTTTGATGAACAATTCATCAATATTTCTTCCCAGCCATTTCGCATCAAATGGTTCTGAGGCAACGGCTCCGATGATTGCGTTTATCTTTCTCGTTTGCAATTCTTGTAATAATTCAAGTTGATCCATCAGCCACAAAGGATTGAAGCACCAAAGATTGAGTTCATAACAGATTTTCTGCACCCTCGTCGCTTGATACACTGAAAGCACCGCTCCCGTTACAATGCCTTCGATTTTATGTTTTTGCATGGCTTCTTCTATTGCTCTCTTCAGGTCCAGCAGTTCCTTTTCCTTCTCTCCCTCTGTCACGTGAATAATATGAGGGATTCCAGATGCCTCTGCCTGTAGTACAGTTAACTCTATGTTTGGAGTGTGAAAGAAGTAACTGTCCTTGTTTTTTGAAGCAACGGTTATAAGGCAGACAACCTCATGCTCTTTCGTTGCAATGCTCCATGCAAGACAAGAATCCTTCCCCCCACTGAACAATACTCCAAGTTTCATGTACAGAGGGGAGGCATTAACTATATAAATCCGTTATGCAACTTTAGTTGTAATGGCGAGCATACCTTGGTGGGTTTATGGGCTAATAGGCATTCTTGTCGCTGCTTTTGCACAAGTTGTAAAGAGCACAGCGAACGCACCTGGAATGAGTCTGTTCATCTATGTTGGAATATTGCTTATTTTAATTGCTGCATTCAAGTTGTTGAAGGGAAGGGGCGCCTCAAAATCTACACATAAAGAAACAATATCTAAAGACAAGAATACACATGCAAGAGTTACCGGAACACATCACGTCATCGTTTGCTCCAGATGTAAGGCAAGGAACTACACAACATTCAACTTCTGTCATGGTTGTGGGTTAAGGTTGAGAAAGCTTTAAAAGGACGCTTCCCTAAAAACAAATCATGGATGCGCTCGAAGCCATAAGGACGCGCCGCTCAATACGAAAGTTCTCGGCAGAGCCCCTTGACTTTGATGTTGTTACGGCCATTATTGAAGCAGGTCACATGGCTCCAAGCACTGGCGGTCTTGAGGCAAGAAGGTTCATCCTTTGCACGGACCCGCACGTGATTCATGGCTTGAAACAGTTTTGCATGGACCAGGAATGCTTCAATACTGCTCAAGCCATTGTGGTTGTTTGTGCGTTGCCTGAGAAGGTTGAGGCGTGGTACGGTCCAAAGGGTGAGAATGTTTATAGTGCTCATGATGCTGCAGCCGCAACAGAAAACATGCTTCTTGCTGCACATAATCTTGGTCTTGGCGCTGTTTGGGTTGGTGGGTTTGATGATGAGAAAATCAAAGCAATATTCAGCATACCCTCTAAATCTAAGGCGCACGCAATAGTTTGCTTGGGATTCCCTGCAGAAGTACCTTCTCCCAAAACTACAACGCCATTGCAGGCAGTTGTTTACTTTAACCAGTATGGTAACAAGATTAAGAACATGCACGTCGTTCTAAGAGATTACAGTTTGGCGATTAAAGCTGCAATGCCTGAAATTGAGATGAAGCCAATAGAGTCAAGAAATGTGCTCTCTGGCTTGAAAAAAGGCGTTAAGAACGTTAAGAAATCGTTTTTTCCGCCACCTAAGAAAGGCGCATAACGCATATAAAGAGCTTAACTCTCTCCATCTCATGAAGGAAGATGTATTCTTTCCATATGCAGAGATAAGGCCCGAGCAGGATTTGCTCATAAATGCAGTGTCTGAAGCAGTTAAGACAGGTGGAAGCCTCATAGCACACGCTCCAACAGGATTGGGAAAGACGGTTGCAGCTCTTGGACCTGCGTTGAAGGAAGCGATGCGTTCTGACAAGGTCGTTCTCTTTTTAACGTCAAGACATACGCATCATGAGCTCGCCTTGAGAACTGCACGGGACATCAAGGATGCATTTGGTTTGAAGTTTCTCGCTGTTGATGTTATCGGGAAGAAACACTTATGTCTTCAGCCTGGTGCCATGACCCTCACTACTCGACGTTTCAACGAGTATTGCAGGGGCATGAGAGAAGACTCGCTATGTGAATTCTACAATAATCTGAAGAAGGGTGATTCACCCTCGCCTGCACTTAGAAGAGCACTGGAGGAGCTGAAGGGTCGCAACGATTATAGTATGCAATTGGTCATGGAAATAGCGAGGAACCATAAACTATGTCCTTACGAAGTTTCCATGGCGATGGCAAGGGATGCAAAGATCATAATCGCGGACTATTATTACATTTTTCACCCTCGAATTCGCGAGGGGTTCCTTCGTAGAATTGGAAAAAGTCTGCAGGATGTCATCTTAGTTCTTGATGAGGGTCATAATCTTCCACAACGTATCAAGGAGTTGGCTTCAGACCAAATAACATCTATTGGAATTCAAAGAGCCGTAACTGAAGCTAAGAAGCATAACCATGAGCCATATGCAGACTGGCTTTCTGAGTTGGATAGCATGCTTGATAAGTTGGGCGGCGAAACAGAAATGTACGTTGATAGAGATGAAGTGCTTGAAGCTATAGAAAAGATTCAACCCATTCAGGATCAGATTGATTGTTATGAAGATTTTGCCGAGCATGTTCGTGATGAGCAAAGAGGTAGTAGTGTTGGTGCCGTGGCTGATTTCCTGCGGAGTTGGGTGGAATCCGGTGAAGGATATACTAGAATTATTCGTAGAATGCAGGGAACTTTACAGGGTTTTGTTCTTATGAACCGTTGTTTGGACCCCGCGCTGTTTTCTTCTGAAGTTCTCAAAAACTGTCATAGCGTAATAGTCATGTCTGGAACTTTAACGCCAACGATAATGTACAAGGAAATTCTTGGGATGGAGACAGCCACTGAGCTTGTTTTGAATAGTCCATTCCCAGAAGAGAATCGTCTTACTATTGTTGTGCCTAAAACAAGCACGAAGTATTCAACCAGAAACGCTCAACAATATGACGAGATTGCAAGAATACTTGAGCGTGCAATAAACGCAATACCTGGCAACGTCGCAGTATTCTTTCCCAGTTATCAATTAAAGGACGATGTTGTTTCGAGGATTACTACTGATAAGACAACATTCAGCGAGCTGCCTGGTTTGAGTACGCATGAAAAGGATGACCTTCTGAAGCGCTTTAAAGGGTATGAACTAACAGGTGCCGTTCTATTTGCAGTAGTGAGTGGTAGTTTTGGCGAGGGCGTTGATTTTCCTGGTGATTTGCTCAAAGGAGTCATTATTGTAGGACTTCCGCTTCAGAAGCCAGATTTGGAGACGAAAGCGCTCATAGAGTATTACGACGTCAAATTTTCCAAGGGATGGGATTACGGTTATTTGTTCCCTGCTTTTAACAAAACATTGCAGAGCGCAGGTCGTTGCATAAGAACCGAAACGGACAGGGGAGTGATGTTGTTTGTTGATGAACGATATGCATGGAAGAACTATCTTTCCTGCTTCCCGCCACATTGGGATGTGCGTACTACTGTGCTTTTTGAACGGTTGATAAAGGAATTCTTCCAGGGGGCCTAAAGTCCGCTCCAGTATACATAAACCTATATTAATCGAAACATTTATATATTAGTAGGGATATTATAACAAAAACCACCTGGAATGAAAAAATGGTAGTACTCTTTGACCAATACAACCTCCCGGAGAACATATACGAGATTATATTTGCGACGAAACAGCAAGTTATCGTAGCACGCCTCTTGATTGAGGAACTCAAGGAAAAGGACGGCGAAATAGGCAAAACGGAGATGAGTTTGTTTGCCTCGGCACTTCATGACGGAATAAACGTCGAAACGAAGGATGAACGCTTCGGACAGAAGAAGCAAGAGAAATTGTCTTACAACAAGAGACAGTTTTACGATAGAATACTAACGCCCATGAAAACGATGGGTTTGATCGATTACGACCTTTACAAGAAGACATACAAGCTTTCAGATAAATTCAACAAGAACATGATGCGCATCGGCCTCATGTGGTTACAAGAGCTTAGAAAGCCGGCAACGGGCTACACGTTCAAGAAGCCCACATTACGCTAAAAAGGAAGACCTCGTTTCTCTCTGACCCCCTCCCATCGATACGGGGACTTCCTTTTTTCTTTTCTTGACAAAGTATAAAAAGCCACCACTAATCCTTTAATAATGGACAGTAAGACTTATGACACGATAGCTGTAATGTTCAACCTTCCTTCATATGCTTCAATGGACGTTGACTTCGACCTTGGATGTATTGAAGATGACACCGCAAAGCCTTTGCACGAAGTAATGCGTCGAGTAGTTGAAAGAATTGATTATGTGTTGAAAGTACTCGATGAAATTCTGAATCCTGAGACCAACTTGACTACGGTTCACGAGGCAAACGTTTTCACTGAAAGAGAGCGTTCTGCGCTGTACATCGTGTATAGGCACATGATGACCCTCTTCAGGAAAAGCCAGATAGCAGATATATCCGGTGATGATGTGAAGCGAGCTGCTTTCATTAATGAAGCAGTGAAGGTTTATTCTGAGTTGAAGCCCGCATTGCTTGATGCTCTAGGAAAGCTGCAGCAGGCCTGGGCTGTAGAAGAAGGAAAGCAAAACGAGCCGGGGTACTTTGGATGAAGCTAGTTGTTATGGGTCCTCAGGGCTCAGGAAAAGGCACTCAGGCGATGCTTCTTGCAAACAAGCTAAGGATTGAGGCAATAAGTACCGGTGAATTGCTTAGGAAGAACATTGCTGGAAAAACACCATTGGGCCTTGAAGCTGAATCATACGTTACTGCTGGAAAGCTTGTTCCAGATGACATTAACAACAAGCTTGTTGAGGAAACAGTGAAGAAGTACGAGAAGGGCTTTATTCTTGATGGATACCCTAGAAATCTTGTTCAAGCTAAATTTCTAGATACCATTGAAAGACTTGACAGAGTTGTTTTGCTCAGAATTTCTGACGAAGAAGCAACTCGCAGGATGATAATGAGAAGGTATTGTCCTCACTGTGGCGCTAATTACAATCTTGCATACGTTAAAACGCATCTGGAGGGTATGTGTGACCATTGTCATACTGAGTTGAAGCAAAGGAATGATGACACGCCTGCAATCATTAAGAAGCGATTGGCTGTTTATCATGAGAACACTGAGCCCGTTGCCGAGTTCTACAAAGAAAATGGTATTTTGATGGAAGTTGATGGTGAACGAGCTATTAAGGACGTGTTTGCTGAGATTGTTAGAAGAATCAGGACGAAAACATAGCTTCTATTGCTATTGTCGCGTAACTGCCCGGGCTTAATGTGAATTTTACTATTTGCTTATGCTTTCCTTCATGAAAGTCATCTTTTTCTAGCTTTCCAATGCTAATATCTTTAATTTCCATTATCGCGTTTCTCTCTCCGCCTTCGGCACTTAAGCCAGGCAGTGCTTTGATGATGAAGTGTCTTCTTGTGATTTCATGTTTTTTCAACCATAAGTCCATTTCGGAATCGAATTCATTTGGTTCAACACCGAAACCAGGCAATGGTATTTTTGCTTCTGGTAATGTTTCATTGCTGTACGTCAGTGCGCCTGCCTTGTTCTGTATTATTTTTGCATCTGAGTCATGCTCAATCACATATTTCGACAACAAATGATTAAAGCAGGCAGATTGAACAGAGCCTATCAACAAGCTCAATTGTCTTCTCGGCAGTTCCCTTAACTGCATTACTGGATTGTCATTTACCTTTGTCATTCTGTGCTTGTCCTGGTTGTTTAAGCTGATTAGGTCAACGGCTTCCTTGAAATTCCCCTTCAATATTGCAATGCCCGCATCTACGTTATTCTCGCTGAACCTTTGCTCGCCAAAATAGTTTGGAACGCTCTTTGGTATTGAAAGCGGTTTCTCGAGATTTCTTACGACAATAGTAAACGCGTTGCCTCCATGCTCCCCGAGGTTGATTCTTTCTTTGCTTCGCCCTGCCTTTTCTATGATGAGCTCTGGCACTGACTTAGGAATATCGTTTCTTGCTGTTTTAACGCTAAGGTATTGAGTCGTTACAGCGTTCTTGTCCTTCATTCCAGCATAACCTATGTCTTTATCATTAACATTGTAGAACCTCTGAACCTTAAGCACAGCCTGTTTTGTTGTGAGGTTCTTCTTCCTAACGTTAAGAATGAGATACTGTCCATCACTTTCTGCGTCTGCTTTATTGCTTAGCGGAATCTCGTCAACGATGAAATCTTCGGGCTTCAACTTGAGAACGTACATGCTACAGTGCAACAAGAGGTACAATAAGAAACTGCTGATTTAAAGAAGGTCAGGCGATGTTTGATCTCCCCTTATTGGAAAATAGCCAAACGTAACCACAACAAGATCATAGTCTTTACCGTACCTCTTCATGTATCTCTTGAACAGGCGAGACTTGTCTTGTAACTCCGCTTCCCGCAATGCGGAATTGAGAGATTTCAGGTCCGTAGACCCGACTAGATAGGAAACCTTGGCAAGACCTTCGTCCGCAGAGTCACCATCCAGCATTTTCAAACGCTCTTGGAAGGACTTCTTGGGTCCGAAGGTCACGGCTAGGTCCACAGGAAAGTAGATTCGCACCAGGTCACCTTCAACGTCCACAGGTGCATCGTGATTAATTGAGTTCCACTGCACGAGACTGAAGGCAGAAGCGCGTGCTATCTCCTCCAATCCAATTGCGTGCCTGGACTGTGCCGACTCCTCCGCTCTGTCAAAAATTCTGCCCACATCGTCATTGACCAAGGGTAAAATCTACAATATATAAAAGTTTGCATATGTTGTTATTATACAGTAGCATCAAACACCAAGCAAACTTCACTATCCTTCATTTCATTACAGCGCAAATATGTTTATAAAGACGCTGCAACTGCTGTGACAATGGCCCTGTAGCGCAGCCTGGCAAGGGTTTCGTTCCTTGATCCCGATATGGGTTTCGCTCCCCTGGAGCTCAAGCCCATTCAACTAGGGGCAGACCTTGGGCATATAGCGCGGCAGCCTCCTAACGGTCAAGGGTTTCGTTCCTTGATCCCGATGGGCGACATTCAATCTGCGGATTGAAGTCCCCCCAATCGAGAAAACGAGGAGCGAGCTGTAGGTCGGGGGTTCGAATCCCCCCAGGGTCACTAGTGCTACTAATTGGTGGTAAATACGCGAAAGATTTATATATTCTGCATCTGGTGAGCCGGGCTTTGTGTCGGCAGTATTTGGGGTTTTTGGGTTTTAAACGAGGTGACGTGCGTGAAAGACCCGAATATGCAGAAAAGTTTTGTTGAGAAGCTGGAATCGTTTAGGATTCTTTTGAAGAGTCGTCTTCCTCAAGTGGACGTGCGTAATCTTCAGGAAATTATGGGAAAACTAGCACATTACCACTACAATAAGAAAGACTATCTGCTCTTAGGAGTCGAAAAAGACATCTACGCCTTGCTGATGGAAAAAGGGCATAATCCATTCACAGTTTACCGTTGGCTTTTACTGGAGCGACTTCCTGAGGACATACGGTTTCAGGTCAGACAAAAGAAGATAAGCCAAAAATCGGGCATTTCCGAGGCTTTCAAGCGAAAGCACGAGGGATTCAACGAACTCAGCCAATCCATACGAGAATACGGATTAAGCCTAGTTGCGAGGATGTGAACCAATGGGAAAGAACTTTGCACGACCCAACACAAACCGAAAACTTCCGAATATTTTCAACAAGAAACAATTATTAGCACTATTCGAGGCCATCGATGACAGCCAAGTCTTCATGGGCTGTCTTGTCTCTTTGTTTTGCGGTCTACGAATTAGCGAAATTTGCAACTTGAAAAAGCAGGATGTTGACCTGGAAAGCGAGAAAGTCATTGTGCGAGAAGGAAAAGGAAGCAAAGATCGCGTTGTAATGTTGCCAAGCAAGATGAAGCCTTTATTGGAGAAATGGTTTCGCTTGCAAAAAGATTCTGAGTTTGTGATTTGTACAAGCTTCGGCCACAAGTACTCTGCCAATATTTTAAGCCTAAAATTCAGAAACTATCTGTTGAAAGCAGGTTTAAGCATCAAAACATTCAAAACTGAAATTGGTCAGCAAAGATACGCCTACAGCTTTCACACATTGAGGCACACGTATGCAACGTATCTTCTTGAGAAGGGCGTTGACTTGTATTATGTTCAACGAAGCTTGGGACATGTTGACATTCACACCACACAAATTTATGCTTACATTACGAATTCTGACTTGCAGAATAAGATCAATATGGCCTTTGGAAGCGTGAAGAAGAAAGAAAGAACTGTTGGAGAAGTTCATGATCCGATATTATTGTTGAAGCTGCGTTTTGCAAATGGCGAATTGAGTTTGGAAGAGTTCAAAGAGAAATTCGAGCTCTTGACACGGTTGCAAGCCACCACTCAAGGAATTTTTGATTGAATAAATTTAGGGGGTGAAACAGTGGTCATATGAACCCCCAACACAACCCCCTAATCTTGCAGAATTCTGCCAATATAACGGCATTCCCCCCAAGCGTCACCACCCGTAATAATAAGTCTATACATTATCTCTTGAACTGGGCGCGTATGAAGCGGTTGATATCTGTTCTGACAAGAAGCGGAATGCTTGGAAGAAGTCTTTTGTAATATGATTTCTTCTTTGTTGAAGCCAGAACAATATAGATTAGAGGATAGTTCTTTTTTGCTTGCATGAATTTTTCTTTGATTCTCTGCTTGTGTCTCTTGAAATTCTTTCCCGTCTCTATTTCGAGTGCGATAGTTTTTCCATTCTTGTTCTTGAATACAATGTCTGGCTTCTTGGTTATCCTGACTTGGATGTCATTGGTGTGTTTTCTTAAGTGTTGCTTGATGTTATGAACCAAGAAAGTGTGCATTAATGACTCCCTCGTGTTCCTCTTCACATAGAAACCTTCTTTGTGATATTGTCCTATTGGTACGAATTCTCCGTACTCATAACTATGTCGTTCAAGGTATTCTTTATCATAATAATCCAGTTCCTTTTCCCTAAACAGGCACTCATCTTCATCAAGAGTAATCCTAACCCTGACTAGGCCATTGTTGTATTTTACTCTTGCCATACTTTCTCAAAGTCCTCCAGCACTCTTATGCCTGAGTAATTCAAGTAAATGTCAGTCGTGGTGATGCTACTGTGGCCTAGAATTGCTTGCAATGCCCTTAGGTTGCCTCCCTTGTGCAAATAGCTGACGGCAAAAGTATGTCTTAATACGTGGGGGCTTACTGTCTTTCTTATCCTTGCTCTCTCTGCCACGATCTTGACGTACTTCTGGATAGTTCTCATCGCTAATGGGAACTTATTCTCTTTTGACAAGCAGTCTAGCAAGAGTAGTCTTGTTCTTTTGCTCATTGGTACGATTCTTCTTTTGTTGCCTTTGCCAATTATCGTAAAGCAGTTCCTCTGCCAGCTAACGTTTTCTTCCCTCAGGCTAGCTAGTTCGCTGACTCGCATGCCCGAATCCAGTAGGATGTTGATGACTAGTTCTTCCTCGAAATTCTGGCAAGAACGCCTTAGATTTAGGATTTCGTCTTCTTCTAATGGCTCTCTCTTGTAGGTAAATGTCATTGTGAAAACCACCTCCTTGTGATTCTAGCAATGGTGTTGGTGTGGTATTAGGTGAAGTCGGAGAACGTATGACTGCTGCTATTCACTGGTCTTTCTCGGCGGTTTTTCGTGTTTGTGGCTCCCTTTTTCATGTTTTTTGTCTTTGAATTCCTTCCAGGAAACGAATCTCCTCTTTTCAGCGTTTGGCAGGATGCAGATGTTAACATGGTCATTGAAGAAGTTTAGGAATTCTTTTTTAGAGAATTCTAGACTTGCGGTCTTTGCGACTATTTGTTGGAACTTTATTCTGCACGATTCTCTTTGCGTTTTGTCGTTGTTGCATTTTCTGTGGCAGTTTGTTCGTTGGTACCATGAAAACCAATAGTTAGTGCTTTTCTTCCTCTGTTTACCCTTGGTGTTTGCAAGTACGCATTCTATCTCGTTGTAGGTTATGGTTTCGTCTTGTAATCGTTCCTTTATTTCTTTTAGTGTATCGTTTGGCGTTTTGATGTTTGCCAGAATTTTTTTAATCTTCTCGTTCGGAAGTACTTGTTTTAGCCTCAGTTGGTGGTGCTCTATGAGACTGGCTACGTGTTTCCATATTGTGCCTTCCTTAACACCTCTATGACTGGCGATTTGTTTTATTGGCATTCCTTTCTTGAATAGTTGTAGTGTTTTTTGTTGTGTGAATTCTATCTTGCTAGAATCGACTTTGTGGTTGAAGTTTTCGTGCTTTTTCACTGAAGTGACTTTGATGTCTTCTTCAACGGGGAATAGGTTGTTGAACTTGCTTGTGACTTTTCGTCTGTACTTGTACGTGTTGGCATGGCCGGAATACGCTAGCCATCCTTCAAATTTCTCAATTACTTGTTCTCTTGTTATTTTTCCGTTTGTGTATTCTTGTTTCATGCTATTGAGTTTTTTCTCGAATTTTCTCATGTTCCTTTTGACTAGTAAGTGGTGGTGGAAGAAGATTCTGAATCCTAAGAAGTTGATTCCTTTTTCTAGTTTGATGATGTGTGATTTGTCTGGATGAAGCTTGAGTTTAAGGGTGTCTGCGAGAAAGTTGTCTATTTTTTCTTTGTAATCTTCTAATTGTTTTCTTGATTGGTGTAGGATTACGAAGTCGTCTACGTATCTGATGTAGTATTTTGCTTTTAGCTCGTGTTTTGCGAACTGGTCTAATTCGTTCAGGTAGACGTTGGCGAAAAATTGGCTTGTTAGGTTGCCTAGTGGCATTCCTTTGTTTTCTTGTTTTGCTTTGTGGTTGGAGAGTATTAGTTCGATGAGCCAGAGAACTCTTTTATCATCGATTTTTCTTGCTAATATGTTGAGCAGTACTTGGTGGTCTACTGAGTCGAAGTAGCTTTTGACGTCTGCCTTTAGGACGTAGCATCGTATTGTGTTGTTTTGTGATGCTTTTTTCTTGAATTTATCGAATCTTTTGATTGCATTGAGCGTTCCTTTCTTTATTCTGTTTGCGTAGGAGTCGTCGATGAATGTCTTGTCGAAGGTGGGTTCGATGATGTTGCAGATGGCGTGGTGGATTATTCTGTCGCGAAAGTCTGATTTGCTAATCTTTCTTGTTTTTGGGTCTCGTAGAATGAACGTTTCTAAGGGTTTTGGCTTGTATGTTTGCAGTAGTAGTTCATTTCTCAATTGAGCTAGGTTTTCTTTAAGGTCGGCTTCAAATTCAATTACGTATTTCTTGGTGGTTTTGTGCTTTCTTGCTCTTTGGAATGCCAGCTCGAGGTTCTTACAAGAGCAGATCTGGTCGTAAAAGGTCGTGTCGGGGGGGGGAGGCGTCGGCATTTAGTGTTGTTTGGATTACGTGCGAGAGTCTGGTTGGTTGTTTATAAAGCCCCGCCTGCGACATCACTGTAATCACTAGAGAGTAACTAAATAAACGAAAGGTTTAAATACTGGAACTGACCTAATAGTATTATTCATTTAATTCAGACGCTAAAAAAAGTATGGGGGATTGAAGAAAAATGGGCGATTTGCAATTCAGGGAACAGGTTCAAGTGAGTGGTACTCGTGACAGACTAGCCAGTTTCTTTGGTGAAGTGAGGAAGGAGCTGCCTAAGCTTTTGCAGGATAATAGAGAGCCGATGGATGGTGCTCAACTCATTTACGGGAGAGCACTGGGCGAAAATGTGACGGACAGAATGCTTTTGAGGAATAATTATGTTGTAATTGGTGACGTCACTGTTCTTGATCCTGCCGGTAGTGATGAAGTGCTTTTTGCTAGGTACAATGCTAATCCTGTTGCAAAGGAGCTTGTTAAAGGAATTAATCCAAAATCAAAGCTGGATGATTGGGGTTTGGAAGTATCTAGGGATCAGTATCATGCGATTAGGGAAGGTGCGGGTGTTCTTGTGATTCCTCCATCTGCGGCTAGGGCATTGCGAGAGGATGTGTATGCTAATCCCGATGGAATTCGTGCGGCTTTTTGGAATCTTGCTTCTGGAGGCGACCAATCAGCGTTGGTAGCGTATAAGAAGATGGTTGAAGATACTACTGGGAGAATTTTTGACAGGAATGCAATGGGCTTTTACCCTAGTGGTAGAAAAGGCCTGCGGCCTGTGTGGGTTTGGACTGTTGGCTACTACTACTCCGATGCTACCGTCAGCTACGGCCTCGACGTCAATCTCGCCCGTCTTGTTGGGGTAGCGGCGGAGCCGCTTGCGCCCGAAAAATCAGGTAGTATGTTGGTTAAACCTACTCTCGATCAAATAATGGGTGTAATCAACAATCCCGACTTGAATAGAACGGGTATGTTGGACGCTGTTTCAAAACTATACAGAGCGTAATAACATTTTTTCGAAATTCTTTTATATTCTATCATTTTATTTCACTTGTCCCGGCTACCACATCACACAGCAATGTGTGGTGTCAGCAAAAAGAAAGAGTGGCTTGGAACTACACGTCATTTCACTACGGCAACACCGTTGCTATAAAATACAACCATGACGGAAACGAAATGGTGGTGGCTTTCAGGAAGGTGAAATGGCTAATATAGGCGGCCTGTGTGGGTTAGGACTGTTGGCAACAACAACTCCAATGCTAACGACAACAACAACCTCAACAACAATAACGCCCGTCTTGTTGGAATAGTCAAGCCATTGGCTGAGACAATTATTTTTCTTTTTTTGGGGGCTCACTTCTTACTGAAAATGATGACAAGATTTTTATAAACGTGGGGGCACTTCTTTGTTTATAAACAAGAAAACTAAGCTCAAAAGCCACGAATCGACTTTTGCGCCGCAAACCAGACAACTTGATGCGTTATTTGTTTAAAGAAAGAAAGACGCACCAAGGCATATAAACGCCGAATCTAAGCGTTTCGGCCAATTAGCCACTTATTAGTGGTTACTGGTCGAAACATTTATATAACTAATTCTGTTTCTCATATGCATGACCGGCGATCTTGGAAATGTTTTAGAAAAAATAATGATTGTAACACTCGATGGAAAACCAGACGAGCGCTTAACGAAATGGGTAACAGAATCCAGAGGAGTCCCAAAGGAATCCCTTGTTTATGTGGATTGTCACCAAATGCCAGAGAGACCAATCCCAGGCACTAGTGAAGTTTTCGTAGATGCCAGACCTTCTAACTATTTTGTAGACCGTGAAGGACATTACGACCGTGTTCCTCTCACAAGAGTGATTTGGTCAAGATTAACGCCAGGCCTAGTCGCAAATATTGCACAGGAACCGAGTTTCCGTGAAGATATTTTGTGGTAGGTCGTTTGGTGACAGTATCTCCCAGGGCCACCACCACTCTTATAAACACATTCTAATCATTTCCTTGACATGGATAAGAAGCTGCGTCGTTGGCTCATGATTGGTGCGTTGTTCCTATTTGGGCTTCTGTTAATGTATGCCATATTCACAAAGGTTAGCTTCTCTTTGCTGATTGCCAGTTTCAAGAATATCACATTTGGACTAGTTATCTGGTTCCTCATTGCGAGCATTGGTATCATGACCGCACTTACTTTGCGTTGGAACATAGTTCTCAGGGCGAAAGGTTTCAAAGTGCCATTCTGGAAGCTATTCACGTACAGAGTAGTTGGTTTTGGAGTGAGTTACGTAACACCAAGCGCAAGAATAGGAGGCGAGCCCGCGAGGGCAGCATTACTTACAAGACATAAGATTCCGTTCAACGACGCCCTCGCTACAGTTATTGTTGATAAGATGATTGACATAACCATGAGTGGTATTTTCTTTATTCTGGGAAGTCTATTGATTCTGGCAACACTGGCGCTTCCTGCACAGTTGAAGTACACTGTTTACATTGTTGGGCTGATAATACTGGTTCTGGTTGTTTACTTCTACAGCAGAGTTCTGAATGGATACAACGTGTTTACGAGCATATTCAGAACGCTTAAACTTCACAGGATTGAACGCTTGAAGAAAGTATCGTGGCAATTGGAACGCATGGAGCGCAAGATGGTCTCGTTCTACGGAGAGAACAAAATGGCGTTCCTATCAGCAATTGGAATGAGTGCCTTGGCGTGGGTTTTCATGTTTATGGAGTACGAGGTGCTCGTACAATTAGTAGGTCAGAATTTCTCATTATACCAGTTGTTCTTTGTCTTTAGTGTTGTTGGAGCCGCAACATTAATTCCTGTTCCAATGGCCTTGGGAGTAATGGAAGCAGGACAGGGAGGTCTATTTGCAGTACTAGGCATAAGTGCAGCCACAGGTGTTGCATTAAGTCTGATGGTAAGGGCAAGAGACCTACTATGGACTGCAGTTGGGTTCATCTTCGCCATCTACTATCACATAGGACCTAAGTTTAATTTCAAGAAGAAAAGAAAGAAAAAAAGACGATGAAAATCGCGCTGCTATTTACCTTAGTCTTGATTATTCCAATAGCATTTGCTAGTCCATTGGAAGATGACTTAAGGGCAACGTATGGAAAGGAAGGAATAACTGCGAGCACAGGTCATTTCAACGATGTTTGGGCAAGGGATTCGATGTTTGCTGCGTGGGGCAGCCTTGTTTTGAATGACACGGAGATTGTTAACGTTACGTTACACACGCTCCTTAATGCACAAAGAAATGGGCAAATACCTTTGAAGGTTGCACACGGAATTCAACCATTAAAATTCATAGGAATTAAAACAGCATGGCCCAGAATAGTCTATTACAGGAATGATAAGTCGTCCAGTAAAGTCGTTGACAGCAACTGCCTTTTCTTGATAACACTGGAGAAGTACGTTAGCGAGACCCATGATTATTCCTTGCTCGAGAACTGGACTTTAATCGACTCAGTATATTCGTGGCAACTCTCTCAGGACACTGACAATAATAGCTTAATCGAACAGGGTACTTACGCTGATTGGGCGGACTCGTTGAAACGTGAAGGGGAAACCTTGTACGCCAATGCTTGCTTCGCTGGAAGCTCAATTGCAATGACGAAGATGGCCAGATACTCAGGTCAAGACGATCTGAAGTACATATTCAATCATAAGCTTACCGCAGAAGCATTGCAAGAATTCTGGAACGGTGATTATTACGATGAAATGCAAGGTAATGGCGTTCTTGACACGGCTGGCAATCTGTTGATGATTTACTTCAACCTTACTAATCATTCAACCGAAATTCTAAGTGCCATAGCAGACGCATCTCCAAATGCTGCCTTGCCTGTCACGATGACCCCAAAACACGCATTTAGTGAGAAATCATCTTTACTCTACTTTGCAGGCATGGGTGATTATCATGAAAAGCAGAGGTGGAGTTGGATTGCTGCCTTGCAGTTATTGGTGGAAAAGCAGTATGATTATGATGCATACAAAGCCAATTCAGCATGGTGGAAGCAGAAAATAGACAAGGATAATGGTGTTTACGAGGTTTACGAGCCAGATGGCAGTCCCGTTAAACGTTTCTTTTACAAGTCAGAAAAACCCTTTGCCTGGGGTTCTGGGATGATGATACTTGTTATCGACGAGAACTTGAAGGTTTAACCATACTAACACGGATTAAATCAGTAATATCTTCTCCTTCCATTGACATTCTCAAGTCCTTTGACATTTTTTCACGATCGTCACATATTTTGCCATATTTGCCCTTTACTTGAACAGTATCGCCGACGCCAAAACTGGTCAAATCAAAGTCCGCGAGAAGTGGATTGACTGGGTCTTGGCTAACGTGAAATACGCTGTCTGGATTTGCTAGTTGTCTTACTAACACGTTATTTCTCTTGGGTTCTTCACCATTGCTAGACTGGTACGCAACCTCGATTACTCCCTTTTGAGTTGTTGGCATTCCGTATTGAGGATGCCTTATTGCTGGCTGTGCGCATGCTGTCAGGCCAAGCAATCCAACAACTGTTGCTGCTCTCAAGTATTCCATATTACTACTAAGCAGTAACTACTTATAAATCTTTCGCTTTATTTGCGCTTAGAACTGTACTTTTGCAGTAAATCCATGACCTTCTTGCCATCGACTTTGCCTCGTAGCTCCTTCATCGCTATTCCCATGAGCATTCCTGTGGGTGCTCCAGGATTGTTGTCAACAATGGTCTTAACAATATTATCAACAGCCTTGGAATCTAAAGGCTCGAAACTAGACCAGTTCACATTCTTACCCTGTGCTTTTAGCGCGATTACCTCGATTACTGCTTCCTTCGTAATCTTGCCCGCATCCAGCTTCTGCAATGGTTCTGCAGCAAGAGAAAGCATATCTTCAACTTGAACGTCATATCTTCGCTTCAATTCTTTAGGGAAGGAAACGAGCACTTCAGCAATGAATCCAGGGTCGACGGAAGGATACTTTGCTAGAATCTCTCGTATTGGTATTTCCTTCTTCGTTATTATCGCGGCTATATCCTTCGAAATACCCATCTCTTCAAGCTCGTTTGCCTCTTCAGTCATCAGTTTTGGCGTCGTAATATGCTTTATATCAGGGATGAAAGTAGGCACATCCGTTTCTGGATACATTCTTGCCGCGCCGGGCATCGGTCGTAAGAATGAAGTACTTCCATCCGGTTCTGCTTTGCGAACATGACTCTCTATTTTTTGTCCTGATTTCAGTACTTCTATTTGTCGTGCTATCTCGTTATCAAGTACTTTCGGGATGCTCCTTAAATCCTGGAAGCCCTTAATCTCAATTCTATTACCACCTTTGATGCTCATGTTGAGGTCCTGTCTTATCGAGCCTATTCCTCTTTTACAAGCACCAGTGCTTCTAAGTACCATCCCTAAGAACGCGGCACATTCCTGTGCTTCAATGGGTGTCTTTATGTCTGGTGCGGTTGCAATTTCTAGTAATGGGATTCCCAACCTGGACAAATTATACGTGTCCTCTGTTGCAGTTCTCTGAATAGCCTGGCATGATTCCTCTTCAAGGCAGACGCTCTCTATTCCTATTCGTTTTTCATTTACGGTAACATGGCCGTTCATGCCAATGAGCATCGTTCTTTGAAATCCTGATGTGTTGCTTCCATCAACAACAATCTTTCTCATAATGTGTACCTGGTCCACGATGGTACAGTTCAGCATTCTGGCAACCTGCAAAGCAGCGTTCAATGCATCTTGATTCAACAGTTGTGGCGGTTCTTCATCCAATTCCACTAAACTTGTTCCTTCATTATAGCCTTGATACTTGAATGATTTTGCCTTTTTTTGCTCGTGCTCTGCTGCCTTGTCTACCTTTCCTGCCTCACCTGTTGTTGCTCTTAGCCTTCTGACTATCTCGTAGTCTGCCTTGTCCCTTCTTATCTCAGTAGGGCTTCTGGAAAAGAGCTTCGTACCTTCCAGTTGCTGGTGGATCTCGATTCCGGACTTCATCCCTACCTTCGCATATTCAGAACTCATGATATCCTTGTACTGTGCTGTATTCGCTTATCTCACCAACAAGATTCTTAGAGTAAAGTTCCTTAACTCGTTTTGGCTCGGTTGACAAAAGCCAAGCCAACTTGATGTACGCCACTTCTGGAGTCATATCACACTGATTTCCAAGTATACCCAGGGTTTTTGCTTTCCTTCCTTCAGAATAGACGTCCATGTCGATTCTGCCGTATATCGTTTGGGGAGCCAGTGCAACTGGTATCTTCTTTGCCAATGACGCAATTGCTTTCGCGATTTCCTCGTTTTCTGGGTAGTCGCTTAGTGTCAAGTGCCCTATGCCTAATCCTTCAATGACAAGACCATCATATTTTGTGAATGGCGCTAACATTGCAGCATGCATGTTTGGATATGCTTTGATTAGTCCTATCTTGAGGTCTTCCTTGAATAGTTTTAGTTTTTCCTCTTTTGTTTCGGCTCGTTTAGGATATATCTTCGCAATCCAGTCAACACTTCCATCGCTCTTGATGCTTGCCCATGCAGATTGGTTTACTGGTCTAAATGCATCTCTTCTGGAGGTGTGCATCTTCCTGCAATTCGTAGCTCTAAGCAACAAGCATGAATTATCATCTAATGTCTCGTGCATTACTACCCCCACTCCTCCAAAATCACTCTTTGTTATTAAGCGAACGGCACTTAAAAGATTCAATGCAGCGTCGCTGCTTGGCCTGTCGCTGCTTCTCTGGCTCGCTACAAACAATATGGGCGTGCCTACATTGGGAAACATGAAGTTTATGGCTGCAGAAGCATAATGCAATGTATCTGTTCCCATTGCTATTATTATTCCGTGTGGTTTCTTCTTAAGCTCAGCATGTATTGCTTTTCCTATCAAGTTGTACGTGCTGAATCTGAAGTTCTCACTCATATGGTTACCAATGAACTTGATGTCAATCTCAGCCATTTCCGCAGCTTCTGGAAACAACTCACCTATACTTTCAGGAGTGAATTGTGCTACAACAGCGCCCGTTACGTAATCAACCTTACTAGCAACCGTACCTCCAGTTAGAAGTATTGAAACGCGCGGTTTCTTTCCTGAGGAGTACTTCTTCACTGGCAGTTTTACTGTCTTAACGGTAGCGCCTTTCTTTATACTTTTTACGTTCTTCTTGTCAATTCCTATATTGTACCCTGAATCTAACTTAAGAACATAGAGTCCCTCTTTCTCTTGAATGAGTATTCCCTCGTAGGTAGCGTCCGCGCTTTTGATGGTCGCGCGGACCATCTCAGTGCTCATTTCTTTTTTACCGCCTTCTTCTTTACTGCTGGTTTTTTCTTGGTGCTTGTTTTCTTCTTGGCAATGGCCTCCTTTGCTGCTCTTGCCTTTCTCTTTCGTATTGCGAGTGCTGTGCCTGCTGCAACCGCCGCAGCTCCAACAACAATACCTGCTGCTATGAGTCCTTTCTTATGTCGTTTTGCTGTTCTCTTAATGTCCTTTGTTAATCGTGACATGATTATTGCCTCCTTGCTTTATATTCAGAAGTACGTTATTATTTAAAGCTTGCCGGTTATCCGTAATACGCAGGTCGTTCTTCGGCCATCTGCTTTCCGCGAGCCATCCGGAACTGTCCTTCAAGTTGCTTGTACGACTCTTCAATTTCCTTGTTTATGCTAGGTCGGACCTTTTCCAGCGCCTTCTCGAAGAAGCTTAATGGAATGTCTTTTCTGTCCATGTCCTCTCGTAGACTTAGTATTGCTGCTTCCCTGCATACAGCTTCTATATCCGCTCCAACATAACCTTCTGTCTTTTCTGCCAAATAAAATAGGAACTTTTCCTTGTCAGTCATGTTGGCGTTTGTTTTTGAGGGTGCCTTATGTTCCAATTCCTTAGCACTTACTACATGGTCAGAAGCCATCTTCTTCATCGCTTCAAATTTGGTACGATCAATCGTATAATCCTTCGGGACGCTTGACCAGAGCACGGGCATTTTCTTGGTATGAACTTCGAATATTTTTATTCGGCTTCCCATTTCAGGAGCAGCTACGTGCACTATACGGTCGAACCTTCCTGGTCTGAGCAATGCCGTATCAATTATGTCTGGTCTGTTGCTTGCTGCAAGAATAACAATGTCATTGAGTTCCTGCAAGCCATCCATTTCAGTAAGTAGCTGGTTTACAACTCTTTCCGTTACGTTGTTGTCATCGCCTGAGCCTCGTCTGTGTGCAATACTGTCCAGTTCATCAAAGAATATAATGGTGGGTGCTGTCTGTCTCGCTTTCTCGAATACCTTGCGTACTGCTTTCTCTGACTCGCCAACCCACTTACTTAGCATTTCTGGTCCCTTTACCGATATGAAGTTGGCCTCGCTTTCCGTTGCTACGGCCTTTGCAAGCATTGTCTTACCCGTACCAGGAGGACCGTATAATAGCACTCCTTTAGGAGGTTTCACACCAAGTCTCCTGAATGCTTCTTTGTTTTTCAGCGGCCATTCAACCGCCTCCAGTAACTCCTGCTTCAATTCTTCAAGACCGCCAACATCTGACCATTTTACGTTGGGCACTTCAACAAGCACTTCACGCATGGCACTAGGCCTTACAACCTTAAGAGCATCCTTGAAGTCGTTCATAGTGATGTGTAGTTTTTCAAGCACTTCTGGCTTGATTGCTTCTTCCTCTTCGAGCTTTAAGTCTGGAAATACTCTTCTAAGAACTATCATTGCTGCTTCCTTGGCCAATGCACTTAGGTCAGCTCCGACAAATCCATGTGTTACGCTTGCGAGCTCGTCGAGGTTTACGATTCTTCGATCGCTGTACGCATCCTTCAATGCTTTCTTTAGAGCATCCACGTCAAGGTCCTTGTACTCTTTGTTCTTTTCAGGATGGTCTGCGAGGTACTTGTTTATCGCTTTCTCAACGTTTGCTGACTTTATGTCGCTCATGTCAAGATGGTCGATTAAGTCCATGAGCGCGTTCTTCATGCCGTCTGTCTTTTGTTCAAGAACTGCATGTCTTAGTGTAAACATTGGCATGTTTCTGGTGTGAATTTTTAGAATCTTGACCCGTCCCTCAACCCTTGGCACTCCGATTTCTATCTCCCTATCGAATCTTCCAGGTCTTCGTAATGCGGGATCGAGTGAGTTTGGTATGTTTGTAGCGGCAATAACCACGACCTTTCCTCTGCTCTTAAGGCCATCCATCAAAGCAAGCAGTTGAGCGACTACTCTTCTTTCTACTTCGCCCTTGCTTTCTTCTCTTTTAGAGGCTATCGCGTCTATTTCATCTATGAATATGATACTAGGCGCGCCTTTCTCTGCGTCTTCAAACTTCTTTCTCAGGTTTTCTTCGCTCTGACCATAGTACTTGCTCATTATTTCAGGGCCGTTTATGAGTGAAAAGTTGCTTTTTGTTTCAGTGGCTACGGCCTTGGCGAGTAATGTCTTTCCGGTGCCCGGTGGACCATGGAATAGAACTCCTTTAGGGGGTTCAATGCCTAATCTTTCGAATATTTCAGGATGTTTCAATGGCAGTTCGACCATTTCCCTTACTTTCTTTAGTTCTTCATCTAATCCACCAACATCTTCATAGCGTATGTCTATGCTTCCTTCAACTTCCTCTTCTTCAGTAACAGCTTCTGGCTTGTAGACAATTTCGGTGTTATCAGTAATCATTACGGGCTGTTTTGGTAAGGTATCAAGAACAACAAATTTCAAGTCACCAAGACCAAAACCCATCATTGCTTCATCAAGCATGTTGAACATATCATCCGGGAAAGGGCTTCCCTGCATTGTTGTGCGTCTTCTTCTCGCGCCTCCTAATGCTACTCTATCTCCTTTCATTACAGCCCTTCCAAGCAATCCTTGTTTGAAAATGCCTGGGTTGGCTCGTATCATGATTCCTTTTCTGTCAGGGGCAAGGACTATGCGTTTTGCTTCGATTACTTCTGCTTTTTTTACCTCGACCATCTCGCCAACGCTTGTTCTGGTGTTGCGTCTTGCGAGGCCATCCATTCTTATGATATTAAGACCAATGTCTCCTGGAAGAGATCTGTCAACAATGCCAACGCTTGTCCTCTCACCCTTTATCTCTACGATGCTTCCTGGCCTGATATCAATTTCGCGCATGAAGCTTGAATCTATGCGTACAATTCCTTTGTTGACATCATCCTGGATGGATTCTGCCACCTTTAACTTGATAGATTTTGCTACTGGCATGGTCGTCGAGAACTGACCCTCGTTTAAATGCCTTGCGGTACTGTTTCCAAGACGGCAACTACTTCTTCTTTGTTGGAGTTGGCTCAGGCGTCGTGTCTTCAGCAATTCTTGGCAGGGGTATTGGTGCTGGTAAACCTAATTCTCTGCTTAGAATGAGAGCTTGTATGTTGCACTTTGCAAGAAGGTGATTCATGATTGGATTCATGAATGCCCTGTCCAGCTTCTTGTCCTTCTTCCAGCTGGCCAGAATGTCCTTTGCGTCCTTCTCTTCCTGAATCGTGATGAGTTCTCCATCGAGTTCAATGACTGCGACGTTTGGCTCGTATATGCTTGAGAATGTGAACGTGAACTTTAATGCTTTCTTGGTTGTGTCAATAGCGAGTTTGGCCTCCTCAACGTCTCTTAACTGCACATTGTTCTTTATGTTGACCTTGCCTGTACTTGGATTCTTGCGCTCTACGAGCATCTTGCTGAAATTGAAACCGACTATACTCATGTTATTCACCCAACTGGATGAACTGTGCTCGATATATAAAAGTTTGCCTCGCCCTTAATTCTATACCCCTCGCAAAGTTTTTAAAGAAGTCGTGGGTCTCTCGCAACACGGGTCCTTAGCTCAGTCCGGTAGAGCAATCGGCTCTTAACCATTGCTCTGAAAGGAGCAAGGCCAGAAACCGATAGGTCGAGGGTTCAAATCCCTCAGGACTCACATTATCGCCCCTGTAGTGTGCCCGGTGACGGTTTCGCCCGTCAATGACGATGTGGGTTTCGCTCCTTCGGAGCTCAAGCCCACTCATGGCGTAAGGTGAAGCGTCGGGTAACCAATCATGCTGCCCTCTCAAGGCAGCGACCCGGGTTCGAATCCCGGCGGGGGCACTATATACTTTTCTGACCGGCAGGGGGATGACTTCGTTTCCTGGTTGGGTGACCACAGTTTTTCGAAGATTTTAAATATGTGGTCACCTCATATGTTAGTATGTATATTGAAGCGCGAAAATCGGGAAAGAAAACTAAGTATTACTTAGTTCATGCCTATCGCGATAAAGAAAACGAAGTCCGTAAAATTCGTCGATATCTTGGTGCAGATCTTTCTGAGAGACAGCTTGCGAAGCTAAAGAATGGTGCTGAGAAACACATTTTGCAGCAGATTAAGGAAATAGAGACGGATGTCTTCGAGTTTTCGCTGTCTCCTCGTGAAGTTGAACAGCTAAATAAGTACAGCGACAAGATTGAGATTCATCACCTTACGAAGGAGGAATGGGTGCGTTTCACTGAAGAGTTTGTATACAATACGAATGCCATTGAAGGATCTAGTGTCCTACCTGACGAGGTGCCCAAGATTCTTGAGATGAAACGTGTCTCAAATCCTGAGGAAATAGAAACAAAAGGTGTTGCCGAAGCAATTGCATTTATCAGGACAGCAAAGATGTGTATTTCAGAAAATCTCTTGTTGAAGTTGCATAAGCTTTGCTTTGACAAATCCAAGCCTTTCGCGGGTAAGTTTAGGGAGGTTGAGGTTGTAATCCGTGACAGGGAAGGCAACGTAGTTCATCAAGGAGTATTGAGCAAAGAATTAGACTCTGCTTTGAGAGAAATGGTAAGCTGGTATCATGATAACAAGAAAAGGTTCAAACCTCTGGTTCTCGCGGCCATAATACACAATCAGTTTGAGCACATTCATCCTTTTCAGGATGGAAACGGTCGTGTCGGGAGGTTGTTGCTGAACTATATTCTTCTTAAGAACGATTACCCTCCAATCAATATTCAACTTGAAGATCGTGCAGAATATTATCAGACCCTGCAAAAATATCATCACAGTCAGGATATCAAGTCTACGTTAAGATTTCTGATCAAGCAGTACAAGAAGACTCTTAAACAGGTGACTACAAGAAAGAAGAAATCCTAAACTTGTGGTCACCCGATTTGGAATGGGCAAAAAAAGTGTCCTCCTTCGTCATCAAACCCTTTTCAGCCCTGCGGGGGCACGTTCTTGTTCAACATGTGTTTCCAGCTGCTGCACTTTGAAGCATATCAACAATACGGCCCTGTAAACATTCTTTACCGGCATCACTTAATGCGCCCAAACCATGTAAGCAACTCGGAATGGAAATCATTGAACGAGGGAATGTTTTTTGTCGTAGTGGAGAATTCTGTTTCATCCACGATTCATAACGCCTTTTCTCCAATACTGGGTTGTAAGATGGTGCGAACACTGTAGGTGTCAGAATTGTTCCTTCATGTTGAAATTGAATGTCTGATAGAAGCCATTCTGGATGCCATGCATCATCCATTCTAACCCTCTGATGAAAGTAATGTGCTGTATTATTTGCAAATGCAACGTCTTTACGAAGAAGAGCATCGTTGACATTAAGTACTTTCAACGATTCTTCGTCGCTTCCTGGTTTTAGGGGTACGTAGTCAATGTACGTGTAAAAATAGTCCTGGCGGTACCATTTTCCATTTTTTAACACGGGCTTCTGGCTGAAGCAGTACTCGATATTCCAGTCGGGTTTGTGGCCTATTTCTTCGCCCAGCTCACGCATTATTGCTTCACGGTGCGTCTCATCTTCTTCCATCTTGCCGCCCGGAAGACACAACATTCCACCAGTTGTATCTGAGGAGTCCCTGCGTGCATAAACCATCTTGTCATTATACCAATCGACGAGCGCACGTACGACTATGATCATGTCTTCCATTCGGCTTGGAAGTACGTCTCTGCTTAATTCATTTCCTGTACTGACCGACGCATAGAAATTCAATATGGACTTACATTTGCATCGTTCTGAACGATTTGCTCTATCGAAGAAGGTTTCAGCCCTTCTGGAGTGGGAGAATTGTGATGCAACACGTACGTCGCTGCTGTGATACCTAGCGAAGCTGCTGTCAAAATACCCGCAAGTCCAAGCTTTGTTTTCCTGTTTAGTCGTGCTATACTGGCTGGGAGCCTTTCTGACGGCCTTGTGCCACAAAAATCCTCATAGGTGTCAGCAGCCATACCAATGACTGACCCTAGGGCGAGTGTCGCGACTCCAGCTGTGGCAGTTGCAAGGGTTATTGTGGACGGATCTAATGGTTGTCCTGAGAATAATTCTGTTGCTTTCATATAAAGTGGCGTGACCCCTGCAGCGGCGAGCCCCATGTATATCGTATCATGTGCGCTCTTTGACCTTTCACTTGATTCCTTAGTGATTCTAAAGACTCTTTGCGAGAACCGTCTCGTGCCATTGAGTAACAAACCCACCCCCCCCGTAGAATGTCACAATTCCCAGGGCTCTGCTTGTCATTGACTGCCACTCAGTCATATACAGGTTATCAGGATTCCAATGCATGTATTCAAACACACGTTGGGCTTGCACGTTGCCCTGAACGAAATGCCTTGCAGCATCATAACCAAAGGTCTCGATAGTTGCCCACATTGGAGTCAGCACAGCCAGCATCCCAGTTGAATTGGCGAAATGCCCCCGCACACCCTGTTTGAACGTCATCTCGCTATGGTGGAACGGATGGCATTAAAAAGGTTGCGGTATACCACCACGATAAAGTAACAACAGTGGTCAGTATCCCTTATCCTAAATTTATGATTGAATACGTTTCATAATGAAACAATTAAGAACGAACCTGCAATCCCCACAAGACATGATAATTGATGATTGTCTTGTGAATGCAGGAATTAGAGAAGCATGGCAAGATGCAGGTGAAAAGGGCAGAGTCATTCCTATTCGTAGGTCGTTGGCTGAAGGAATTAAGTTATTCCTCACAGAGCCGAGCAATCCTCCAATAATTACAGGCATGGCAGTTAGGAATGCATTACCAAGAATACTCAGTTCTATGACTGATGGAATCGATGGTACGTTCACGCAGCTACTACCAACAGCAGACATGCTTGCAAGGTATTCAATAAGCACAGGATATCAGGGTAAGCTGATTAAGGCAGCCGTAGCAGAATTGGTGCATGAGAACTTGAGCTCATTGGCGCATAACATCATTGTAAGCAATGGACGTGTAGGCAACACTAGAGTTTACTATACGACAATGGAAGCGGTAGTCGCATACCTGAAACCAAGGATAGTATTTGATACTGTCACGGTTAATGTTAGCTTGAATGGTAAGCCTGAAAAAAGTGTTTAATGATTTCCAGTTATACAAATTATTTCTTGGGACTGTTTCTAACTAACTTTAAGTACTCTTCTCCAAGCAACATCGCCATTCCTGAATTGTAGAGTGCAGTACCTCTGGTTCTGAGCGTTTCAATTCCCTTTTCTGGCGTGTAAAACCAGAACCTTCCATCACGATTATGGATTAGCATCCTATCATTCCAATCATACACAGCAGACCCAGGATTTTCGTTGTAAACCCATTCCAAGGTATCGCCATGAGCTGCAGTAACTTTTACTGCGCCATCTTGAAACTGCTCAACACGAGTATCACCAAATGGAGTACTTCTTCTAGCTATCAGTTGAGGATTCGTTGTTGCGCACCCACCCAATGCCAATGCACCGATGCAAAATGCAGCTCTTAAGAATCGCATTGTCTTGTGAAATGGTTTGAACTTATAATGATGACTATACAGAATACCTACTTCCAATAAACCAAACCAGGTGTTGATCTGATTGAGCCATATGTTGATTCTGTCGTTGCAGAGACTTGTCTAGTTATGTAGGCACCCATGTCGCCTACATTGATTCCTTTCTCGGCAAGTCTTTCTGCATTTTGTACTGAACATCCAACACACATTGTAATCAGGATGGTGTGACTTCGAGTATTTAAACATCATTATTTTCAATATTGAAAGGAATATTAATAAACACACCACGGTGTCTCAACATCAAGCCGCGGTCGCATACGGTCACTAAACGTTCCCGTCGCGACCTTGGTCAAGCCGCGGTCGCATAACCCGGTACGTCGCAAGACGCGGGAAATTGCGCTGGTCTCGAACAGTGGTTTCGGCCACTGGCGACGAAGTGGGTTTCGCTTCGCTCAAGCCCACAAAGAGCCAATCGAGCGAACCAGTCCCTCGTGGATTCCCGGTTCAAATCCGGGCCGCGGCGTTGTAATTCTTGGCCTAATCTATCTCTATAATTGCTTTAAAAACCATTCATTGCTCAAGGTTACCAGCTTGTCTACGTGTTCCAGGAAGTCGTGGTCTGCTCCTTCTACGATTTCAAGACGAGATTTTTTTGACAGCAGTTTAATTGCGTTCTTTGAATCTTCAACAGGAACGCTTTCGTCCCTCGTTCCTTGAATTATGAGCACAGGACATGAAACATTTGTTAGCAATTCTTCCGGGTTCACGGACTCCCTGTCCCTCAGCATTTGTTCGTCTATGTGGTAAGCTGTACGTATTGCGTTCTTTCTTGTTCGTGTATAATATCCTTTTTTGCGTAGTTCTTCGAGCTGTTCCTTTGTGAGTTTGTCATTCCATTCATACCTTATCCTGTTTGTTATCGGGGACCATAATACCATTGACCTGATTTCAGGAGAATAACATTTCAATGAAACCAGCGCGCCAGTGCTATGTCCAAACAGGCCAATCTCGCTGTAACCCTCCAATTTCACGAATGCAATCGCAGATTTGAGGTCGTCAACTTCTTTCCCGATTGTAAGGGTGTCATCATCGCTTTCCCCACAACCGCTGAAATCAAAGGCCAATGTGCTAAATCCAGACTCATTGAGCTTTTCTGCAACCCTATCAAGCTTTCCCCTCCCAGATTTATCGTTAGCGAGGGCATGACATAGGATGATTATCTTTTTTGAGCCAACAGCATTTAGATGCCCAACCAAGGATAGGCCTCTTGAATTCTTGAAGACTACCCGTTCCATGGAATAACTTGAGTTGCCGAAGATATATAAGGTTTAGGTCAAGTGGAGATGTCAGAACCCTATCTTCCTGCACGCACTCTGGCCATGTAATCAGCGAGTTTGTTCGGTTCTTCTACTCTCCCAAGGCTGCCCACCGGAACAAACATTTCAAGATATGCCTCCACTGTTTGCGTACCATTCCAGAATTTGCGCTCTTCTCCAAGAATAGCAACTTCGCCGTCGCAACCAGTGCCTCCTTTTACAACCAATTCAGGCGTAGATAAGAAGCTTGGAGTTCTATACAAAACATTGTCCCAGTTAGTCTCTGCTTCTCCTCCAAAATCTGCACTGCCAACGAAATAAATTCTAGTATAATGGGGTAGCACTATAGCAACCCTGGGCACTAACATCCTAGATTCATCTCTCGCAAGCTCAGTCTCAAGCCCACCAACAACTTCCTCAAAATCCAGGGGCGAAAGAGCCCATTCACGACGTTTATCTCGTTCCCCTTCCTCTGGTACTGCCCTTCCTCGAATATCTGTCTGGTATATCTTTCCAGGAACTATACCACTCATCCTACGATGTGATATAACATATCCTTCGTAAGGTGGATTCTTCCCTTCCATGTTCATACATAGCAACAATGCTTTATATATTTTACTACGGAAAAGTAGGTAATGACATAAACAACCCCAACCATTTATAAACCATTTATAAATACTTTAGCGTTTTCCACGTCGAAAACAAACTTTATATAGATGTTCGCCCCACGGTCTATAAGCGTTTTCAGTTAGCGGCTCCGGTGGCCTTGCCATTGGCCACGCCTTCCGCTTTTTTAATTTTTATTCACGACGGTAGCTTGCGATAACTTTATATAGCAGTATACTAAAATGGTACGCATGGAGCAGGTCTCTAAGAACGTTAACGAGGAAATCTTCAGCATCCTCTTCGAGCAGGATGAGGTTACTTGGCAGACCATAATCTACGACCTTGTTAACAAACAAGGAATGGACCCTTGGAACATCAACGTAAGCCTCTTGGCAGGGAAGTTCCTCCAAATGTTGAACAAGCTGAAGGAAGTTGATTTCAGAATCTCTGGCAAGATGATTCTTGCAGCTGCATTTCTGCTTAAAATGAAGAGTAACAGGCTCTTACAGGAAGATATAGAGGCTCTTGATGCACTAATTAATGGCGCGGAAGCACCAGATGAGATTCTAGAAGAGCTGGAAGTATTGGACGAGCAGGATGATGTAGTAAGGCCAAGGCTCATACCTAGGAGTCCACAGCCAAGGAAGAGAAAAGTAAGTGTTTTCGACCTCGTTTCTGCGTTGGAAAAGGCACTTGAAGTTGAAGAAAGAAGAAAGATATATCTTCAGCCAATGGTCGATACGAAAGCACCTGAGAAGACGCCAGACATTAGTGTGGTGATGAGCGAAGTGTACAAGCGGGTAAAGACCCATTATGACAAGAAAACTACAGCACTAACGTTCTCAGCTATAATACCATCAGAAGCCAAAGAGGATAAAGTTATGACGTTCATCCCATTGCTTCATCTTGAGAACCAAAGAAGCATAAGCATGGATCAGAAGATTCATTTTGGTACGATCAACATATTCCTAGAGAAGGCCACGAAGAAATCTCTTGACGGCCTCAAGACCTAAGCTTTAAATAGGGCTCGGCGTTCGTGAGTTCATGCATGCCCTCAAGACCAGTGTTCACAAGAATCCAAATGTGGGACTTTACGCGTACGCCTGCTCAAAGTACTGTCTAATTGGTAAGGAAGTTCCCAAAGACCTTCGCAAAGAGATTGAGGAGACTCTGGGAGTACCAACACACCCAATATCAATTTGTGGAACGAGTCTTCTTGGCGCCTTTCTAACAGGAAACGAAAAGATGCTCCTCGTGCCTGAAAACTGCTTTGAGGAAGAACTAAAGGAACTGGACAATCTGAAAATCGAGTATACTGTAATCCCCACTCATTTGACTTGTCTGGGAAACAATATTTTATGCAATGACACGTTTGCATATGTTAACCCGGAGTACAGTGATGCTGCCATTGAAATGATAGAGCAAGCTCTTGGCGTTCGCGCCAAAAAGATGACGCTTGCGGGGACACCTACACCGGGTAGCTTGGGTGTCTTAAGTCATGGCAAGGGGCTTATTGGACAGGATGTTTCTCTTTCTGAACTGCTGAGCATCCAGCAGGACTTTGATGTTGAAGTTGAAACGGGAACTATGAATTTCGGAAGTCCCTTCGTACGCTCAGGACTTGTTGTTACGAAGCATGGATTTGTTGCGGGGGACATGAGCACAGGTGTAGAGCTTACAACTGCGGATGAGGCGTTCAGATGAAGCTTATTTCAGGCACGAGCAATATTCCGTTGGCGCAGGAGATAGCCAAGGAGCTTGAAATGGAGCTCACTCCATGCACGATTAAACGGTTTGCTGATGGCGAGATTTATGCACACATTGACGAGAATGTGAGAGGAGAAAACATTTTCATAATACAGGCACTTGGCCCCCCAATAAATGATAACATCATGGAGCTGCTCATACTACTTGATGCGGCCAAGAGAGCATCTGCAGGGAAGATTACGTGCGTCATTCCCTACTATGGGTATGGCAGGCAGGACAGGAAGGTCCGAGCAAGAGAGCCAATCAGCGCTAAGCTAGTTGCCAATTTGCTTACAACAGCAGGGGCGCAGAGCATTCTGACAGTTGACCTTCACGCAAACCAGATACAAGGTTACTTTGACATACCTGTTGATGATATCTGGGCGGCAAGCACCCTTGCGAGTTATTTTCAGGAGCTGAAAATCTCGGACTTGGTAGTCGTTAGTCCTGACGCAGGTGGAGTTGCGAGAGCAAGATACTTCGGCAAAAAATTGGACGCGCCCATAGCATTGATTGACAAAAGAAGAGAAACGCACAATGAATCAGAAGTAATGCACGTTGTGGGAGACATTGAAGGAAAAAACGCAATCATAATTGATGACATAATAGATACAGCAGGCACTATTACGAAGGCATGTGCCGCAATAAAGAAGCGTGGTGCAAAGGCAGTATATCTTGTTGCAACCCACGGTCTATTCAATGGAAACGCGTACGTAAACATCGAGAACAGCAATGCAGAAGAAGTGGTCGTAACAAATACACTAACTCTTCCAGAATCTGCTCCTTCAAAGATTCGAGTCATATCAATTGGTCCTCTTGTTGCAATGGCGATAAAGCACTCTTATGAAGGAGGAAGCCTGAGCACATTGCTTGAACGGAAGTTTGCTGCAAAGACGGTGAAAAGATGAATGACGAAAAGATGATGGAGCTACACTCTATAAACGAGTACTTGGAAAAGCTTCAGGGACAGATGACAAAGATGCAAGAGAACCTTCTGGAGCTCACTTCAATTACTGAGGCGCTTGCATCAATGGAGAACTTCAAGGGAGAACCATCTGCTTTCTTACCATTGGCTTCTGGAATTTTTATTAAGGGAACAATCAAGCCAGACAGCACCGTGATGATGAATGTAGGACAGGGTGTTGTTGTAGAGAAAAGTATTAATGAAGCTCTAACATTAATTGAGAAGCAGAAGAAGAACCTCGAATCAATATGGCAGAAAGCAGACAAGCAGTTTGACGAGCTGGTGGAAAGAGCACAAAGTTTGCAGAAGGAGATTGAGGAGTAAGAAATGTTCAAGTTTCTAAAGGACAAACTCAAAGGCGCGCTTGGAAAGCTTACTAAGGACGTTTCCAAGGATGCTAAAGTTGAAGAGATAGAAGAAAGAATCCCTGCGAAGGAGATTATTCAGAAGAAGCCAGCACCACAGAAACCAGTCGAGAAGCCAAAGCCAGCAAAGAAAGAGCCCGAGAAGAAAGTAGAGAAGTCCGTTCCTAAATCTATACCAAAGAAGTCTGAGCCTCAAGTTAGAAAACAAGAGCCCGTAAAAGAAGCGAAGAAACCAGAGCTCGTTAAGGTAGAACAGGTTGTCAAGAAAATAGAACCAGTTAAAACAGAAGAAAAGAAACCAATTGAAGTCAAGGCGCATGAAATCAAAGAACCACCTAAGAAAGTTCACGAGGAAAAGAGAGGATTCCTGGGCAAGATATTCGGGAAGCGAGAACAAGAGAAGAAGCGCGTTGAACCAAGAGAAGTTGAAAAGCCAGCAAAGGTTAAAGTTCAGCCTGAAGCAATTGTGCCAAAAGAGGCGCCAGTTCATGACGAGCCCGTTGAACCCGAACCAAGAGTAATTCAACCCGAGGGCCGCGTTGAGAAGAAAGGTTTGTTTGGATTCATCAAGCAGAAAGTAACAACGATACAGCTTTCAGATGAACGATTCAACGAGATATTCTGGGAGTTGGAGCTTGCTTTGCTAGAGAACAACGTTGCAGTTGAGGTAATAGAGAAGATAAAATTGGATCTTAAAGACGAACTCACATCCGGACGCGTTCAGAGAAAGAGCGTTGAAGAAGTTATTCATGATAGACTGCAAAAGAGCATAGAAGAACTTTTTGTAGATACTCATATCGACTTATTGAAGGAAGCAAAGAAGAAGAAACCTTACATTATTGCATTTATTGGTGTTAATGGCTCTGGAAAAACGACCGCACTTGCAAAGCTCGCCCACTTATTTCAAGAAAAAGGAATGAGTGTTGTTGTAGCAGCTTCAGATACGTTCAGAGCAGCCGCAATCCAGCAATTGGAAGAACATTGTAACAAATTGGGCGTTAAGATGATTAAGCACGATTATGGTTCTGACCCTGCTGCTGTTGCTTTTGACGCAATATCACATGCCAAGGCAAAGAACGTGGACGTGGTTTTAATAGACACTGCAGGAAGGCTTCACAGCAACGATAACCTGATGCAAGAGCTCAAGAAGCTCATAAAGGTTAATAATCCTGACTTCAAGATGTTTGTAGGGGAAGCGATTACTGGAAACGACTGTGTTGAACAGGCAAAGGTGTTTGATGAGGCTGTGGGAATTGATGGCATTATACTGGCAAAGGCCGACGTAGATGAGAAAGGTGGTGCTGCTGTCAGCGTAAGTTACGTTACTAAGAAACCAATTTTGTTCTTGGGTACAGGACAGGGTTACGATGACCTTGCTCCTTTTAAGAAAGAGCTCATTCTTGAGAATCTGGGTCTTTAACCGCTAACTTTATTATTACGAGCTGGCGTATTATTTCATGAAACAGTTTGACTACGGAAGGTTCGCACAGGTTTATGACCTCGCAGATGGCTCAATAATTCCTTATGCAAGTGCAGTAACAGCACTTCATCCTTTCCTTCTGCCTGCAGGTAGGAAACTTCTTGATGCAGCGTGTGGAACAGGTAACTTCACCGGCGAGCTGAAAGAACGGGGTTATGACGTAGAAGGGTTTGATCTAAGTGCTGAAATGCTTTCCGTTGCCAGGAAGAAGCATCCTGGTGTGCGCTTCTACGTTTCAGACTTACGGACTCCCTTAAAGAATAGGCCAGACATCGTCACCTGCATGTTCAATGCAATAGGACACTTGACTCCCAATGAGTTTCAGAAAGTGTTGGATGGGTGGCATGGTGTGAAAAGAATTGCGTTCGACATATTCAACTTTGAGTATCTGGACAAGAACTTCATAGACGGAGAGTGGATTGACACGTGCAAAGATTTTGGTGAGACGAAACTTGTCAGATTCAACAGCAACACGCTCGACAGAACAAAAAAGATAATGCACGTGAACCAGCGTGTGTACATCCAAAACAAAATGAAGCTAACCATGCAGAAGGATGTATGGGACATGCAGGTCTATACCTTCAAAGAAATTGAAGCTATGCTTTCCAAAGCGGGGTTTAGAGTCTTGCACAAATATGGTGGATACGATGAAATTGAAGGTATTCTTCTTTTCTCGAAGAACAGCATGTTCATAGGCATTGTGGCTGAAAGTAAGGGCTGATTCAGCATTACGTTTATAAAGCAAATTGCAGTTCCATTCCTTGATGACAATCCAACTTGACAATCCATTCAGGATTGCAAATAGGAGAACGACAAGTTCGAGAGAGGCAGGACTGGATATAGATGTAATACGTGCTTTACGTGCAATGCCTGTAATTGGGAGAGATGACACTACTATCAACGCGGGACCCGTAACAATGCCAGGTGAGTACTCTGCCGTTAGGAAGGATATTGTAAACGAAGGTCCCGTAGCCATTGATTATATTCAGAATTTAGTACCATATGTTGCACCAATAATGGCTACACCTCAACTGGACTATTCCACTATTCTAGATAGAGGGAATGTTACATTAAAGGGCAAGCCATATTTCTGAGCACTGGACAGCTTCAGCATAGGATTTTAAAGCGTGTTCGGATTCTTTCCAGGAATGCCGATTAGTTTTCAGACTGATGAACATGAGGACTCGGAAACCCTGAAGATACTACATCCTTACGTGCGAAAATGGTTTCAAGCTACTTTCAAGGCGTTCAGCCCCCCTCAGAAGTTTGCAGCACTAAATATCCACAGAAGGGAGAACACGCTTATTTCCAGCCCTACGGGCTCAGGAAAGACATTATCTGCCTTTCTCTCGGTGATTAACGAGCTTACAGCACTGGCAAACAAGGAAGAACTCGAGGACAAAGTATATTGCATATACATCTCGCCTTTGAAAGCACTCGCCAATGACATCCAGAAGAACCTTGAAGAGCCATTGGAAGCAATAAAGGAGCTGGCAAAAAAGGAGGGGGAAGAAGCTTGGGATAAGGACTGGAATAAGGACCGGAGATACTTCTACGAGCCAGAGAAGCGCTATGCTAAAGAAACCGCCCCACATTCTGATTACAACGCCTGAAAGTCTTGCAATCTTAATAACATCACCTAAGTTTAGGGAGAAACTTCAACCTTCCTGGGTTATTATTGATGAGATACACAGTTTAGCAGATAGCAAGAGAGGTGTTCATTTATCCGTTACGTTGGAAAGACTGGAGAAACTGTATCCATTTTCTCGTGTAGGCCTTTCTGCTACAGTAGCGCCTCTTGAGCTTGTGGCCAAGTTTCTTGTAGGTCTCGAAGATCCTGACAAAGAAATTTACAGGGACTGCAAAGTTGTTGACGTGCAGTACTTGAAGAAATTGGATTTGAAAGTGTTAAGTCCGGTTGAGGACTTGATGCGTTCTGAACCAGGGGCAACTCACATACGTATGTATAAGTTGTTAGACAAAATGATTCAAGACCATAGAACAACTCTTATTTTTACGAACACAAGAAGCGCGACTGAGAGAGTCGTTCATCACCTCAAAGATAAATTCCCAAAAAACTATACAATGATGGGGAAAGAAGGGGAAGGAAGTTACATTGGTGCGCATCATGGCTCGTTAAGCAAGGACCACCGTCTTGCTCTGGAGAACAGGCTTAAGCAGGGCAAGCTGAAAGCAGTTGTTTCAAGCACGTCATTGGAGTTAGGTATTGACATTGGATACATAGACCTCGTTGTTCTTCTGGGAAGCCCGAAGAGTGTTGCGAGGGCTTTGCAGCGCATTGGGAGAAGTGGACATAAACTGCATGATGAAGCCGTTGGAAGAATTGTGGTAATGGACAGGGATGATTTAGTCGAGTCTTCCGTTCTTTTGAAAGCCGCTTTGGAAAAGAAGTTTGACCAGATTCAAGTTCCCGAAAATTGTTTGGATGTTCTTGCTCAGCACGTTTTTGGCTTTGCCATAGACGATAAACAGGCAATTCATGAAGTTTACGCAACTGTAAGAAGAAGTCATTGTTACAGGAATCTTTCGTGGCATGATTTTGATGACATATTGAATTACCTAAGTGGTGAGTTCGCCTCGCTTGAAACAAGGAATGTGTACGCCAAAATTTGGTACGACAAAGAAACAGCAATGATTGGTAAGCGAGGAAAGATGGCAAGAGTAATCTACATGACTAACATTGGCACGATTCCTGACGAGTCAAATGTGCGCGTTAAGACGCGAGGTGGAGAATTCATTGGAACGATTGACGAGCAATTCGTTGAGCGTTTGAAGAAAGGCGATGTTTTCGTTCTCGGCGGGAACACTTATCTTTTCATGTATGCACAGGGCATGACTGCTTTTGTCTCTACATCAGTTAATAGACCGCCTACCGTACCATCCTGGTTCTCAGAGCAATTGCCCTTAAGTTATGACCTTGCAATGGAAATTCAGCGGTTCAGAAGATTCATGGAAGAGCATTTTGAAAGCAAGACATCAAAGAAAGATGTTATTGATTTCATCAACTCATACCTGCACGTTGATTCCTATGGAGCGAACAGTATTTACGAGTATTTCTGGGAGCAGTACAGATATGCTGAATTGCCGCATGACAAGAAAATACTCGTCGAGTATTATTCTGAAGGTTCAAAGACGTACATAATATTTCATGCGTTGTTTGGACGAAGAACAAATGATGTGTTGAGCAGAGCATTGGCTTTCTCTATTGCGCAGTCTACTGGCAAGGATGTTGAAGTGAACATTTCAGACAACGGTTTTTACATTATGACATCGCAAAAAGTGCAGGCTGTAAACGCATTGAAGAAATTGAAGGCGAATGAACTAAGGTCTCTTATGGCGCAAGCGCTTGACAGAAGTGAAGTACTTACTCGAAGATTCAGACATTGTGCAGCACGGTCATTGATGATTTTAAGGAATTATATGGGAAGAACGAAGTCAGTTGGAAGACAGCAGTTGAGCTCTCGGTTAATTTATTCTGCAGTGAAGAAGATCAGTGATGATTTTCCAATACTTAAAGAAGCACGACGGGAAGTATTAGAGGACATGATGGACGTACGACACGCGGAAGAAGTGCTTATGAAGATTGAGTCAGGCGAAATGAAAGTGAAAGAAATAAGCACAGAGATACCCACGCCGTTTGCTTTCAATCTAATCAGCATGGGTTACTCTGACATTATGAAGATGGAAGACAAGCAGAAATTCCTGCAGAGGATGCATGACATGGTTCTTGCGAAGATTGCGCTGAAGGATGCGAGGGAACCGTATAAAGCAAATACCGGATTAAACGACTAAATGTCTCCAATTTTCTCTACAACTTCTTCCAGTTCACTATTACTAATTTCTGTATCAGTCGAGTAGGTGGGATGAATGGTCTCCTGCCCCCTTTCTTTCATAAGGTTCTTGTGTTCTCGTCTTTGCTCAAGCACGTCCCATAGGTTCCACTCAGCTATACGATGTGCAGCGTATTTTGCCCTTCTTAGAACACTAAGAGTTCCTTCGTAAGTTCTCCTAGCATACCCAAGCGCCATGCAACGGGGAAATATATCAGCATATAAATATGTTTCAGATGCCCCATTTATCTCTTCCGAAACTCGGTTTTACCTTTCTCGTTCAACACGCAGATATGTGCCAAGTCCCTGAAGTGCTCATTGTAATCAAGACAGTAACCCACGACGAAGTGAGGAGGTATTGAAAACCCAACGTAATCCGCGCTTGCTTCTGGTTCTTTTCCAATTCTTTTTGACAATAAGGTAAGACATTTGAGAGAGGCTGGCTCGTGCCTCGATATCTCGTCCTTCAGCTTCTTGAGCGTTATCCCTGTATCCACAATATCTTCTACAATTAGAACGTGCCTTCCTTTAATGTCCTGCAACTCACCCATAATATTCACGATGCCTGTGCTTGAATCGTTCTCGTAGCTGCTCGTACGTATGAAATCGTAAGTTATGGGCACGCTTGAACGCGATGTATTCAACTTGTCCAACTGCTTGTTCAAGTCTCCAAATACCTTGTCTCCTCCTTTAAGTACGCAAAGAATGTGCAATTTCTTACCCTTGTAATCATCGTGCACGTTAATGGCAAGCTGTTGAAGCCTGTCGCGAATCAATCCATTTGGGATCATTACACATTCAATGAACGGGATGTAATGCTCGGGAACAGGCAGTTGTTCAGCAGAAAACCCTGTTGCCTTATCTTCAATGACTATCGGAGTTCCGCGCATCAAAGTACGAATACAACATAATATTTAAGCATGCCGTAACAGCATGCAAACCAATATAAACTACCTGCAAGAGTGCACATTTAGGTGGTATTATGAAGCATTATTTCACGAGTGAAAGTGTTACTGAAGGACATCCTGATAAGGTATGCGATCAGGTCAGCGATGCAGTTCTTGATGAACTGTTAAGACAGGACCCTAATTCAAGAGTCGCGGTTGAATGTGCGACTACAACAGGAATGGTTATTGCAATGGGTGAAGTAACCACAAGCGGATTTGCTGATGTTCAGGCATTAGTAAGAAAGACCTTGAAACGTATAGGTTACACGGACCCAGAGTTCGGTATTGACTATGAAGACGCTGCAGTACTGGTAAGCATCCATGGTCAGAGCCCTGATATTGCGAAAGGACTTGACAACAAGGGATTGGAACAAGGAGCAGGAGATCAGGGTTTGATGTTTGGGTATGCTTGTGATGAAACTCCTGAAATGATGCCATTGCCCATAATGCTTGCACATAAGCTGGCGATAAAATTAGCTGAAGTAAGGAAGAACGGGTCAATAAAACATCTTGGTCCTGATGGCAAGACGCAAGTTACGGTTGAATACGAAGAAGATAAGCCTCTTCGAGTTGATACGGTTGTTATAGCACAACAGCACAAGGAAGAGCTTTCTGAGGAGCATCTTAAGAAGGAAATTATGGAGAAGGTTGTGAAGCCAGTCTGTAAGAAGTGGATGGATCACGAGACAAAAGTGCACATAAACGCAACTGGTAAGTTCGTTATCGGAGGCCCTGAAGGTGATTCTGGTCTTACAGGAAGGAAGATTATCGTTGACACGTACGGAGGAATGGGAAGGCATGGTGGCGGTGCTTTCTCAGGCAAAGACCCTTCAAAGGTTGATAGGTCAGCTGCATATGCGGCAAGACACGTCGCAAAGAATATTGTTGCGGCTGGTTTGGCTAAAAGATGTGAAGTTCAGGTATCTTATGCTATAGGGGTAGCGAAGCCATTGAGCGTTCACGTTGACTCTTTTGGTACGGGAACAGTGCCCGATGAACGCATAGCAAGCATAATCAACGAGTTGTTTGATTTAAGGCCTGCAGCCATCATCGAGCGTCTTAAACTAAAGAGACCAATCTACGAGAAGACGGCAGCGTATGGACACTTTGGGAGAGACGACCCTGACTTCACGTGGGAGAAGCTTGACTACGTTGACAAGATTAAAGCTACCTTGAAGTAAGAGATACAGTTGGATTGCTGTCTTCTACCTTACTAGTAGAACTATGCCTAATACGGTAAGAACTCCTCCTGCCAGCTTGATGAACGAGAGCTTTTCGTGCAGGACAAGGATTCCAAGCACCGCACCAACCAGAATTGTGCCTCCAACAACCAAAGGCAGACCTATGGAAATGTTTGTTCCCTTTGCGAACATGAAGAAATATAACACTTCTGCAAGTCCAGCGAACACGCCAGCTCCAATTGCCCACCAGATTCCTGGTGTTGTAATTGTAGTTTGAGTTCCATTTAGCTTGAGGAACAGGAAGAAGCTCGTTGCGACAATCGCGCTTGAAACTGCCAAGATTACTGCTCCAAGCGCTGGTGATATCTTCCCCGCCGAGAGCCTGACAAAGAAGTTATAAAACCCGTATGAAAGCATGGCCAGAATCCCGAAGAATAGCCAGTTCATGCTCTAAGCGTATCGTGGACACTATTAATATCTTTCTATAAAATGTCACTCGATGTGTCTACGACACTTCTCAGATGCCTACTTCCGCATACTCCCTACAAGCCCTACGAGTCCGATAACGATAAGAAATATCGCTATGAGTATCTCGAGGATGTTCGGGAATGCCAGTATTACTATACCTGCAATAATGGCGATCAGTGATAATGCCGTTCCGTTAGGGTAATATACAGTTTGTTTCAAAATATCCAGCCTCCAATATGTAGTAGGAGCACAATCAAGAACCCAACAAGGCCTCCCATCGCTGAAAGTAGTACGCTCCAGAAGTTAATGGGGATTTGAAGCCCTAAAATATGCACGCTGAAGAACAATGCTGCCAATCCCAGTACTGTGTTTATTATCAGCAAGAACGCCTTTCCCATTATCTTAATCATTTGAATAAGAAGGAATCCTATGCCAATGAGCAACAGAACCTTAACTACTGTGTCCCAGACCATGACAGGAAGAAAGAGAGCTCGTTTATATATGTTCAGCTTCTTGAGCGCTGGAAGAAGTCAATAGGGATTGGTGCGACAGGATGCCTAGGTTGCTCATGCAACACCACATCGCCCATTGCATACGCCTCCCGTCTACCTGGTGTTATGAGACCAAACGATGTATTAAGCGGTTCGATTATCTCAAGTGTAATGCTTTCGGTGAATGTTTCTTCTGAATCTTGTCTACCAACGAGATAGCCACTTGCAACATAAATGGTTCCAACACGGAGGGAGTCATCTCCAAACATTATTCCTTTGAGAGTATCATCGACACCAAGAAGTAATGGAATACGCGATGCTCTTATCCTATGAATGTCTTCAAGCAAGTCGAGATGGCTCCACGCGTTCCTAAGTCTTGCATAGATTCTGCGTGGCTGTTCAGTACCAAGTTCCAATTCTCTCCTGCCTCTCAAAGGATTATCTGGTAACATCACACCATTTATTCTTTGAACAAGCGCACGATAATCAAAAACACTTAGATGTACGTGCGGGGCGGGGGTCACATCAGTTTCTGCCACTTGCATTCTCCAAGAATCAAGGCAGTATTGAAATAGTTTACTATTTAGAAGTGACGCGAACAACCCTCGAAAGGATTATATACCCTGTTCCCACGTCAGAACGCTATGGTACGAATACTCACTGTTCAACAGGCAGAAAATGGGATAGGGGTCAGCCAGCTTGCTCATAGAATGGCTATGGTGGCCCGGGAGACCCGAAATGTTCCTTACACGCTTGTTCTCCCCGATGACGCACTAAAAGAGTTATCTTCCAACGAGGCATGGCAGGAATTATTTGAGGCGTATGAATCGTGCGCCATTGACGAGGATGCTGATGCCAACGCATTAATCATTGAAGCAACCGAACCATTAGTTCGTGTGATGGCAGAAGGACCCGAAGGCATAATTGTACACCAGCCTGTAAAAGGAACGGCAATGCTTCGCAATGCTGTTAACGAGTTGAAAGGAACAGGATGTGTGTTGATTCAGAAAATCCAGAAGAGTAACGCAACAGCCACGATAGTTTCTGGCGACTCGTTTGCCATAACCACATATGCTGGAGAGTTTGCTCCAGGAACACCAGGTGACAGTTTCTTAGTTTCTAAGGATTACTTAGGAATAGAAGAAAGTACAATAGTAGCACAGGAGAGAAAAATAGTATTTGAGCGAACGAAGATAGCTACAAGAGAGCTTGGTGTAAAGGGTCAGGATCAGAAGATAAATGACCATGATGTTAGAGAATGTGCCAGGATAGCAAAGAGAATTGAGGGTATCGTTGGTGGACCAGTTAGAGTCACGATGAGCGTTGGCGCACAATTTCACGTGATTGCTGTGGAATCCGTTGCGAAAACACATTCTGCAAAATCTGAACCAGAAGAAATCAGTGAAAAAGAGGAAGAGCATCAGGGAATATTCTCAAACATAAGACGAGAAGACCCTTTGCATGATGATGCGGTTGCATTCTTGAAATCTGCCGTACGAAAGATTGAAGCTGCCTTGCGAACCAAGTATGGTACGTCTCTGCCTTTGGAAGACATCCTTGTAGAACATCCTGAACACGATGACGTACGCGCAGTGCTCCGTGAATTACGTGAAACACAGCAGGGTGCAAATATGAATCCTGACAATTTGGGAGACGCGTATCGGATACTTCTTGAACTAATCCCTGATTAGGCAGAAAAAGTTTATAAACTCCTTTTCCTTCAGTACTTTTATGAAGAGAGGTCGTCCCAAAGGCAGTAGAATAAGGCAGAATATCGTGAATCTGCTTGCCGTGCTCGGTGAGAGCCATGGATACATTCTTTGGAAGGCTTATAAAGCTGTATATGGAGAGGTTAGCCAGAGAAGCATTTACTACCAACTAAAGGAAGGGATTGGCACAGGCGAGCTGAAAGTATCAAGAATAGTGAAGGAACAAGGCGACTTCACATGGGGAAGCACAGTAGAAAAGACAATGTATGGCCTGGGACAGAGCGCAAACCCTCAAATTTCTAAAGAATTGAAAGATTCTTTGTCAGCTCACGACTTCTTGAGAAAGCCAAAAAGAGCTTGAGCTTCCCTTTTTGTCAGCATTGCTTTTCCAAGAATATTTCTCCATAACTTCTCCTGCGTTAGGCGTTGACCATCTGTTCTTAGGGGCATTTGTTTTATACGTTTCTTAATGAGTTTCATTAATTCATGTTTCTCCCTCTGTGTTATGGGTGTGAAGCGTTGAGTTCGTTTTGGCGCGTTAGAAAGTGCATGAAGAGTAACGGCAACCGCGTGGCTTAGATTAAGACTAGGGTACGCTTCAGTTGTATTTATTGTGAACGTAATGTCCGCCTTTTGAATTAGAGCATTGGAGAGTCCCGTGCTCTCCGGACCGAACAATATACCTATTTTTGTCTTTGGAGGAACTGCATTTATTTTTTTAACTACGTCTTCCAAATCAAGAGCACTTCTTGGCAAATTATAATCTGTACCCAATCTTGCAGTGCTCGCAATCAACAAATCGAATTTTGAAAGCGACTTCTCGCTTATCGTCTTACAATCATCAAGAATATCCTGTGCATGTTTTGCTCTGTCTCTTGCATCCTGAGTAATTGAACAATTTGGATTTAGAAGTACGAGCTTCGCAAAGCCGAAATTCTTCATGACTCTTGCAACGGCACCGAGGTTGCCTGGGTTTTCTATTCCAGCAAGAATTATAGTTATCATGTTGCGCCACCTATCCAAGCAAGTTGATTATTGCAGGAAGCAACGCTTTGAATATTGGAAGCAATATCAACATGGCAACTATTGCAAGCAGAACTATCGCAAGTTTGATCCATATGTGTGTGCCTTTGTTCTTTCCAAACCATTTGACAAAGACTAACTGTATCATCCTCCCGCCATCTATAGGTCCTAATGGAAGAAGATTTGCCATTCCTATACCCAGACTTATCAGGAAAAGCCAGGTCAGAAGGCTACCAAGGAAGCCAAGGAATGAATACAATCCCTTCTGTTCGTCCACCGGAACTGAACGTATTCCTTCAATACCTATCCATGCCTGTCCTGCTTTATCGCCTAACGTTACGCTATAATTTGCACTATTGGTACCAAAGACAACGGTTTCATTTGGCTTGTAGTTATCGAAAGCAACGATGAACTCATTCACATTATAAATCTGTGTTCCATTGACTGAAGTGTATATTACACCAGGTGGTAATCCATTTATTTGTGCAGCACTTCCATCAACGACTCTATCGAAAGTTATTCCTTGAGTGGAAATTCCTGAAAGTGCACCGCTTAAGGGTATCATCAAGAACAAAAATACGAATGCAGTTATGAGATTTATCGCGGGGCCGGCAGCAAAAATACTAAGTTGTACTTTGTTGGGTTGTTTTCTTAATGCCTTCTCTTCCGGCTCGACGAACGCACCAAATATTGGTCCAAAAAGAGCGATACCTGAACTCTTTACAGGAATGTTCCATGCTCTGCTTACGACTCCATGACAGAATTCGTGTATGACTGCAACAACAAAGATGCTAAGTATTCCCTCAATAAAAGGGATTGTGATAGGGCTTCCTGGTATCTTAACTCCAGGCACTACTAGACTAAATGTTGCGGGAGCATCTGGTCTGAAAAAGAGGTTCCAAACTCCTTGTCCAACAAGCACCAATATAAGAAGCATTCCTGCAAACCCTAGCACTATACTAACGTATCCATATGCTCGCCAGAACTTTTTCCATCCTCTACCCCACTTATCCATGAGTGGCACGCCTACCTGTGTTTTCAGTAGTGCAATAAGGGGAATACCCCCTATTTTCGCGGCGAACTCAAAGCGTTTCCTGTATACTATGACTAGAATAACTATAAGCGCGTAGAATGCTGCTATCCAGATGGCTTGTCCCATTTACTTCTTTCTTACCGGCCTCAATACCTTTGCAGAGCACTTTCTGCAGCTGATCTTCTTTTGAATTACTTTCATGTTCGGAGCTCTTATTTTACTCTTGCATTTCCTGCATACGAACATACTATGGAATCTTCTTGCGTCAGCTTCTGGGAATTTTGCCATGTTTATTCACTCTTTATCTGTTTTAGGACTCGGTCGTTCATGACAACCCAGTAAACCACTGTTTGTCCGCTTGACACCTGTCCTTTCAATTCTCCTGGAATTATTAAGTCGAATGTTTCGTACGTTTCAGTATCCATAACGTTCGCGTGGTCTCCCGCAACACTAAGTACCTGCGCGTTCTTCTTGTCAATTACGGGAACTTCAATCATGTCGTGGCCAGGCATGACGATGTTTCGTTTCTTGTCATCAAGCATGCCTACTGCCATCATGTTTACTTTGGCGTGACCATGTTTTCCCGGCCTGGATGTCTTGACGTCACTAACAATGCAGGCAGCACCGTCAATTACGACATATTTGCCCTTCTGAAGGCTTCCTATTGAGACGAGCTTGACTTCTGCCATACACGACAGGGAACTCAGGGCATTTAAAAAGGTTATGGTCGCAGAATGATGATTTCCCAAAACTCTTATAAATGAATTCTACCAAGTGAATAACTATGGCATTATGGTGGATTCTGGGGATAGTTGTGCTGATATACATTGTGACTGGCATTAAGGTCGTTAAACAATACGAACGTGGCGTAAGGTTCACACTTGGTAAGTATACCAACATGATTGGGCCGGGACTGCAGTTCCTTTGGCCTATTTTTCAGACATGGCAACGTATCGACATTAGAATCAAAACAGTGGACGTACCAGACCAGGATGCAATAACAAAGGACAATGTTAGCATTAAAGTCAATGCAGTACTGTACTACAAGGTCAGCAGTGCTGAAAAGGCAGTAATTGAAGTAGAAGATTATGAGTACGCCGTTTCGCAACTTGCTCAGACTACTATGAGAAATGTAGTGGGCGAAGTATCATTGGATGACCTCCTAAGTGATAGAGATGAAGTTAGCGCGAAGATTCAGCTTATAGTTGATAAGGCAACGGACCCCTGGGGTATTCACGTGCAGGCTGTAGAGCTTAAGCACGTTGAGTTGCCAGAGGATATGAAGAGAGTTATAGGAAAGGAAGCTGAGGCTGACCGGGAAAAGAGAGCGGTAATAATAAAGAGTTCAGGAGAGGTCACAGCTGCAACTAATCTGGCTAAAGCGGCAGGTATGCTTTCCAAGAGTCCCGGAGCCCTTCACCTAAGAACACTATCAACATTAAATGATTTAAGCTCTGACCAGAGCAACACAGTCATATTTGCAGTTCCTCTGGAGATTCTAAGAGCTTTTGAGCGCATGGGTGTTAAGAAGAAATAGTTTAGAATCCAATTCTTTCTCTCCATTTCTTTGACATCAGGTAAGATTTTAGTTTATCTTCAGCACGTTCCAGCTTGAATCTCTTCTCCCAAACTCTGAATGTTTTTGAATGATGTACTGCTCTCGCGCCTTTTAACTCGTACCTGAACTTCATGTGGAGCATTTCATGATAGAGCACGTACTCAAGAAGCAAACCACCGTCACGCATTACTTCGCTAATGGTTATCGCGTTTGTTCCGTAGTCGTAGTGCCCTAGAATTCTGAAAGCCCTTCCACCCCAGATTAAGTTGGGTGCGTCCAACAATCCCTCGAAGTATTCATCGTTAATCTTGTGAAAAAGAGCGAGCAGATTTTCGTCCTGTTCCTCTGCCTGAATATACTTTCCTACGCTTCTGATGAAACTGTTGTACAATTCGATGTTGACGCTCTGTCCTTTCTTATGAAGCGCTTTGAGAAGCAAATGATGAATAAGCCCCATTTGTATTTCTTCGTCAACTTCCTTCCACGCTTTCGCGAGTGCAAAGGAGAGAACGTCTCTGGAATGTCTTACATTCGCGTTGTACCCCCTGAACCTTCCAGAGTATACGAGTGAAACTTTCTTTGTACCCACTTGTTCTGGAAAGAATTTCTCCAATGCTTTGTCTGCAAGGCTCATGAGTGTATTTCGTAGCGCAGGATTGCAGCTACTTTTCCAAGGTCTTTGAGCTGCGCTCCTTCACGGGTTTCCGTGCTTATCATTACGACTTCACTGCTAAACTGCTCTGCTATCTTTTCAAGTTCGACAACCTTCTCTTCGTCAAGTGTCTCGCTTATCAATAGCTTTTCCACTACTCCCATTTCAAGAGCTTTCTTAACCCCGTCATATCCGTACTCAACTGCTCCTGGATGTGTGCTCAGCTTCGTAAAGAATGCCTGCATGGCTTTCTTTTCTGTTATGACTTCTTCATTGGCGAGCACATCTTCACTTCGTTCAAGAAGCTCCTGCAGTCCAAAATCGCCTGTATAACCAAGGTCCTTTATCGTAATTATTTTTCTCTTTAGCTGGTCTGTAATGTAGTTGCCATCGACAAATTCATACTTTGTTGGACCAGGTCCTCCTACAAGGATTCCTTTCAGGTCCTTCATCTCAAGGAATTGTTCTTTCATGTAATCAGCAATTTTCTTGTAGAAGTCCTTTGCAGCCAGTTCTCTATTCCTTGCGAACCTTACTGAGGATTGGCCTCCTGCCTTGAACTTACCAGGAACCATGCTCTCAGTTGACACCAAGGGAATTATTGTCTTACCCTTGAGAATCGCGATATTCCCTTCTCTTCTGTCCATGACTACCATTCCATAGCTTTCCTTGTCTTCAGTCATGGAGAACAAGGGATCAAGAATGAATTCCTTGTCGCATCGATACAAGCGTTGGTTTAAAGGTACGGGTGGCTCGATGCTCCACACCTGGTAGTCCTGCTGGCCTTCTCTTTCCGCAACATTTCCAGCAAATGCAGCCAGACCATTGGGAGGAGTTCTTGGATACAGTTTAAGGTGCTGTATCATCTTCTCCAAAGCGTTAATTACGTTGTCACGGGTCTGTTTGCTCTTTATGTTTGTTGCAGTGCCCTGTTCCTGCGCCAGATGGGTTGTAATCTTGGACATTTCGTAACCAGCGGGCACGTAAACTGAGACTAATTCTGTTCCCCTTCCTTTATGTTGCGAGAGTTCCTTGATGAAGTGCTTTATTTTGAACTTCTGCGCAGCATTTGCTTTGTCAGCCATGCTTTATCAGAACGAGGAGCTTTTTTTAAAGGTATGCATGGTCTATAAGTTTTTAAAGGACATTGTGGTTCCGGGGTCATGGAACTTGCAGAACTCAAGAAGAAGCAGGTCGAGAAGGTCAAGGAGCAGATTCGGGCCAGCATTGGTCCTGATGACTTCATCCTTCAGGCAGTTGCATCCATAGAAGAACTGGACCGCCTTGCTGACCGCCTTACGAGAAGAGTTAGAGAGTGGTGCATGCTACACATTCCTGAAGCATCCCAAGGTATTTCGGATAATAGATTCTTTCTGGATTCGATGATTTCAAAACAGCCCAAACAGGTTCTAACAGAACTTGGCGTCACCAATACATCAGGCGTAATCCTTTCAGGAGATGACATCCAGCCAGTATTGGAACTTGCCGTGAAAGCAAAGTCCCTGTATGCTTCAAGGGACAGGATTTTGGTTTATCTTGAGACAATTATCGCCAAGCACGCTCCAAATCTTTCAAGGCTTGCAGGGCCTACAATTGCTGCAAAACTTCTCAGGCAGGCGGGCTCATTGAAGCAGCTTGCGTTAATGCCTGCTAGCACCATCCAGGTTCTAGGCGCTGAAAAAGCGTTATTCAGACACCTTGTACTTCATGCCAATCCTCCAAAGCATGGTTTTATTGCCATGCACCAGCTCGTACAGTCCGCACCCTTGGGAAGGAGAGGTCGTATGGCAAGAGCTTTGGCCGACAAACTATCCATTTGCGCCAAACTGGACTATTTCAAAGGAGAGTTCTTAGCTCCAAAGTATGAAGAGGAATTGAGGAAACTGAAATGATACAGCCATTTTCTGTTCAGAATGTGTATTTCGAGAAGGGAAAACGGATTAGTTTATTCACGAAGAATCTCACGCCGAAAACAACATATTTTGGAGAGCGTACAAGAATAGCAAAAGGCGTTGAGTTCAGACAGTGGGACCCTACACGAAGCAAGCTTGCAGCAGCACTCTTAAGAAAGGTCAAGCTTCCATTGCAGGAAGGAATGACCGTTTTATATTTGGGAAGCGCTCATGGTTACACCCCCAGTTTCCTATCTGATATTATTGGAAAGAAAGGATGGATAATCTGTGTAGACCCTGCTCCTAGGGTGATGCAAAGTCTAATGCAGGTCACTGAAAAAAGGAATTTGATACCTTTGTTAGAAGATGCCAACCATCCTGAGAACTATCCAGAATTGCCCAAGGTTGATATGGTATATATGGACGTGGCTCAGAAAGACCAGGTAGGTATTCTTGTAAAGAATCTAAGGTTCCTCAAACGCAACGGTGTTGCCGTATTGATGCTTAAATCTAGAAGCATTGACGCCACCAAACAACCACGAGAAGTGTACGAAATGGCAAGGAAGGAGCTTGAGAAGCATGTCAGAATAGTCGAAGCAGCAGTTCTTGAGCCATTCGAGAAAGACCACTGCTGTTATGTCCTGCGTCTTGGCTGATGAAAAAAGCCCTTATTATCGGAATTGGCACATTGGGCAGTAGAGTTGCCCTGCTTGCACAAAAAGAATATTCACTTACCTTACTTGATAGGGATATAGTTGAGGAACACAACATAGGAAGACAGAAGATTTTCTCCAAGAAGGATGTTGGGTTTCCCAAGGCAATCGCGGCAGCCAAGATTTTGAATTGCGATTATGTTGTAACTGATGTAATTGAAGCACAGCCGGATTTCTCCTCATTTGACATCATCTTAGAATGTCTGGACAACAACGAGGCAAGGATACGTGTAGTTGAGAGTGCCTTTGCATTAGGAGTTCCGTTGGTTCATTCTTCGGCTGAAGCAAATGTTGGTGAAGTAATGACAATTCCTCCGGGACACAGGATTGCTGGTTATTGGAACAAGAAGGACTCTCCTGGATGCGACTCTGAAGGCATTGACGAACGGACAGCAGACAAAGTAACCAGGCTGATGCTTGATGTATCCATGAACTTGCAACAGTGGTCATTAACTCCAATATTGTATCGCATGAGAAATGGCCATATGAGAACTTTTTCTGTAAGGGATTGCATTCCAAGCCGGAGCACTCGAAATGAACGCACAATCACTAGATTATGTGGGGGTACATGGCATGTACGCGGTTTAGAATACTCTTGGAATTCGCTTTACTGCAAACATAAGGGAGAAGCAGCTTCATTTTCTTCGGAGCATATCACTTTGGGGGATTGCACGTTTTTCAAAGATGGCAGAATTCTAGTCAAGAAAAATGAGAAAAAAGAAATTATGAAATCTATTCAAGCGTGGATGTGATCTTATCCTGCACAGGTTTCCCACGCGGAGGTTTCGAGCCTTTGTTCCCTTCTGGAGCCTTAGGGGCTTCAGAAGTTCCGACATCCGTTCTGGTCACGAACTCTTCACAGTGGATAGGGCACTCGTACAGGCCTGTGCTGTAGTACTTCTTCGCACACAGGTAGTCGTTAGAGTCCACGACTCCGTCTCCGGTGACTTCCGCGCGGATATCCCTTATGCCATTCAGAGTAGAGCTATTCCAGCCTGTCATCGTCGTGTTCGCCAGATAATACTGCGTGAATACGACTGCGTCGCTGAGCGAGTGCTGCTGGTCCTTGACGAAAGTGCCATTGACGTTCACGTAGTCCAAGGGCGAGTCGCCGCATTGCACTTCAGGAAGGCATCGGGTAATCACATGCGTTTCCGCGTTCGTGTTTATCGCTTCTGCGATGTCCTTGGCTCGCTCTGGTTCAGAATCGAGAATGCTCATCGATTCATTGAGAGCACCCTGAATTGTCGTATAGTTGCTCAACGGGACCAGGTCGACTTCGGTCTGCATGTAGCACTTGCTGCTGGCGAGGTTCATCCACAACGCGAGGATTTCCCTCAACGCGCGTTCCTCTTGCGTGCTTCCGCTCTGCTCGATGTTTATTTGTACGCAGTACTGTTCGAATGTCGTTATGCCATCGAACGTATTCGTCTGCACATGAACTGAATCAAGATAGCTCATTATGCTCGACTCGTTTTCGTTCTGGGTGTTCGTATTCCCATTTTTGTTCGGGCATGGCTGGCTCCAGTATCCCTGGGAGCGAGGCTCGCAGACAGGTACAGGCTGTACTTTCTCAACGAGGATCAATCCAGGTAGCACTGCGGGCGCAGTATCATTTACTGGCTGAGGTTCCAAGTGTCCGAAAACTCCTTGCACGAAGCGGTTCATGCACACGTAGTCGAGGTTGTCGACCACGCCGTTCATGTCCACGTCAGCTGATAACTCATTCGCAAGATACAGTTGCGTAAATAATGTGGCATCCTCAATGGTTATGTAGCTGTCGTTATTGTAGTCTGCCGTCGGGAAGCTCGCATCAGTGCACGAGTTAGCGCACCGTATCGGGCATTCGTATGGCTCTCCGTTGCCGTAGTAAGGTTTTACGCATTCGTAGTCATATGTGTCTACGAGCTCGTCACCATTTACGTCTGCTTTGATGTCTTTTGCGAAATAGTATTCGGTGAATACGACTGCGTCGCTAAGGCCTAGCTTTCCGTCAGGACCTGAAGCGCCGGAATCATCGACATAATCGATTGGCATCACACAGCTCGGCTGCCCGCACACAAGCTCGCACGAGTAGGGCCCGCCATTCGCATAATATGGCTTCGCGCACGCGTAGTCATACAGGTCTACTTTGCTGTCATTGTTGACATCGGCTTTATAGTCATTCGCAAAGTAGTACTCCGTGAACACCGTAGCATCGCTGAGGCCCAGCTTCTCATCTGGACCCAGGTTACCCAAATCATCCACGAAGTCAAGCGGGCTATTGCATGTCTGCGGGCAGTCCTCGTTGTAAGGGTGTACGAGCACTTCATTGAAGTCAAAGTTCATGGTGCTCTGGATAGTGTGCCTTTCCGCGAAGAACACATCTATTACGTCACCATCTTCAAGATACACGATGCCGTTCTTCATGGTATCCATATGAACACCAGCGTTGTTAAGCACGAGCTGTCCGTTCACGTAGACCCAGCTGTCATCGTCAGAGCCGAGTACGAAGCTGTAGTTTCCTGGAGCTTCAATGTCTACTATTCCACTCCATCTGGCTCCGAAATGATATTCATGGCCGTTTGTTGTTTCTTCAGGAGTCATATTGAAAGGATAGAACTCGTTTCCAAACATTAGACTTGTATCAACTCGGGCGAACTTGAAGTACTGTGCATCGTACCAATCGGCAGTCCAGTTCTGCACTGAACTCAAAGGATCTCCATGCGTTGCATCAGGCCACTGTACGTTGGGCAGCTCCATATCTGGATGCGTACTGAAGTAGTTGTAGTACCTTGCGTACCATCCTTGTTCTGAAAGTTGGTCGCATGAAACGCTCGTTTCCAGTTCACACGTATTTGAGCATCCATCTCCATCATTCTGATTGCCATCGTCGCATTGCTCTATTTCATCTTTAACGCCGTTTCCACATTGAATTGGCTGTGCGCATGCTATCTCGCATGTTGAGGAGGGGAAAGTCAACACGTGATTAATGTACAAGTTCATGCATGTTGAGTCGCTTAAAGTAACAATTCCATCACCATCAAGATCTGCTTTTGCGTTCTTCGTTGCAAAGTATGAATTGAAGATTTCAGAGTCTGTACTGCTAATCTGGTTATCATTGTTGAAGTCGGCAGGGAAGCCATTGCTACACGTTGGCGCAGATAAGATTGCAGGGGCAATACCGTTGCCGTTGCCTGCTGATCTACACGCACCATCCTCGCATCCTAACGAGCACGTGTAGAGCGTTGTTCTATACGTACCATCGCGAACGCAATATCCTTCTCTCAGAACATTGGTATCGGGTATGCACCTGTCCTGGAACTCGCCATACTGTCTGCTTTGCACGTCGCCAGCAGTATAGTAATCCTGTCCATTGTCAGAATCCATGCAATTGACTCCTGTGGGCAAGACTGGAATACCAGGTCCCTGCTGGACTGAAGGAACTGTAAGACTTCTGACGAGAACCTTGATGCCCTGTTCCTTGTATACCTTTTCCATGGGCTGCGAGAGCGCTGGAAGTGGTAGCATTGCGAGAATGACTAGTAATGTGATTATGCTTGCTAAGGTCTGGTTTTTCATAGTATGATAACCCTCCGAGAAGGGTGTAGTTCAACATCCTTTTTAAACCTTGTGGTCATGTGTCTATTGAATAGTGACAACTGCAACTATTTGAGAATTATATCCAAGCGCCTTGCTCCATTATCAGCACGTCCAAAATCAGATGAATCAGAATTCCAGCCAATAAAAAGCCATATAGCTCAGCGTACTCCTCAAGCCTTTTTTTCTTAATAAAATGATAATGATAAAGGAAAAGCCCCAGTCCAAGCACAAAGAATCCAATCATGAACCAATTGGCGGGATTGTATGTCCACGTTACCAAATTTTGATAGAACGCATCCTTCTGTACATGGAACACGTCAAGAGTCAGCTGTCTCAGTGCAGTAAAACCAAATGTGATGAAATCAGGCAATAGATTACCAAGGAAGATTGCAAGTGAGTATTCGAGTTTTCTATGCGAGAAATGGACGATAAGAGCAGCAAGAACACCTACCAACACATGTACTATTGCACCAGGCATAACTCTAAAATCAGAAAGGTAGTATATAAAAAATTGCTTACTTCCTTGCCTTCTCGAGCTTCCCATGCAATAATGCGTTGAGGGACTGGTCGTTTACCTTTATGACCTGCCACCTGACTCCAGGAATGTCTCCTTTTGACCTTCCCATCTTTCCACCAATGCATTCAACAAGTACTTCATCGTGCTCGTCAACCATCTTTATTGCACCATCTCCTGGCAGGAATGCTGTGATCTGCTGGCCGTTCTTTACGAGTTGAACACGCACACATTTTCTCATTGCAGAGTTTGGCTGCTTTGCTTCCCTTTGCACTTTTTCAAGAACTATTCCTTTAGCTTGAGAACTTCCTTTAAGCGGGTCGCTCTTAACCTTGAGGCCCAATGCGCTGCGAAGGAACCATCTACTACTCCACCTGAACTTGCTCCTTCTGTTTCGGAGCTTGTTTCCTGCGTTTAGACCTCTTGATTTCTTTCCCATTGTTTCCTGGATTCGTAGTTGTCTTTTAAAGGTTTCTGTGTTTACTCTGGTGATACTACTTTGATTTCTTTAATCGAGAAGTACTTTTGAACGATACCTTCGAGTGCCCGAAGATTTTGTGCTCTCGCACCAATCATAAGGCCTCTGGTTTTCTCATCAGGCCCGGACAGAACAAGAATTTCCTCTTCGCTTTTCTCGATTTTTGCAGCCAAGGGTCTGAGCATATTGAGTATGAACTGGTCTCGTTGGTCGCTGAACTCGACCATGCGTATTCTTTTGTTCATCATGGTCTCAAGTCGTTTGACATTCTGGATGTTTTTTCCTAGTGCCTTTACAATCTCACCTTGAGGAACTACAAAAGTGAGTTTATCCTTGAACATGAAACAGTCCTTAACCTGTGCACCAGTTACTTGCTCGAATACCCTGATGAGCCCCAATGTTTCGTTATCGTAAGTGGTTCCCATTCTATTTTTTGTGACCCAGAACACTTACGGCGTACCCTTTTCTGCAAAGTGTTCCAAGCTCCTGGTTTGTTTGTGGTACCGGATGGACCGGGACGTTTGCTATGGCTGAAAGGTGCATGACTTCTGTTCTGACCAAAGGGGGAGCGTTTTGCGCCAGAATTACTGCCTGCAATCCACCTTCTCTCAACGTTTTCAGCGTTCTATCTTTGCCTATTATAAGTTGACCTGCCTGTGCGAGCTTTTTTATGTCCATTTTTTCATTTCTCCTTTATTTTAGTTACAAGTCCTGGAAGCCCCGTTCCGAGTGGTACTGGCTGGTTTATCATGACGTTCTCGATTACGCTATTCAGGGGGTCTATCTCGCCTGCGATGCTTGCATTCATGAGATGTCTTATTGGTGTTTCGAAGCTTGCCCTCGCGAGGACTGATGGTTTTTCCTTGACGATTCCATACCTGTTTATTCCAAGTACCTTGCCGGACATAGTCATTATGTCTGAAACGAGCATTATGTGCCTTACATCAATATCAATACCCTGCCCCTCTATGACTTTCAGAATCTCATTCATTATTGCCTGTCTTGCTGCTTCAATGCCAAAGTACTTCTCGATTTCAACGATGTCGTTCGTTGTTGTTCTGTCGGTGTCTATAAAATCAAGCTTCATTATGTCCTTCAGGTTGCTGCCTGCAGTTACGATGACGTACTCTGAACCACGCTGAACGGGAAGTACTTGCGTGATTCCCTTGATACCTGCAACATAAACACTCTTGATGCCTTCCTTTAACTTATATAGACTGTTTATGTCCATATCCTTGCCCGTAGGCTTGATTCGGAGCACGCCCTTGTCGAGCTTTATCTCAAAGTGCTTCAGGGCCTTCTCCAGAATTTTCACTATCTTGTCCGCCCTAAGTTTATGGACCTTTAGTTTTTCTTCGCGAAGAGTTATACGCATCTCCGTTTCCATCATATCAATTGTTATCTCATCGACAACTTCTTTCAAAGTGGTCATCTTTATGCTTTCTGCCTTCTCAACGATATCTTTTCCCTCGCTGTATGGCTTCTTTAGGAAGATATCCATCATCTGCGTGCTAATGTTTTTCCTTCCGTCTAAAATCTCAATAAGACGTGGAAGACCTGTAGTAACGTTCATCTCTGAAACACCTGCAAGATGGAAAGTACGCAGAATCATTTGAGTACCTGGCTCACCGATACTTTCAGCACCAACAAGACCTACACTTTCGCCAGGTTCGGCCTTTGTTGACTCAAATTCTGCGAAGCAGGCCTCTGCAATCTTCTTTACGTTGCTCGCGCTGACCTTCGTGGGGAGGTTCGCTTCTATCTCCTCAAGAATCAACTTGGGTAGTTTGTCCGTGTATTCTTTCAATTCTGGATGCATTTTGATCACGCTGCTAGTACTTCATCGATTATCTTCTTGACATTAATTTTTCCAGCTTCAGTCTTGCTTACATCAAGGCCGTCTTCTCCGTAGGCAAACTGCACAATTTTCTTGGCAGCGTCCCTGACCGTATAGTCGTATTCTACTTTGAGGTCCTGGAGTGCATTTGCGAGCCGTCTATATAGGTATCCTGACTTTGGTGTTCTCAATGCAGTGTCCATGAGCGAGTCCCTTCCTGTCATGCTCATAAAGTAAAGCTCGTGGGGCTTCATACCACTCTTGAAACTATTCTTGATGAATCCCCTTGCTTGTGGAGATAAGTCATCACGCTGGAAACAACTGAGCGTTCTCTTCTGGTAACCTGATTCAATTCTCTTGCCACGAAGGGCTTGTTGGCCAACGCACCCGGACATTTGTGCCATCTGGATTACATTACCTCTTGAACCTGACTTTACCATGATTAATGTTTCACTATCATCCTTGCTATTTGAAAGCACAAGTTCTCCTATCTTATTTCTTGCTTTGTTAAGCACTTCAAGAATCCTAAGCTCGACCGTTTCTGACATGCTCCTTCCAGGAAGCACTTCGATTGTGCCTGCATGGTATTTCTTGATGTATTCATCGACTTTAGCATAGGCATCCTGGATTACTCCCTGAATCGCCGTTGATCCTGCAGCACTTAAATCCAAGTCACTTATTGGCATTGTAAATCCGTAGCGCAACGCTATCTCTATTCCTAATGCGTTAATCTGGCTTATTAGTTCGATAAACTGCTGCGCCCCATATTGTTTGTGCAAACTCCTGAGCAATAGTCCTGATCCTTCTCCCAAGTTATTCTTATCCAGGATTCCACTAATGAGTTTTCCCCCTTTAATCTCCACAATGGCGTCGGGGTGTTCTGGATCTGATTTTGCAAGCTTGCTAGTTCCTTTGAAGTTGAAGTCTTTGGGTAGTATTATGCTGAATAATTCCTTGCCTGTTATCTTTTCCTTCTTTGGAAGCTTTGAGAATTCTGTGTTTCCTATGCCCGCAAGGATATCTATTGCTTGATTTCTTAATACACTAAATCCTTCAGTAGTGAGAAGATAATTACCTGCTATGCTGTCCTGAACTGATGCGATTATGCTCAACCCATACCTTGGAGAAATAATCTGAGTTTGTACTTCCATCAGCATTTCTGCTTCCGCTCTTGATTCTTCGGTCTGTGGTATGTGAAGGTTCATTTCGTCGCCGTCGAAGTCAGCGTTATATGGCGCGCAAACACTGGGGTTCAACCTTAACGTCAGTCCTGGCAGAACCTTGACCCTGTGACACATCATGCTCATTCTATGAAGCGAGGGCTGCCTGTTGAATAATGCTATATCTCCATCCATAAGCTGCCTCTCCACCACATATCCTGGCTGAATTTCTTCTAGGAGCTGTTCCTTTGTTTCGTCAGTGATTTTCTTCTTTCGACCGTCTGGCCTGACTATGTAGTTGGCGCCTGGGTATTCCGAAGGGCCTTTCTGCACATACTTTTTCAAGTATTCCATGTTCCATGCTGTAACTCTTTCAGGGACTGTCAGCTTCATGGCAATTATCTTTGGGACACCAACCTCGTTAATCTTGAGCATGGGGTCAGGGGATATTACTGTTCTTGCAGAGAAATTAACTCTCTTTCCTACAAGATTGTTCCTGATTCTTCCTTCTTTGCTCTTTATCCTGGAAGTTAGTGTTTTTAGCGGCTGGCCTGACCTGTGTCGTGCAGGGGGCAACTGAGCAACTTCATTATCAAAAAATGTAGTAACGTGATACTGCAGCAAATCCCAAAGGTCTTCTATAATAATCTCGGGAGCACCTGCATTTATGTTTTCGAACAATCGCTGATTGATTCTTACAATATCACCCAGTTTGTGCGTTAAATCGTCTTCCGAGCGTTCTCCTGATTCCAGTGTTATGCTTGGACGCATTGTCACAGGGGGTATCGGGAGGACAGTAAGGACCATCCATTCTGGGCGTACTGCATTGGGATTAATACCAAATACGGGTAGATCATCATCAGTGACTTTCTCAAGTCTAGTTCGTATTTCTATTGGACTGAGCCGTTTGTCTTTCTCCATATATGTTGTAGGTTTTTCAAGCGTGATTTTTTCCTGCTTCGAACTGCAGTGGGGGCATTTGGCAACTGTTCGCAGCGCCGCAATAATTTCCTTGACGCGATGTCTCCTCTCTTCTACGCCCATTTCTATTGTAACCTTCTCCAGTTCATCCTGATGCTTTGTTATGTGTTGTTTGCTGAGAAGGATTCTGCCGCAATCCCGACACGTACATCTGAGAAGATCTAGAATGACTGGTACGAAGTTGATATGAATCACAGGCCTGGCTAGCTCAATATATCCGAAGTGACCCACGCATTCCTTAAGTTTGGAACCGCACGTCTTACACTTTAATCCAGGGTCTATTACCCCGAGCCTAACGTCCATTAGCCCCCCATCGACAGGATATCCCTCTTTGTCATAAAGCTCGGGTGTTACTATTTTGGCTGATGCCATCTCCTTGATGAACTTTGGACTCATTATTCCAAACTGAATGCTCTTGATTTCCTTGCTTACGTATTCGCCTTCCATCAGTACTTTCCTCTCAGCTCAAGCTTGGGGAATATAGTCATTGATTTGAATTCATCCAGTATTAATTTGAATGCGTAACTCATCTCAACATTGTGTGTTTCGCTTCCCTCACCACAATATGAGCAGAAGCTTCTCTGTCTTCTCGCGTCGTAAACAGCTATGCTTCCGCACGTTACGCATATGGGAACGAGCGTTCTATCCGAGTCAAATCTTTCTTTGAGCAGAAGGCTTGCTCCATGCGCAACAAGTGTGTCCTTTTCCATTTCTCCTAGTCTCAGGCCGCCTTCCTTTGCTCTTCCTTCTGTTGGCTGTCTCGTCAAGAGCTGTATTGGTCCGCGTGCTCTGCTGTGAATTTTGTTGGCTACCATATGTCTTAGTTTCATATAATACATATTTCCAATGTAGATTTTTGTGGGGAAGGCCATTCCCGTCCTTCCATCATACATCATCTCCGTTCCATTTTCTCTGAAACCAAGTCTCGTGAGCTCTTCCCTCATTGCCTCCTCGGTTTCGGATGCAAAGATTGTTCCATCGATGAATCTTCCTGCAAGCGCACCCACTTTACCTCCTATGAGTTCAATCAGATGACTTACACTCATTCTTGTTGGGACTCCGTGTGGGTTGAATAGAATGTCTGGTTTGATTCCACTGACTGAAAATGGCATGTCAGATTCTGGAACTACGAGGCTGATAACACCCTTCTGTCCATGTCTGCTTGTGAACTTGTCACCAATTTCAGGGATTCTCTGCTCTCTTAGTCTTGCTTGTATTAGCTTGTTTCCTTCTTCGTTTTCAGTCAACAAAACAAAGTCAACTACTCCGTGCTCTCCATGTTTAAGGGATAGACTGCTTTCCCTTCTTACTGCGCTTGTGAGGTTGTATTCATCCATACTGCTTAAGAATCTGGGGGGTGAGCTCTTTCCTATTATCACGTCCCCTTCTCCTACTGCTGCCTCAGGATAGATTATTCCATCATCTTCCAAGAATCTGTAATCGTGTTCTGACTTGTACCCTTTGACATCCTTATCAGGAATTGTCACTTGGTCCATCAACCCCCCACTATACCTGAGCTCTTCCGTTATGACTGGCATGAAGAATGTACTTCTTCCAAGACCGCGTTCTATACTTCCTTTGTTGATTACTATTGCGTCTTCCATGTTGTAGCCCTGGTACGTAAGGACTGCAACCGTGACGTTCATTCCTGAAGGATGCTTGTCATAATTGCTGAGGAAATGTGTGATTGAGTTTACTATTGGGAATTGAGGGTAATGTAGTAAGTTAACGTCCATGTCCATCCTGCAGAAATAGTTTGCCGCGTAGAATCCAAGAGCCTGCTTCTGGTTCTTGCTTCCCTGTGCCAGCCTTACTGCCTGATTGTGATGTCCGAACGGAACCAGGCTTGTCACCAACCCAAATATATCCAGTGGGTTAATTTCCAAGTGTGTGTGTTCTGATGTGATATCTTTTTGTTCGAAAGCAACATAAGCAGATTCTTCCTCTGTGCTGTCCAGGTACTCAATGATTCCTTGTCGTACTATGTCTGTCCAGGTCATATCTCCTTTTTCTATGAGTTTCATGTGCTCTTCAGTCAGAAGCGGCTTTCCTTCCTTCACAATGATTAGCGGCCTCGATGGCCTTCCTCTGCTTGTTTCTATTAGAACTGTATCAACGCTTGCATCATAGTACATGTTGCAATGCACCGGAATCTTGCCGTCGCGTCTTGCCTGTATCAGCTTCTTGACATATGCTGCCGGCTCAGTCACAGTTCCTACATGTTTATGGTCTAGGAATACGTCTGTCATGATTGTAACCCGTGCTGCTTCAATATTTCGAGCATTTCCTGTTCGTTTATCTTGGGAGTTATGGTTGCGAGTAATGCCATGTTCTTTCTGAGTCCTATGTTCGTACCTTCAGGACTTTCCGAAGGACATAGTTTTCCAAGATGCGTGCCATGTAATGCTCTTGCGTCAAGGTTCTCTTGTGTTGCGCTCAATGGACTGATTACTCTTCCAAGCTGACTTAATGTATCGATGAAATTCTGTCTTCCCATTCTTTGGCTCACTCCCTTTCTACCACCCACCCAACTTCCAGTTGCCATTGCAGAGTACAATCTCTGCGTCAACAATTTCTCTCGGATGAGCACTCTGATTGTTGGGAATTTTCCACGCTTGACGATGCGTTGGAAGTTGTAAAGCATGTCTCCTATGAGTACTTTAAGGTTGGCTCTGAACAGATCAGCAACAAGGTCTCCAGAGAGCTTCAGTCTCTTGTTCATGTAGTGATCTTTATCGTCTGTTGGTAGAGTTCCATCTGCAACCATTATGAATCTCTTTAAGTACTTGCAGAGACTCACCGCTTTCTGCATCCTGAATTCTTTTTCCACACCAATATGTGGGAGAAGATACTTGTCCATTATCTCCTGTATTCGTTCTACCCTGATGTCCTTGCTCTGAGTTATTCCAATTTTCTTGGCGACGTAGTCCATTGCATCTTCTGCTGCTTTGGTCTCGATGAAATCGTAAAGGTTAATGAACACTTCATTGCTATCAGGCAAACCAATTGCTTTGATTATGTCTTCATCTTTTGTCATGCCAAGTGCTTTAATTATTGCAATCAGTGGTATTCTTTTTACTCTTGTAAAGCTCAAGTAGAACATTCCGTCCTTGAGTCTTTCAATTGTATGAGGAATCTTGTAGCTTCCTTTCTCGCTGAATATTTTGCCTACGAATTTACTTGGCCCAGTACTAGCTTCCTCGACCATTACTTTATTTGGTGCAAGGTCTTCAATCTTAACAACTGCTTTTTCAGTACCGTTGACTATGAAGTATCCTCCTGGGTCTTCTGCATCTTCGTTTTGCTTGATTAGCTCTTCCTTGCTAAGACCGTATAGATGACAGTTCTTGCTTTTTAGCATAATTGGTAGATTGCAAATCTGCGTCTTGAATGATTCTCTTTGTACACCATTTACGTGTGCACTTACTTCCATGAATACTGGTGCGCTGTAAGTTAACCTTCTTAACCTGGCTTCAGTTGGAAACACAGGTCTCTTGCTTCCATCAGCTTCGATTATTTCGGGCTTGCCTACCCATATCTTATCAAGTCGTATCTTGAATTCATCGACATTGCTCGGAATGATTGTGGGTTCAACTTCTCTGTTCTCCTCAATTATGTCATCTAGTTCGTGCTCAATAAAGTTGTTGAAGCTCTCCAGGTCCGCCTGGACAAGGGGAACGTCCGCAAAGTATCTCTTTAGGAGCAGCGCTGAGTTCATTCTTTGACTACCCCTCTAAAGAATTCTGCGTCGCCTGCTGTAGCACTCTTCCTCTTGATCCTTATAATGTCTCCTTCTTTAGCTTCGAGTCCCTCAAGTGCAGCATCTGCAACAGAAATTTTTGGCAGGTACTTGAACTCCATCTTGAATTTCTCGAATAGGGCTTTTGTCTCCTTCTCGGACAATTTTTCGTGTTTCGGAACGAGGTTGTGTGCCATTTTTGTTTTGAGTGGGCCGGACGGGATTCGAACCCGCGACCACATGATCTCTTCCTTATGAGGTAAAAGTCATGTGCTCTATTGCCCCATGCGTCCAGGCTGAGCTACCGACCCATGAGTGGAACGCCCTGGCCGGGACTTTCAGTGTACAGTTGCGCTGTAGCATCTTTGAACCCGGGTCGAAGCCTCGACAGGGCTTCATGATAGGCCAGACTACACTACCAGGGCATGTCATGAAGGGCAGAAGCTCGGCTACTATGGGACGCATGTGATGTCTGGCGAACCGCAGTTCGTTTAAAAAGGTTTCTGTTGTTGGACATATCTCTGCTTGGGTTGCGCGGCTAAACACAGTTTTAATCAATTATAATCGCATTATTCAGGCGATTTAGAATATTGATAGCACGCGCTCTTGTGATGGTCGCAATCTGATTGCCTAATTCTTCCTTTGCCAAAGCAACCACCTGAGTCACCTTGACTCGTGAAGATATGTTAAGTTTTCCATCTTCAAAATCTCCTATTCTTAGTTCAAGTGTTCCAGGAAGATTCGCAGGGTTGCTTGTGATAGGGCAGCACAAAACATCACGCATACTATTGTTGTGGTTCTTATTGCTTATTACCAGAACAGGACGTATCTTTGAGCCAGAATTATTCGAAAACATTACTTTTGCAAATCTAATATCACGTTGATTCATATTTATCCCAAGCATCGTCATATTCATTATCCCACAGGTCTATGAGTGGTTTCGTTAGCCGAGCAACTGCAGGTTCTTTTTTTCTTGATGCATTCATAATGCGCATAGAGTTGAATTACAATAAAAAGCTTTCCTTGACAAACTTGGAGATTTTCCGGAAGTTGATTGTAAAAGCAGTTTGAGAATGAGTCCCCTCGCCCGGATTTGAACCGGGAACCTCTCGGGAACGGCTGACGTGCGTTCATCCTTGCTGTTTAGCAGGTCGACACGTATCTACAGCCGAGCGCTCTGCCGTTGAGCTACGAAGGGCTCATCACGAGAGCAAGGAACTGTATATAAAGATTACTCCGGGCAAACCTGCTTAGGATCTCTTAGGAATCAGTTGTGTGTAGAGGGTTTCCTCCAGACTCTTCACTATAAACAACGAAGCATTTGCCACCTCTTGACCTTCCGCATCCGTCAGCCCATCACCAAATGGACGTGCCAAGAATCGCCTTACATAAGCATCAACGTTGAAAGCAGGCACGTGGCCTATTGTACTAAGATTAGTGTAGAACCCGCTTCCTGGTCTGAAGAGCGAAACCCGAAACCCTCTACCAACATTTGCCTGGCTTTTGTAAACATTGTAATCTGCCCTTATTATTGGTGGAGCCTCATGTGGCTCACGAATCAACGTTGCACAATTAAACAAATGTACATTTCGAGCAAACTCGCCCGACAGAGGCCTTTCAGTTCCTTCTCCCACAAGAGGTCGCAGAGACACATTACTTCCTCCTGTAACAGTAACCTCAAGAGGCTGTCCTATCAATATTACCTGTAGAACTGGAAGGTACGCACCAGCTTTTCCGTTAGAGAAATGTTCTTCGCCTTCACCAACAAGAATACCCGTGACGTACGTTAGAACTTCAGTCTCTAAGCCACCGGGTTGCCTTTGAAATGACATTATAATGGGAATGCACAATTAAATGAATCTCTCCGGGCTAAAGCCCGGAGTATCCTGTGACCATGCTTTGTAGTCTTACGTTTCTGTTGCTTTCTTGGATGTAGCGTTGTATTGCGTCGGCGCTGACGCTGCCGACGCTTCTGAAAAATTTCCCAGGACT
>JBDRGA010000051.1:0-17542 GCA_043818175.1 Candidatus Woesearchaeota archaeon | reverse complement strand
TTGTACGTGAAATAGGCAAGCGTAAATGACGCCTTTAACCACGGGCAAAACTATTTAAATGCCCCCGGTTCGCTCGTATTCAATGGGGGGTAATTCACGCAAGCGAAAGGTACGTGTGCAGCCAGAAGCTGTTTCTGCACCTTCTTCTGACTTTAAGCTCGACTTCGGGTTTTTGAAGCGCAGCAATAAGCCAAAGAAGAACAGCACTGCGTCTCCAAAATACACGCGTTTTGCATGGATTCTACTCTTACTGATTCCTATCCTGGTTGCAGTTTACTTCAGGGCGTACCCTTACTGGCTGCCCCAAGCCGATAATTTTGCTGCTTCAACAGTATCCTCAAACATCCAAGCCAATATCCGTGCAGACATCCAGAGCAAGGCTCCTGCTCTCCCACCAGACCGTCTTGCTGAGGAGACAAAGAAGCAGTATCAGGATACTTACGCACAGAACAAGGCGCAGATTGATAGTATAATAGAGCAGAATGCTCAGAATATTCGTAGTCGTTTCCAGCTGAATTATCCTGATGGAAGTGCACAGACTTATCTGTTGGCGATTGACCCATATTTTCATCTGGTTAGAGTACGCAACTATCTAGACCATGGTTATGTGGGTGAGAAAACAGTCAATGGCAAATCATGGAATGCATTGAGCATGGCTCCTGTTGGAATGTCAGCATCAAACGAACTTCACATCATGATAGGAGTTCTTTCCTACAAAATAATGCACATTTTCAACAATAACGTTGACTTGCTGGCTGCGTTATTCCCAATTCCAATACTCATATCTGCGCTTTCAATTATTCCTGCTTTCTTCATCATCCGAAGGAGAGTTGGAAACGTGGGTGCGTTCATAGGAAGTGTGTTTCTTGCTGTGGGAAGCAGCTTTATTGGAAGGACGGTTGGTGGGTTTGCAGACACGGATGCATATGTTGTGTTCTTCGCACTTCTGGTTACGTGGTTTTTTCTTGAGGCAATGGAACGTCCTTCAATCAAAGCAAAAATCATTTATGGCGCGTTGGCAGGCATCGCTGTTGGATTATTCAGCTTTGCGTGGAGCGGCTGGTGGTATATTTTCGATTTCATCATAATTTCCAGCATCGGCTACATTGGCTACAGAATTATCCGTCAATTCATTTCAGAACGCTCGAGTAAACGTGTTTTCAAGGACGTTCCACTTAGGAATGCGGCGTTGGTATTCGGTATTTTTCTCGTTGTTGGCTCTTTGGCAGTAATAGTGTTTTCGGGAGTTGCTCCTCTTAAGAGTGCGCCTTTGAATCCATTGAGTTTCATGACAATTAAGGATGCAGTTCACACGAGCCTTTGGCCTAATGTGTATACAACTGTGGCAGAGCTGAACCCCGCGAACCTTTCCCAGATTGTAAATAGTCAGGGTGGAAGGTTGATATTCATACTTGGTTCTCTTGGCGTGTTGGGTAGCCTGTTTGGAAAGAAAATGAAATGGCAAGAATGGGTTCTTCTCGCGGCTGCACTGATAATACTCGTAATCGGGACGCGTGCGAACATTTCTGACAATCTATTCCTGATATTGTTTGCTCTTCCTGTTGTTCTGGGGTTGCTCAGACTTCTGGTTTTCAGGACCGATGACGTGGACGTTAAGTTTGCCATATTGCTTATAATTTGGTTTATAGGTACTATGTACGCCAGCTTCAAAGGTATCAGGTTCATCCTTCTTCTCACTCCTGTGTTCGCGGTGAGTCTTGGAGTTGCTACAGGACTTATTCACAACTACGTAAAAGATCTGTTCGCTTCAACAGGTCCAGTTGCAAGACGTGTTGGAAGTATTGCTATTGCTGTTATTCTCTGTCTCATCTTAATCAGTCCGTTGCGCGCTGCAAATAACACTGCAGTATCAGAAATGCCTAGTATGAACGATGCATGGTGGGACTCTTTAACAAAAATAAACGAGCAGACACCTCAAGATACAATAATAACAAGCTGGTGGGACTTTGGTCACTGGTTCAGAGCAGTTGCGCAGAGAGGTGTAACATTTGATGGAGGTTCTCAGAATACGCCTCCTGCACATTGGGTTGGCGAGGCACTTTTAACGTCTGACGAGAACAAAGCAGTGGGAATAGTGAGGATGCTTGACTGCTCGCAAAACCAAGCGTTTGAGTACTTATACACTATCACTGGAAATCTGACATTCAAGCCAATTTCAATTTTGGAAGGTGTGCTTCCCCTTCACGATGATTTATCCGCAAGAGAATACCTTGCCAATAGAAGTATAACTGGAGAAGAAGCAGACAAGTTGATTTCTCTCATTCATTGCACTCCCCCTAGCGGAATACTTATCACCAGCGGGGACATGGTAGGGAAGGCTCCGGTGTGGGCTCATTTTGGTGCATGGAACTTTAGCAAAGCGCTTATTTATAGAACTGCAAAAACAATGCCTTCAGACAAAGGAGTTGCGTTGATAACTGAGCGTCTAGGAATTGACAAGGAGCAGGCTGATCAGATGTACTTCGAAGCCAAGAGTCTTAGAACAGAAGAGGAAGCTAATGCGTGGATATCTCCCTGGCCAACATACGCGATGAACAGCATGCGGGCTTGCACGGTAAATGGAACAAATGTATCGTGTAAAATAGGAATGGGAATAGGGCAACAGGGTACTTCAACGCTTGCGATTGATACAGTCACATTCAACACAGCCAGTCCACAAAATGTAACGCTGAACCTCGTGCAGGTTGACACAAAAACAAACCAGATTCTGACAAGGCAGATTGGAAAGCCTTCTGGAATTGTAATAGTAACAAACGATACGTTGGAGAGATATGCATTGGAGAAGGCAGCAGTTTCTCTTGATGTCGTGTATGACGTTGCGAACCACAGGGCAATACTTGTGAGTCAAGAACTCTCGCAAAGCATGTTCACGCGTCTGTTCTTCTTGGATGGTGCGGGCACGAAACATTTCACCAAGTTTAACGACGTTACTGATATTACGGGAAGCCGAATTATAGTCTGGAGCATAGACTGGTTTGGGGAAAAGTAGGCTTTTTTATGAGCTGACTTTAGGTGTTTAATGATGATCTCGTCAGATGTGAAGAAGAGCACTTGGATTGTTATCGCTGCACTTAACGAGGCAAAAAGAGTTGGGTCTGTTGTTCGTGGCCTTCGAAAGAGAGGTTATGTGCACGTTGTTGTGGTTGATGATGGGAGTACAGATGCAACGTCAGCAATTGCCCGTAAAGCTGGTGCACGAGTTGTCAGGCATGTAATTAATAGAGGGCAGGGAGCATCGCTTCAGACAGGAATGGAATTCGCACTTGAACATGGCGCGAAGTATATTGTGCATTTTGATGCGGATGGTCAGCACGATGCCGATGAACTTCATGTGCTTCTTAATCCTCTTGTAGGAAAGAAATATGATGTCACGCTTGGAAGCAGGTTTCTCAAACGCACATCAGATATTCCTCTGAAGAGAAGAATTATGCTTAAGATTGCAATCCTGGTCAATTTCGCGCTTTACGGTATTAAAATGACGGACGCGCACAATGGTTACAGAGCGTTTACACGTTCAGCCGCGCAGAAAGTGCGCATTACTGCAGATGATGCTGAGCACGCCTCTGAGATAGTTGAGCTTGTAAAGCGTCACGGCCTTCGTTATATTGAAGTTCCAGTAACAATTAGATATTCCGACGAGTTGATTGCAAAGGGAACCACTTCTTTTTCAAAGAGCGTGCGCACCGGGTTGCGGCTTGTTATTAGAAAATTCTTTCACTAGTACTTTCCTTTGATGTTGTTTATTCTTATTCCCACAACGTTCCAGAACATTCTCCACGTGTCTTTTATGGGGTGTACTTTGCTTGCCGCATCGTTCTTCCAGACGACAGGAACTTCTTTTATTGAGTATCCGTTCTTCTTTGCTATGAATAATATTTCAGCGTCGAAGCCGAAGCCATTGATTCTTGAGAGTTTGAAGACCTTCTTTGCCTCTTTTGTTCTCATGAGCTTATAGCCGCACTGCGTGTCTTTAATGCCCGGCAGGAGTAGAATTCTGGTGATTAGCGGGAATCCTTTTCCAAGCAGTTTTCTGAACCATCCTCTTTCTAGTTGTATGTCTGAGTCCTTCATGTTCCTGCTTCCTATAATGAAATCGTTTTTATAGTGTTGAGCAAGTCTTGGATACATATTCAGCGGGGTGCTGAGGTCTGCGTCCATGAAGAGAACCCATTCATTCTTCGCTGCAAACACGCCTGTTCTTACTGCATTGCCCTTTCCTTTATTTGGTTTGTAACTTATTACTTTTGCACCAGCTTTCCTTGCTATTTCTGCTGTTTTATCCGTGCTCCCGTCGTCAACTAATATTAGTTCTGTTGGAATCTTGAGTTCTTTTATGAATGAGATTATCTTCGACATTGATTTCAAGAGTCGTTTCTCCTCATTGTACGCTGGAACTATTACGCTGAGACTCTTTATCATGCGAGCACCTTCGGGCTGAACCTAAGTAGGTCTGGCGCAGTTATTGCTAGTTTCAAAAGCATTTTCGTTGGTGAATCTCTGCTCTCCTCTGCCAGTATTTGTTTCACTCTTGGTTTTTTAACAGTTTTTATCAGCGTGTCATAGTCCTCATTTGAAAATCTGTTCAGTGCATTTCTAAGCAAGTAGTGCATTTTGAGTTCTCTTCCAAGTTTCTTCTTCCATTCTTTATGATAGTTTCTACCTTTTGAAATACTTTCTGCAAGCATGTTGCCCGCAATTAGTCCAGGAACCAGTCCTCCTCCTGTGGTGTTCTTAATTTGTGCTGCTGCGTCTCCAATAAGATATGTGTCTGGACCATTTTTTGTTATTAGTTGAGTGTTTATCTTTGGGTCGTGCAATGGTATGGGACCTGCTTGGTAGTTTATGATGTTCTTCATTCTTTGTCCCATAAATGCTTCAAAGTCTTTTCTCACTTGTCCTGTGCCCGTTACCCCAATCCTTGCCGTGTTCTTTGATTCGGGAACTATCCACGCGTATGTGCTTATTGCAGGATAGAATTGTATCTTGTTTTCGTACTTTCCCTTGACTCTTGCTTGTATTCCAACGAGGTGCTTCCTGTTTCCGAAAAGTCCTGTTTGCTTTGCAACGGTGCTATTGGGACCATCTGCGCCTACGAGGATGTTGGTCTTCGTGTTGTTCTTGGACTCTGAAAAAATGAGGTTCTTTCCTTTGATTCCTATGAACTTGGTGTTGTGGTGGTACTGCGCTCCTTGCTCTTCAGCCATTTTCTGAAAGTGCTGGTCGTACTTCGTTCTATCTACAATTGTGTTGGGCATTATTTTAAGGTCAACATAGTAGTTTGGGCTGTGAATTCTGGCCTTGTTTATTTTTCCGTTAATTGCTTCTTTCGGGACAATAATGTGCTTTGATATTGTATCGCTTAGGAGCCCGGTGCATGCAACTGGAACGCCTGTTTCCTTATGTTCTTCGTAAACGTGCACGTTGAATCCTTTCTCGGCCAGCTTCCATGCCACGAGGTTTCCATGGGGACCCGCTCCAATTACAGAGACCCGTTCCATTGCCTTGGTTGACGACGTGAGTTTATAAATGTGGTCTTCCCACTCACAACCTTTATAAACGTGTACTCATTGCCTAGTGGTAATATGAGGTTTAGGACTGCTTTTAACAGGACTGCTGCAAGAGTTGCTCTTGGCGCAGCCTTGGCAACAGCAGTAATACCTTCTGCTGCCCTCGCAGCCAAACAAACGAAGGATTGCACCACCACAATTCAGGTAGAAGCAGCTTCCAGAACATTTGGCGGTACGTGGGCTGAAGTTTACAATTATCACAGAGACGGTGAAGAAATAAAGCTTGAGGGAGAACCAGTTAGCAGGACATTTCTGGATATCTGGACGAACAGAACAGAAGGCAACTTGGTTTATGCCTTGGACAACAGTGGTGGAGACCCTGTACCTTATTCTCCAAGATTGGAGCCAGGTCAACTGGTTAAGTTCACAACCCCTGAAGGCGCATTTATCACAGTCAATAAGAACTCAGACCTTAACGCGCTTACCAAAGATTTCCGTATTACTTATCCCGAAGCAGATATGCTCGTTCAAAGAGCAGTGTACAATGGTTCAGTGAGCGAAGCAATAACTCTTCTAGTTCAGAAAGATCTAGGATGCTCTGAGCTTTCAAAGTACAGACTTCCTTTCGCACCGCATCTTGCAGGATTGGAAGGCACTTACCATCCAATTCTGAAACCAATGAAGGGGGCAGAAAAAACACAATCTTTGGAGGGTTGCCTTGGTGGTTCGCAGGACTCAGTATCAACAGGAATCGCAACAGACACTTTAACTGTGGGTGAAGGAAAGACGTACTCATCGAGCAATCAGATTGTAATTACACCTCCAAAGAACGGGGTAGTTCAGGTCGTGCAGGACGGAAACACAGTTACCATCTATTCTGGAAATGACGCAAAGAATAGAATGCAGGATGGGAAGAAACGAAAGCATGATGAAGAGCGTGAATCGTGTGAGGAATCACGAGTTCCACACCAAGAGAGAGGCACTCGTGGTAGACATGGAAGGACTCCAGTTTCGTTGGATGGGTTGGTACAGCAGGACTCGAGGTTCTACCCTGGATCTCCCAGAACGCCATTAATTGTCGATTTGGGTCTTAGATATGGTCGTCTTTCAATAAATAATGATGGTAATACTATGGTTTCCAATACTGCTTCAATACCATTCATGATAGGATACCAGCAACCACTCTGGCAAGTAAGAGCTGATATCGTGCCAACCGTTGTCGGTGATGGTGTCGCATATGACGCAGCGCTAGGAAATGGCGTGGATGTTGATATTCGAGGAACAAGGTTCTCCGTGCTTGGTGAAGGACGCCTTGATTGGAAGAACGCAGTTGCGCTTGGTGGTGCTCTTGGATTCCAGTACAACAATCAAGTTCAGGAGATAACAGGAAGGAGTGTTTACGGTGATCATTTTGCATCTCAGAAGCTAACTGCTGATGAATTCGACATCAGAGCTGACGCAAGAATCATGGCAGGCACGTTCACTGATAACAACGCTATTTTGGGCGCGGGTGGAACGTTTAGAATACAACGTTATGCTTCCGAAAGAGATGATTCTCAGGTGTACCAATGGTGGGTATTCAACCCATTCTGTGCGCAGACAGGTTTTGGAATCAATCATTATTCTCAGGATTTGAAGGATAGTAGAGTCAGCATTGATCCTCAGGTCTACTTTAAGGGAAAGGCCAACATGGGTAACCTTTCCGTTGAAGGTGGAGCTTACACTCAATGGCTTTTCAGCGATGGAGACCTAACAGGACCAGCTTCAGAGCGATTGAATAGGGACTCCCTTGACTTCCATGGACGAATACACGGTGCACAGTTGGGAATTAACGTTCTTGTTGCAGGACCTCGTGATGAGGGTTCTTTGGAGGTGGGCGTTGTTGGAGGTCACAATTGGGGCAATTTTACAAGGGACAAGATTCTTGATGACAGCATAGGAACAGCCCACGAGAAGCTCAAAGATACGTACGGCGGTTTGGTATTCCACTGGAATCCCTGACCACAATCCTTTTATAATCTACTCCGTAAATGGACGTTATGAAGCTCATAGGATTTCTGCTCTTCGTTCTGCTCGTTCCAGTTGTTCTGGCAATGCCCAGAATGGATTCAATATCCGACCAGGTTATTGAGATTGGTGAGGGTTTCAAGGCAATACATCTGAATGATTACGTAATTCGTGCAGAACCAGACGCCAAGTGGGGTGTGGATGGAATGCACGATTTAATTGTCAGAATTAACAAGGACAATATTACGACGATAGACTATCCAAAGTATCCTCCGTGGGTTGGAAGCGAAAAATTAAGGTTCTTCCTAGTTGACAGCACAGGGGAAGATGAATGCTACGTGAAGTTCACTGTTGTCGATCAGGGATGGGTTCCAGCGCCTTACGTTGGTCCCAATGGACCGCAGCATCCTGGCACGTGCAGCATAAGCACAGGTCATGGTCTCTTGGTTGATACTGATTGTGATAAAACGCCTGATGACGCAGATGATTGTCCTCTTGTTGAGAATCCAGACCAAAGTGACGTTGACAGGGATGGTGTTGGGGATGCTTGTGATTTAGTGTTTTCATCAGTCTCATATCAGAATGAGATTTCTGGGGGTCGTTCTGTCGTAGCTTCATACGAGTTGAAGAACAATCTTGGTTTTCCTGCTAACAATGTGCGGGTAGGCATTTCAATTCCTGATTCCGGGCTTCAACAAATAATGGCTGTGGGATTTCTTGAGCCTGGCTCTTCATATTCTGGCGAGATAACTCTGCGTATTCCATCATGTTTTCCATCTGGCACGTATCATTTAGTTTTGACTGCTGACTTTCTAGCAGCAGATGCTCCAGCACAGGTTTGGCGTGAACAGCCTCTGAACGTAATGGAAGGTACGTGTAGCCAGGAAGAGAACAGGACAACCTTGATTGACGTTTACGAAATACAAGACGTTAGAGTTGGAGAGACTGCCCGTTACCCAATTACGATTACCAACAAAGAATCAAGAGGCAGACAATACACTATTGAAGTTGAGGGTATTGATTTCGGTACTGTTTCATTTGAGCCAGGTACAGTGCTTGTTGTTCCACAGGGTGCATCTCAGACAGTAGTTCTGGAGATAACTCCTCTGGCCGATGCTTCAGGAAATCATGTATTTTACTTAACTGTGTTCAGTGATGGTTTTCAGGAGAAGATAATTCTCACAACTCGTGTTGAGCCTGGAATACCTATATCTGAGGTCAAGATGGTAATTTTCGAGTACATCATACTTCTATTGCTGATTGTGGGTGTGTTAATTCTGGTTTTGAAGCACAGGGAACGCTTGAATAAGAGGATTCGCTAGTAGGATTTATATATGACGTATTGTCTGGAGAACCATGCAGATTGACCCTGCCTTCGAGGCAAAGGATACTTTGTTTCTGTTCTTTCTTCTAGTGGTAATCGGGCTTCTCTTTCTGGCTCCAAGCATCGTGAATATTGTGGGCCGGGCAGGTGCTCTCCCTGGAGAGTCTTATGTGCAACGAACAGCTCCAGTATCTGTAAATCCAGGAGCTGATTTTGATGTGACTTTGCAAGTAGAAATGCCAAATGCTGAGCATTTCTATCTAATCGAGGAGGTAATTCCTTCTGGTTTCATGGTAATACATGCAAACAGTGGAAATGCGATTGATGACCCTGGTCACATTAAGTGGCTTGCTCTGGATGAAAACAACGCACTTCCCAACATAACTCTTTCCTACACCTTGCGCGCGCCCATAACTCCAGGTGACTACATTCTAAATGGCTCGTTTCAATTCGAGACTTCTCCCGAGACAAGAGATTCCTCTAGCACAATTACAGTTGAAGAACCATTGCCTGACTGCAGCAACGTGGATTATGTGATGGATTATGACGATAGTGGTACTATTGACATTTCTGATATTATGTCGTTCAACAATTACTACACGTCGGTTTCAACCAATCTTCTTGCTGATGTTGATGGTGATGGTGTGGTTACATACGGGGACTGGCTTTGTTTTGACCCATATGCTAGGGGTCTTGCGGGTTATCCTTTCCCCCCAACATCTGCCGACTGCTCACTCAATTGTGCACCATACACCCCTGTTTGTGGCGACACACATCTCGATACCCAAGTTCCTTTTGGAGAACAATGTGATGATGGTAATTTAGTCGACTGGGACGATTGCAGCAGCACTTGCCAGATTGAATCATGCACGTTATTCAACGCGTCAATCACGCCATCCTGTGGTGCTATTGGGTGTAATGCAGGAGACACTCTAGCCGTTGAAGGATCGGTGTCTCCACAATGCAACAATGGAAACCTTTCTGTTCTTGCATCAAATCTTGCGGATACATGCTCCTTTAACATTATTAGTGCAGAATTCCCTCCTTTCGTTATTCCATGTAATTCCACATCATGTTCTGGAACTACTGTTATTCCTCAGGTTCCAATTGTATGTCGAGGAGAAGTGATTTTGGCAGGTCCTGCCCAGTTCTTCGATGGAACTAATGCCGCAACGATTGCAGCGCAGGGTGTCTTCGCCTTCGTGCCAATTCTGGACATTTCAGGCGCAGCCGTAAGAAGCATAGTACCTCCATACATGAATGAAGGAACTCAAAGAGTAGTCACAATACTGGTAAACACATCAGACAAGCCCTCGATTATACGAGAAACAGTTCCTGCTGGATTTACTATACTTAGTGCTCCGAATGGGACTATTATTGGTCAGAATATCAACTGGTCACTTCCAAACTCAGCCAACACAATTCTTGCGTATACCGTTAACGCGCCAGCAGTCAGCGATGATATCGAGTTCACGTTCAATGGTACTGTTGAGCGAGAGCTTGGACTTTCCAATATCACAGGAGCCAAGATATTAACAGTAGTTGATACCTACGTTGCGCCAAATACGGGTGGTGGCAGTGGCGGTGGTGGAGGAGGCGGAGGAGCATTCCCTCCGGCGAATCTATCGACTGACGGGTTGAGGGAGAAGACGTTTGAATTTGGTGGCTTGGTTGACTCAGTTTTCGTCAGGTACTCGGGTTATGAGACATTGGAACTCGGACTGCGACAGTTCAGCTACACACCCACAAATGGTATGGAAATGTTTAGTGCTTTCTCGCTCGTTCCAAACCGAGCAGGCATAGTCAGCTCAAGAATAACGTTTGAAATAGATGATTCATGGTTGGAAACGCATGAAGATGTTTCGTTGTATTATCTGCGAGGCGACACACCAATTCGTGTTTCTACAACAAGAAGGGCAAGTATTGGGGGCGCAACCACATTCATTTCAACCTACTCGACAGTTGGTAATTTTGCAGTACTCGGAAACAAGATAGTGCCGCCTATTGAAGAGCAACCAGGTAGTATAGATAATCAAGGAGATGATTTGGGGGGTGTTCCTGATGAACCTGTCGTGGAGCAGAGTCCTATCCTAAGCTATGTGCTCGTAGGGATATTTATCCTGGCGCTCCTTGTGGTCGGAGGGTATCTGGTTGTTCACAGGCCTAAGCATGAGACTGCCTCCGCAAGACTCGTTGAACTAAGAAGAGATTACGCGTCAATATTCACCTATGTCAAGCAGGCGCGAACCAAGGGCGCTCCCGAGGACTACATCAAGGCCAGGTTACTTGGCACTGGATGGCGCGAAGAAGATGTGGATTTGGTATTGAAGAACGCGTAGAATTATTCTTCCTCGTCATCATTGCTTACCGATTGAAGCACCAAGATATCTGCTGTTGTGAGCTTCTTCTTCTTGCTTAATTTCTCTTTTACTTCTTCTGCTGAAGCCTGTAATTTCTTCTTTGCTTCTTTGTTTGCTGCGGCTCTTGCTGCTGCGCTTGCTTCTTGTGAGGCGTGTCTGATTTCGTGTTGGATGTCGACCCTTTCTTTCAATTGTTTGTTCAGTTTGTTGAACTCTTCCTTTATCGTGATAAATTTCTTGTACGCTTCTCTTTCCTCATCTTTGAGGTTCTTTATCTCCTCTGACTCGCCGATGAGTGATTCGTGGAATTCCTGTGACGCCCTTGCTCTTTCCTGAAGCTGCCTATGGAAATCATTAGCATCTCTTCTCAAATCTCTGACTTCGTTTATTTTGTCCTTTATCTTTTCCCACGTGCCTCCAACATCCTTGACTGCGTTGTATTCTTTTCTTAAAACACGGATTTGTTTCATGAGCTTTTGTTCCTTGTCGAAGCCCATTGGTTCCGTTTCAATCTTGTACTCTAGACGGTCTATGTCCTGTTTTAGTTTGCCGGGAGAAACCTTTACGTCGTGACTGCCTTTCTGTTTATCATATTCTTTCTTCAGTTCTTTTACTTCAGCATTAAGGTCAGCTATTTTCTTATTGAGTTCATCGCGTTTGCTCTTCAGTTCCTGAACTGTATGGGTAAGCTCGTTCCTCTTAGCTTTAGAGCCTGACAGCTCCTGTATCTTTTGAGAAATCTTCTGGTTCAGTGCTTCTTTCTTGGTGAACCAGGCTTCCTTGAGAGTGTTGAGCTCGTCAAGCTTCCCTTTAAGGTCTACTACTTCTTTCTGGAGGTCTTTGGCCTCCTGGTCGGTGTCAGTCATGGTGTGCCTTTAAAAAAAGTGAATAAAAAGATTTAGCCGAACAACGCGCCCAGTCCTGCTGCTGCCTGTTCTTCGGACTTCTTGGTGTCCTCGACCTTCTTTTCGGGCTTCTTCTCTTCTGCCTTTGCAGCGGGTGCAGCTGCTACGGGAGCCACTGCTGCTTGTTTGACTGCTTCTTCGATGTTAACACCGTCGAGGGCAGCCACCAGCGCCTTGATTCTTCCGTCGTTGGCTTGAACTCCAGCGGCCTCTAGGACCTTCTTGACTGAAGCGTCATCAATCTTCTTGCCTGCTTTGTGCAGGAGCATTGCAGCATATACGTATTCCATCGTCATTCCTCCTATTGAACTTTATTTATTGAGTTTTCCCTCAGTAAGGTTCTTTACGAACTCCTCTGCTTTCTTCTTGTCTTCTTCGCTGAACTGCTGTGTCTGTGTTCCCTGTTCCTTTATACTCTTTTCCAATTCAGTTTCTCCCTCTGCTTTTGCTTCGGGCTCCTTTGGTTCTTGTTTGATTTCCTTTGGAGTAGGTTTTTCTTCAGGTTGTTCTTTCTTTTCAACAGGCTCTTCTTGTTTTGGTTCTTCCTTCTTCACAGCCTGTTCTTTCTCGGGTTCAGCTTTTTCCTCTTGCTTTACCACTTTTTCTTCTTTCTTCTCTTCAGGCTTTGCTTCCTCTTTCTTTGGTGGTTTGGTTTTAGGCGATTCAGGTTTGCTTTCCTTCGTTACTTCGGGCAGGTTCAACTGTCCTTTCAAAGCAAGCATTTCCCTCTCTGCTTTTTCCATTACCATTCCTGCTGTGAGGTCTGTCATGATGTTTGCTTCCAGGGCTAGTGTCTTACTCTCCAGGAATACTTTTTGCAAGAGTGGTTTGATCGTTTCGTCATTTGTGATTCCGGCAAACATAGCCAAATTGAAAGCTTCTGAAGCCATTCTTGTCAGGTCTGCGATGTACGCGTCTTCGTCCACATCAAGGACCTCTTTAGTCAGAATTTCTCCGTTTTCAAGCACTGCCTTAAGGTCCAGACCTATTTTCATAGGTTTGATGCTTAATCTTGTTAGGAGTCCTGCAAGTTCAGCGTTTACTACTGCGCCTTCCTTTGCAACGACAGCATCTTCCTTTATTGCAATCTTTCCGTTCTCTACTCCTGTTTTGACCTTGTACCTTCCCAGTTCTCCAATAACTGGTCCTGGTGCGAATGGAGTGGGGCCTGCTGGAATGATTATGTCGTTGGGCGCGACCTGCCCTCCCCTTATTGGTGCTGCAGACTGCTTCTTCTTAAGTGTCTTGTATAGTTTGAATGGGCTTTCTTTAGTCAGGAGCAGAGCGGGCATGCCCTTGAGGTGCTTTTCCAGTTCCTGTGCGTTTTCCTTTCCTGATTCTTTCAGAGCGAGCCTCAGAATCCTTGTCTTGGTCATCTTGAGGAGTACTGTTCCCCTAAGAGATTCCCGCATAATCTGTAGTTGCGGTGTGGGAAGGTTCTGCATGTTTACTATACCTACAACAGGATACTGTTTTACGAGCGCAGCAAATTCCTGCACTTCCTTTTCCTTAGCTACCCGATTCTTGCTTTTTTCAGTCATTGTAGCTTCACCGGCGCTCCCATTGTAGTCTTGAGCAGAACGCTCCTGATATTGTTAGCTTCATTTGGTAAGTGATGTACTATCTGGTCGTAAAGAAGCAGGATGTTATCCACTATTTCCTTTTCATCCTGGCCTTCGTGGCCTGCCTTGAGCATGATTGTAGGTGCTTTCTTTGCTGATACTTTAAGCGTGTTCTGGAGTCTTTCTGTTAGGGGCCCGAGCGCTGCTTTGGGAGGAACTACGCATCCTGCCTTTGGATTGGGCATCTTTCCTCTTGGTCCAAGGACTCTACCGAAGGTTGTTGCTACCTTTGGCATGATGTTTGCCTGGGCAATGAACCAGTCGTGCTCTTGTGAGAGTTTCTTAATTTGTTTCTTGTCCAGTTTCTCGAAATCATGTTGTTCAAGTACTGTATCGCAATGTGCTTTCGCTTCTGCCAAGAGTTCAGGACCTGATAAGCAGCAGACTTTGTGCTTCTTTCCATTACTGTGCTGCATGTTCACGAAGAACTCAACCTGCTCTTCCGGGTTCTTGAGATTAAGGTCTTTTAGATTGACGATGAGGTCGATGCTCTGCTTGAACTTTCGTTCCTGGCCTTCCTTTGCCTTCTTGAGAGCTTCCTCGATTTGTTTCTTGTCCATTTCGTCCCTCCTCCCTAAGGAGTGATTGCGGGAATCGAAGAATTAGGCAGGGGTTTATAAGGGTAATTATTTTCAATATTGAAAATAATGGGTGAGGACACCAAGCTCCGAATCTGGGCTTTTCATAACAGTACAGCATCAAGATACTATTCCTGTCCTGTATTCCATTTCTTGGCAGTATTCTCCAATAGTAGTTTATCCATTTCTTTCGAGAACTCTTTTGCTCTTTTCAGTGAGGTAGCTGCTTTGGTTTGTTTGTCCTGTTCAAGAGTTTGGTACTGGATTCTGCTCCTCTTGATTCTTTCATAATCGAAGGATTCTATGATTTCATCCGCTTTTGAACCTGCAAGGCTCATTGCCTCTTCCATCGTTTCTTCATATTCTTCCAAGAGAGATGATTGCAGTTTGCTTCTCACGTAAACCATTAATGCATCTGAAGTTACTTTATGCACTATCTTGTCCCCAACTTTGAAACCTGTGCTGTTGAGGACTGCGTTAACATGATAGTACATCGCGTAGTACGAACACACAATAGTCCATAATGCTGAGATTTTTTGTTGATTGATTTCTTCTGCTACTTTGAGGCTCTCTCTTGCATTGCTGAGGAATACTTTGATGATATTCTTGTTGGCAGGTGTTTTCTTCAGAAGTCCTTCCGCAAGGTACGTCTTCACGTTGACTTCCGCTTCCTTAATTCGTTGGTTAGGCAACATGGGATACGAGGCGATAATATTCTTCGATTTCCAGTAGTATTATGTTGTTCTTCATTGCTTCAGTTACTACTGTGAATTGTCTGTTTCTTGCCATGGCTATGAATTCTTGGTACGTTATTGAGGTTAGGTGAATGGGCCCCGGCCAGAGTGAAAATAATGCTTTGATTTCCTTTTCATTGCCTCCTATTGTTAGAATGTCTATGTCTGAATGTTTGTTTGCTTTTCCTTTTGCGTGGGATCCAAAAAGCAACGCGATGAATGAAAATGGAAGTTCAGAAAGGCGTTCATGTAGAACTCTCAGATCTTTATTCTTCAGGATTTCTTCCCTTCTCATGTATTCTGCTTCGAAGATCTTGTTTGTGAATTTGTTGGTTAAGCTGCATGTTCGTGCGCTTCCTGTCTTCGTCGTGGTGATAATGCCTTCTTGTTCGAGCTGTCCTATTTTTTCATGAACTATTCTGTAATTAATACTTGTGCTTTGTGAAATGCTACGTATGGTTGGTTTTGATTCTCTGTTATTCAAAAGAAACACGAGTATTTTGGTTTCGGCATTCATCGTGATTGTTACTTTATGTAATAGTGTTATTACTTTTAGTATATATGTGTTTCTATATTGTGTCGTATCCTGTTTCATTCTGGAAATTACAATTGCTTCCATACCAAGAGAATAACGCTGTTGTTCTTATGCGCTACGATGACATGTCCAGTGGTTCTTCTGGTTTGGCTGGAGGGTTTGCAATGAATGAGGGCACAGTCACGTTCTGTTCCAGCAGACAACTCTTTTCTTCTCGTATTCAGGAAGCACGCAGATGTTCATATTCTCATTGAAGAGATGAACGAATTCCTTTCTAGTCATTTTCAAGAGAGGATTGTTTGCTGTGAATATTCTGAATTTCTCTTTGCAATGGCGTATTTGTTCTTGATTCTTGCAGCACTTTCTCCGGCAGTTTGTTCTTTGATACCATTTTGTTAGGTCGTGTGCTTCTTTCTCAGTACTTTTGGTCTTTATTTTTTCTAGCACGCACGCAATCTCGTCATACGTTATAGTATTATCCGGTATGTGCGCTCTGATTTCCTTACTGGGATCTCTTGGCGAGGTGATGCTCTCGCGTATTGTTTTGATTTTTTCTTTTGACATTATTTGAGAAAGGTGAAGCTGGTCATGCTCAATTAATTGAGCAAAGTGGCTCCAGACTGTGCCCTTCTGGATATTTCTTTGTTTTGCAATCTCTTCTACGGATAACCCTCTTTTCAGGAGCAGCAATGTCTTTTGAGAACTGAATGGCAGGTTGCTATTCCTGACTTTTCTGCGCAGATGTTCATGTTGCTGTGTTTTCGTTGCGGGCTGTGTTTTATGTTGTGGGAACGCATAGTCAAATGAACGCAAGAGCGCTTTTTGGTACTTGAAAGTGTTTGCGTGATTTACGAAGGCAAGCCAACCTTCAAGCTTTTCAGTAATCTTGCCACGTTCGACGAGTCCATTGGCATAATCTTGCTTTAGCAACTTGAATGTTCTTTCGTGTTTTTTCAGGTTCTTCATGCGTACGAGCTTATGATGATAGAACACACGAAACCCCAAAAAGTCTGCGCCATGTTCCAGTCCTAGGATTCTGGACTTATCAGGGTGCAAATCGAGACCTAGACGTTGTTGAAGGAACAAGGTTATTGCTGTCTTGTATTTGCACAGTGCTCTTCTGGAATGATGCACGATGAGGAAGTCATCAACATATCGAAGGTAAGATTTTGCTTTCAGAATGTGTTTGATGTATTGGTCTAGCTCGTTGAGATATACGTTTGCGAAGAACTGGCTGGTGAGATTGCCAAGAGGCATTCCCTTTCCTGGTGTTTTTGTCTTGTGGTTCCTGAGAACGATTGTTATGAGTTGTATGGTGTCTTCGTCTCTGATTCTTTCATTGAGAATATTGATAAGGATGTTGTGGTCAACTGTGTCGAAGTAGTGTTTAATATCCGCTTTGAGAAAATAACATGGCTTGTTGTTCTTCGACACTTTTCGCTTGAAACTGTCGAAACGTTTTATAGCTGCGAGCGTGCCCTTTCCTTTCCTGTTCGCGTATGAATCGTGGATGAATGTTTTGTCAAAGATTGGTTCAATGATGTTGCAGATTGCATGGTGGATTATTCTGTCCCTAAAGTCAGATTTGCTGATCTTTCTGGTTTTTGGATCTCTGATGATGAACGTTATCAGTGGGTTTGGCCGGTACGTTCTGGTTGTGAGTTCCTGCCTTAGAATACGAAGATTTTCGTCAAGTTTTTCCTCAAATTCAATCACGTATTGTTTTCTTGTCTTTCACCGTCTTGCATTCTCGAACGCGAGTTTTAGGTTTTTTGATGATGAGATTTGTTGGTAGAGAGTACCTGAGTTGCTTTTTTCGGGGGGGGGGGGGCGTACATGCGGGGGTGTTTTTAGTTTTTTTTAAAAGGATTTAGATATTCATATCTGATTTGCTAAATTTGTTTAGTCAAGAAACGAAAGGAGAAAGGAAGAGCACACCTCAGAACTCC
>JBDRGA010000050.1:0-5816 GCA_043818175.1 Candidatus Woesearchaeota archaeon | reverse complement strand
GATTAAAATGGGGGATATTGTTTTATTGCCTGTATTCACAAGAGAGTTGACTGATGAGACTCTGGCGGCCAGTGTTGTTGGGACTCTGGATGAAAAATATAGGCAGCTGACGGAGATCAGATTCAGAGCCAGACGCTCTTTCAAGTACGATGTGCCTCCTGTATTAAGATTTGGTCCTGCATACAATCTGGAAGCTTATGTGCGGGCAGACCTTTCAGTTTCTGTGACTGGAGATTCTGAATCCATGAGACGCGGAATAATACGTGCAGGTGTGTCTGGATGGTATGATTTGAATGATATAGAAAATCTTCTTGAAGGAAAAGGTCATATTTTGGAAGTGGGGATGTTTGAGCATGGTTATACTCTAATTGGAAGTCATAAGGATATAGATTCTTGGAAAGCAAGGACTTCAAGGGATATTGATCCGAGGGCTCGTCGTGCTTCGTTCTGGAAGGCCAAGCCAATTAAAGTTACATCAGACCAAGAAAATCCTGCTTTCCCTACTGATAAACCCACGTATGACGTTGCAGCTCATAAGGATGAAACCTTGTATTTCGGAAAGCACACGCCTGAACAACGCGATTTGGGACTGGGGGTAAGGCATGGATTCCACGTGCTGCCTGACCAGTATGTTGAAGGAAAAGGACATATACGATTAACAGGAACAAACTTGGTTCATGGTGAGTACACAGGTGTGTTAATAATGATTAATGACGTTGAAGTTGCCGTTCTTCCAACACAAGTACCTGTGATGCAATGCGATGCTTTATTGTCATCCATTCTGGCTCAAACATTAGGAATCGTCGACAGTAAAAAGCCTTGAGTCTTTGACTTTGAACAAACCAATTCTCGCACCCGCATCAAGCCATCCGTGTGCGTAATTCACTGCCGCAAAGGCAGTAGTCTTCATTCCCTTGCTTCTGAAGTGCTGACCGTCATCGTAATAACGTTGAGCCATATCCTGGAAGTCCAAGGCCTGCTTCTTCCTTGTCTCATCAATGCCTGCTTTTGCTATTGCATCCAATGCTTCCTTGGTTATATTGAAGTACTTGTCCAGGAGTTCGTCCGATACTTTATCCATGTTAGACTGAAAGTCCGTAATTCTTATATACCTGTCGGCTTCGCTCTAAACATGGGGAAGCAGCTGGTTTTTGGTGGGCAGGCAGTAATGGAGGGTGTTTTGATGAAAAGCCCTCATTATCAGGCGGTTGCCGTGCGAACTTCAAAAGGCAAGATTGCGATTACTTCTTCCAAGCACGAATTTCTCAGCGTGAAGAACAAATGGCTTAACGTGCCATTCATTAGAGGCGCTTTTGTTCTTTTTGAAACGATGATTCTGGGCATTAAAGCGTTGTCTTGGAGCGCCAACGCAAGCCAGGACATGGAAGATGAGAAATTGACGGCACTTGAAATCTCGTTGACTCTTGCATTAAGTTTAGGGTTCGCGCTTGTTTTCTTTAAATTGGTGCCGTTGCTTGGTGCTACGTTGCTTTCTCCTTACCTTGGAAACAATAATTTCCTATTTAACCTTGCAGATGGTCTGATTAAGATTCTGATTCTTGTTGGGTACTTATGGTTGATAAGTTACATGAAGGACATTAGAAGAATGTTCCAGTACCATGGTGCTGAGCACATGGCTGTGAATTGTTATGAATCAGGAAAACCTCTTACTGTAAAGAATTGCATGCCATTTACCACGATTAATGGAAGATGTGGAACAAGTTTCATACTCTTTACTTTGATACTCAGCATCATCGTCTATCTCATAATCCCATTCGGAGCAAGCTTCTGGGAAAAGTATCTTTTCAGAATATTGTTGCTTCCAGTCATTGGCGGTATTAGTTATGAGGCAATTCGTTTAAGTCATAAGTATCCCAAGAGCATTCTCCTCAAGATTATTCTTGGTCCTGGTCTCTTAACGCAGAAGATAACAACCAAACCACCCAAGAAGAATCAAGTGGAAGTTGCCATTAAGGCACTCAAACGCGTACTTTCCTTGGAGACAAAAGCTCTTTCACGTCATCGAGTTTCTCGCGGTCGATTACGAAAGCAAACGAGTGCCTAAGATTCATTATGTCTAGTGCTAGCAATCTTGTTTCTTCTTTTAATTCTTGTAATGCTTCCCCAAGAATTTCGAAACTTGCAATGCGTTTTGAGTCCAGTTCTTCCACTTGGCTTTTTCGTTTTACAATATTGTGTCTCTGATTTTTGTACGCGCTTTCTAGGTATGCAAGTTTACTTTCCGCCTTGCTGGACGCATCGTTCAGGGACTGGATATTCATTCTTTATCCTCCTTCTTTCTATTTTATAAAGATGTTCTTTGCTCCATTACAAAAAGTATATAAATGGGAGTTGGCGTTTTTGAGCATTAGGGGGTGAGTTGATATGGACGAAGACGTCGTACCGCCGACGCCACCAGCATACACTGGTAACAAGAAGGGATTCTTCAAGAGCCTATTCAAGCGTTCGCCTAGTTCAGAGAAGAATAGCGACCGCGATACTGATGCATTCATCGAGGAGCTTGCAAGAAAGACTGACAAAATGAAGACAGAAGAGTCCTTTGATGAGGATGCTATGAAGGCAAAGCTTGCCACTGAGCTTCCTGATCTTGGTAATGCTCAGTTTGATTTGCCTGACGTGGATGAACTGCCTGATATTCGTGCTCCAGAGCCAAAGGATTCTGGAAAGCTTCCTGATATTCCTGATCTTCCAGATTGGGAACCCGCGCAATCACCACAAGATGAGATAGCGCAAGCTCTGAAGAAAGAGAAACCTTTGCCTGTTACAAAACACCTTCCTTCAAAGAAACAGCCAAAGGAAGCAAAGAAGCAATTACCTCCTATGCAGAAGAAACTCGAGGATCAAATGCCCTTGCCAGATATTCCTGCACTGGAGCTTGATGATTCCAAGTCCGAGCTTCCAGAACATATTGTGCAGAAGGCTGAGAAGAAGGCGCATGCCGAAGTGCAGAGCCTAAAGAAGGAGATCGAAGCGTCCGTTCCTGCAAAGAAGACTGCAAAGAATGTCAAAACTGCTAAGAAGGCAGTCAAGAAAGCAGCTAAAGTAAATGTTGATAGAGACTTTGATGGTTTCCTCGAGGACATTCATAGCAACAACAAAACTCTTGACGAGGACATAACTAAGGTTCTAACTTCAGAAAAACCTTCAGAAGTGCACCCTCAGAATTACTTTGTTCTGAAAAACGGACAGTACTTGAAGAGTTTCAAGGACCTTGTTAATGCTGTTGAGAAGATGGACCCGTCCATCTTTGAGTACCATGTCACGAACAACCGGCATGATTTTGCACAATGGGTCAAGGACGTTCTTAGAGAAGAGAAACTGGCGCAGAAGATGCGCTCCAGCACTGCAAAGCAGGATTTGCTCAAGTTGTTGAAGCAGCATGAAGTAACAATGCAGAAACAGCTTGAAGCGAAGAAGAAGGAGCTTCTTGCAAGAAAAGAGGAAAATTTGGTGCTCATTGAAAAGCTCAAGCTCAAGAAGAAGGAGCTTGAAGAGCGTGAATCAATTATTGATTCCAAGGAGCAAGAGCTTCTTGATATTGAATCGATGAGCGAAGCCAAGATTCATTTGAGACTTAAGCGATTTGAGAGAGCTATGGCCGCAAAGGAAGCTGCGATTTCAGCAAGAGATAAGAGAGTTAGAGCCAATCTTGATGCTGACGTTAAGAAGCTGACAGAACAGCAAAAGACAATCAAGGACCAGATTGCAAAGGAAACCGTTGCACATCGGGAAGCGATGCGCAAGCGCGAATCCATTGTTAAGGAAGCAGAATCTGCATGGGACAAGAGAAAGAAGGACGAAGTCCAAGTTGTGGAGCAGGAGAAGATTAAGGCCAAGGGCATACAGGATAAGTACGAGTTCAAGTTAAAAGAGCTTGAGAAGGAACGTACAAAACTCCAGGCAGATAAAGCGCACGCAAAGAAGATGGTTGCCAAAGCTTCTGCAATTGACAGTAAACTGAGGAAGGTCATCCAGAGAGAAACTGCTTTGACACAAAGGGAAGCTGCCCTGACCAGAAAGGATGCTCTGCTCGAGAAGAAGGCTGAAAGTATAACAACAAAGAAGGTCGCCCTTAGCAAGGAAGAAGCTGACGTTGCCGAAGAAAAGGCAGCTGCTGAGAAGGGTGTCTTCCACAAATACCTGGCGCAGAAGCTCAAGGAGATAAACCCTGACAGAGTTGAGATGCCTTCTGACGCACCAAAAGCACACCACCAGGTTTATGATGAGATAAACCGTTGCAGGGACATTATTGCAAAGGGTGATGTGGAAGAGGCCAAACGGGTTTACAATAAACTCAAAGGGGACTTCAGCAAGGGTAAGTTCTCAAGCCACGAGAAAGCATTGCTTTACAACGCCATAAGAGAATTGTATGACGACATCCACTTGGCGATGCTCTCGAACTAATGTTTTTGTTCTTTTATTACTAATACTTATATACTAAAATCACGTTGTAACAATATGCGCAACTGGATTCGTACTCACAGGAAGCTTTTTGTGTTCCTTGTTGCATTATTTGTCGTTCTATGTGCTATTGTAATGGTCGCGCTTCGTTCCTGGTTCGTAATCAAAGGTGACGCTACACTTGATATTGTATCTGCTCCTTCAGTTTTGGAGGTGCAGCGTACTTCAGCGTTCATGCTCAACGCGACTTTGTTAGCTCAAAGCGCACCTTTCTGCAGTATGTCTTGCAATTATGTATTTAGGAATGCAGAAACAGGCGATGCCATTTCAAATGCATCAATGACAGTCAAGAATGGCCAAATGTTCACGGCAAGTGCAAAGGTCAGTATTAGCAAGACTGGAGAAGGAATAATTCCTTACGTGCTTGAAGCTTCCTGTCAGAACAAGGCAACTGCTGCTTGTTCTGAGGGCAAGCCCGCAATTGCCTCCAGTCTTATTCTTGTAAGGTATCATCTTAGTTCCGAGGACAAGACTGAAATTGCGTTTGTGGATTTGTTGTTGCCTAATCTTCTCTCTTCGATTAATCGCGTTTATTCAATAGGCATCGCTTTAAACAATGTTTCTTCAGATTTAGGTCAACTAGGTTTTGTTAACGACGCTAAATTAACACAAACAAGAGCTTTAATAATACTGGAGGATGCACGTGTGTTACAAACTTCTGCAGGTGAAGCAAGGTCTGCCTATGCAAATTCACAGTTTTCGCGTGCATCACAGCTTGTTGAATATCTGAGCAAAAGTATGAATTCTGAAACAGTTGTTGTTGATTCAGCGTTGGTTTCTGCGAATGATTCAATTAATTCATACAATACCGTTCTCAATGATGCGCGCTCAATTTCCGATTCCAGGGCGAGATATCTTTATCTTTCAAACATGCTGAATTATTCATACCCTTCACTTGCTGTTTCGTGGAATGAATTGTCTGCAGATGCAGATTATTTCCTTTCTTTGCTCGCTTCTCAAAAGTATTCTTCAATATCCAAGGCAAATGATGTGGCTGAAAGTATTTCTAATAGACGAGCAGTACTTGAAAGTAACACCTCTCGCGCTCTTTCTGACTATGCTGGAAATATTGCATCTGAGATCGTGTTATACGAGACTATGCTATATCTTTCAGGAAATGGTTCGGGTTTGCCATTGCCTCTCCTTACTGGAAACATATCGCAACAGTGCTCAAGAATTCCAGTGGTAACTAATTCTTCATCACCATCTTTTAGGGCTTATGCTGCCTTCGTTTTGAACAAGTCAATGACTGATACAAACTTTTCTTCAGAGGCCAGGCTACTTGTGCTGGATTACCTCAACGTCACGCCAAGTAATGTTTCAGTTAATGATAC
>JBDRGA010000049.1:0-23041 GCA_043818175.1 Candidatus Woesearchaeota archaeon | reverse complement strand
AAGAAGAAGTAAATTTTATGGTCTAGCCGCTCCTCGAAAGAGGGGCGGCCTGGAACCATACCGAGGAAGTATGAACGCAACAAAATGTCCGCACTGCGGAAAACCCATAAAGAAGGTCAAGAAGACCATCGGTCTAAGTATTATTTGTCCGCACTGCAACAACCCAATATGAACGTTCATTCATTGGAGGTATACAAAATGGCGTGGGAAATGAAGTATGATGATGACGATTTTGATGATGATAACGATAACGACGACAAAGATGATGACGACAACTGGTAACTAATTTCCAATTGTTTTTTATTTCTGAAATTTGTTCTACAAATGTATTGCTGTTCAAACTGAGTTTATATAGATAAATTTCAGGATGAAAAACATCCAAGAGGACGCATGTGTCTTTACCCAGATGTTTTTACTTCTTAACGTGAATTGTCTGGGTTGGGAAGGCAAACTCAATCTTTTCCTTCTGGAAGCGTCTCGCGAGTTCAAAGTTCACATCCTGTTGTGTATCCATGTACTTTTTGTACTCCTTGCTCTCCACGAAGTATACTACTTCAAAATTCAATGAAAAATCGCCGAACTCTTTGAAGTGCACTCTGTCCAATGTTGCCATCTTGTTCTTTTTGAAAATATCATCAACGATTTTCAGGATCTTCTCAAGCTTCTGAACGGGCGTGCTGTACTCCACCCCAAAATTCCAGACGATGCGTCTTCTGTCCATCTTCTTGAAGTTGTTGACTCTGCTTTCAGTGAGTTCCCTGTTGCTGACGACCAACTGCTGACCCTGAAGCGTTCTGATTCTTGTTGTCTTTATACCAATCTTCTCAACAGTACCCATGTCCGTCCCAATAACGATGTAATCACCTATCTCGAATGGCTTGTCGAAGTAGATGCTGAAACTGGCGAAGATATCTTCGAGGACTTTTTGCAGGGCAAACGCGATTGCCAAACCACCGATTCCAAGTCCGGCAAGAAGTGAAGCAACGTTGAAGCCCATGTTAGCCAACAACCAAACAACACCAACAGCCCAGAGGATTCCTTTGACGAAAAGGGACAGGACATTGACGATGGGATCCTTGGCCACTTTATCGTACACTAGATTTGACTCCTTCGCACGCCTTTTTGCAGCCCGCTCTGCAACATGGTCAACAATCTTTCCTGTTGCCCGGATAGCATAGAATATCAGGACAATCATCAGGATGGAATTGATGACCTGGTCAACCACTGGATGGGCAGTCAAGTACTTCAAACCACTCCAGGCAGCAATAACCCAGTAGAATGGCCAGTGAATTGCTTTGAGCATTTCAATGAGCATGTCATCTATGTCTGTTGCTGTTTTCTTTGCGAGCCGTTCAAACCATTTGAGAAACGTGAACCTTACGATGTATAACGCTAGAATTACTGCAAGAAACACGCCAATAGCATACGCCCATTCCTGGCCGTTATTGCCAAGGAACAAATAGCTTGCTAAATCTTCGAAAACCATACTTTTGGCAACAAATGATGCTTTATAAAGTTTTCATTACGCTTGAAAGTGATAAAAAGAGCTATTCATCATCTTTTACAACGCTAACTGTAATCTTTCGTTCTCTCGGTCCATCAAGCTCAACCAGAATAACATCCTGCCATGTTCCAAGGTCAAGTTTTCCTTCTCTTACTGGAAATGCTTCACTCATGCCAATGACTGTTGCGAGGATATGTGATTGGGCATTATTGTCTACTCTATCATGCTTGTATCCGTTGTGCTGGGGGAATGCATTGTTCAACGCCTCAAAGAGATCTTTACCTATGTTCGGGTCCGCGCTCTCGATAACGGAAATTGCAGCTGTGCTGTGATGCACGAACACCGTGCAGATTCCTGTTTCTGTCTTGGATTGAGAAATCAGGTCATTCACCTTGTCAGAGATGCTAATGCACTCCTGCCTTTGTTTGGTGCTGACGTAGAATTCGAATTGCATGTGCGGTTCTGCGTGGTACTATACAAAAGCTTTGCGGTAAATTTTAATATTTGAAAGTAACAAAGAAAGACATGGACAAGATTGGTGTGGGCGTTGGTATTATGATTCTGAGAGGTGGTAAAGTGCTCTTGGGCAGACGGCACGATAATCCTAAGAAGGCACAAAGCGCACTTCATGGGGAAGGAACGTGGACGATGCCAGGCGGGAAACTAGACACTGGAGAAACAATTCTTGAAGGGGCCACAAGGGAAACAAGAGAAGAGACTGGAATTGAAATTGTCAAGTCAAAAATAATAAGCGTTCAGGAGACAATACTACAAGATGTACATTTTATCACATTTGGCATACACTGCACTCTGCACACGGGAGAACCGAAAGTAATGGAGCCTGACCAGATAACACAGTGGAATTGGTTTCCTCTTGATGAACTTCCTTCTCCAATGTATCCCTTGTCAAAAAAGATTATTGAGTTATATGAAGCAAAACGCTTTATCTGAACAAACTTTATATACCGTCTGCCTTACTTTGTAGCGATGGAACCCGCGTTCCGAGTGAGGGGGCTTACCAAGAGGTTTGGAAGCCATGTTGTCATTGATAATATTAATTTGAATATCATGCCTGGCGAGATTATAGGACTGATTGGGAGTTCAGGCTCGGGAAAAACAACTTTACTCAACGTTCTAATAGGATTCCTGAAACCAGAGAAAGGAGAGGTACAGTTCTCTGACCATTTCGTGACGAACAAACAGCCAAAATATTGGAACGTACAGAGCATGCACGACCGTCTCAAACGACTTTATGGTTTTGCCGCGCAGATACCTAGCTTCTACCCAGAACTGACTGTGCAGGAGAATCTTATTTATTTCGGGAACCTCTATGACCTGACGCCAGGAAGCATCCAAAGGAATACGGAAACGCTACTCAAGCTTATGAATCTGGAAGAGTTCAGGCATCTTCCCGCAAAGAAATTAAGCGGAGGCATGGTGCGAAGAATGGACATTGCCTGTAGTTTGATTCACAATCCTGCTGTGCTTTTTCTGGACGAGCCCACTGCTGATTTGGATCCCGTGCTTAGAAACCAGATATGGGACTTAATTCGTAAGATAAACCAACGGGGTACAACAATAATATTGGCAAGCCATCACCTTACTGAGCTTGAAGGACTATGCAATAGAATAGCAATACTGCACGAAGGGGCAATACTGGATATGGGGAGTCCGCACACGCTCAAGCAGAAACATGGAAAGCACAAACAAATCATACTTGAAAGTTATCCGGGGGAGTACAATAGTTTCTTGCATGAGTTCGAGAACGGCAGCGTGAAAGAAGGGAGAATGATCCTGCTCACGCAGAATCCCGAACACACGTTGAGAAAACTGCTACCCCTTCTCGAAAGGCACCATGAGAGCATAATAGACCTCACAGTGGGAAGTCCCAGTCTTGATGATATCTTCATTCAGTTGACGGGTGATGGCAAGTGAAGATAGTAGAAACAGTTGGAAAAGACATCAAGCTCCTGTTCAGAAGCAAGGGAAGCTTCCTTGGACTAATCCTCGGACCTTTATTGATAATACTGGTTGTTGGTTTGGCTTTCAACAATACGGCAAAACTTGATATTAAAGTAAGTGCGTACGCCCCATCACAGACATCGGCGCGCGAATTCATTAATGCAATAGAAGAAGCAGGCACGGAAGTTGTACTTGAATTGGACGAAGAAACTTGCATTCGAGATGTAACTTCAGGAAAAACACATGCATGCATCACATTTCCTGAAACAATAAACCTTGAAGAAGGAAACAACAACACCATAACATTCTATGTAGATAACAGCAGAGTCAACATTGTTTATGTGATAATAGATCAGCTGCAAACCACAGCAGAATTCAGAAGGTCACAGTTAAGTAAACAACTAACAAACGACCTACTCAGAACTCTCGTGCTATTACGCTCGGATATTGCTTTCAACATCAATCAAAGCGAAAGAATGGTTATGCTTGGCAAAGAGATAGATGAAGCAGCAACTTCTTCTCAACAGAGACTGGAGAAGGATAGCATTACTTACCAAGACATTAAGCTTTCTGACGTGCGCGACAACGCAGTAAATATGGTAGATTCTGCAGAAGAAATCAGGAATGCCAGTCTCTATGCAATCAATGAAGCCCAGGACTTCGTGCGAGAACTAAAAGATACGTACGAAAATATTTCACGCCTCGAATCTACGTTGCATACACTCATAATTTCCGAAGAGAACATAGTCAAAAGTGAGAAAGAACTTGACTTGAATAATGACAGGTTGCGACGTTCTTTAGACCTTGCTCAGAATTCACTGGATGAATTGGCCACGAGCATTGACGAATCTTCAACAAGAAAGAAAGACATAGTGAACCAATTACAACTAATGCGCGGGCAGATTGTTCAGTTAAGGGATATGACTGACGCGCTGCAGAAGAATCTCGAGCTTAGTGGACAGCGCATTGATGCAATACGAGTAACTGAAGCGGACACGATAGTCAATCCAATCACGACAGAAATCAAACCAGTAACCACGACAAGCACAAGCACAAGCTTTACGTTTCCACTTCTCATAATGCTCGTAGTCATGTTCGTATCTTTGCTTTTATCTGGTGGTATGATGATTAATGAGAAACTTGGGAGGGCGTTCTTCAGAACGTTTACAACTCCGACAAGTGAAAAGTTCTTCATATTCAGCACGTATGTAAGCAGTATGCTCGTAGTCACGGTGCAGACTTTGATTATTCTTCTCCTTGCCGTGTTCTTCCTGAAGGCGCAGTTGTTCAGCAACTTTATCACTACACTATTTATCCTGTTCTTTAGCGCCAGCTTCTTCGTTTTACTTGGGATTTTCCTTGGGCAATTATTCAGCACCAGAGAAGCGGTTACTATGGGCACGATAACGGTTGGAAGCGTATTCCTCTTTCTCAGCAATCTTGTGCTGCCTTTGGAAAGTCTAAGTCCATTCGTCCAATTCATTGCGAGACTCAATCCATATACGATAAGCTCGGAAATATTGAAACGGAGTATACTTTTCCAAGGGGAAGGCGTATTTCTCGGAATACTGGCACTTATTATTTACTCAATCATAATACTTGTAGCAATATTCTTCGTGCAGAGATGGAGTCTGCAGGAATATGTGGTCAGGCAGCCCAATCTGGAGAAGGAAAAGAAGCAGTACAAACTTAAACTGGGACAGAATGTGTGCAAGAACAGAACAGACCTTCTGGTTGCTCTCGCTTCCATCGGAGATGCTGATTTCGAACTTGCTAGAGACAGTGTCAGAAAATGGCTAAGGGACGTAGTACGGGACAGGCCATTGGCGAGGTTGGTGCGAGAAAAGGATAGGCAGGGCATGATTGAGGCGCTGAAGGAGAAACTTAAAAGGTAAAATCAGTCCTTCAACCTCGCCAGTTCAACAAACAACTGCACACCCACGCCAGTTGCGCCGTATGCATTAAGGGAATCTTTGAGCACTGGATGTCCAACGCTGTATGCCGTGCCTCCAATGTCAATATGTGCCCAGGGGAACTGCACGAAATTACTCAGGAATGCTGCTGCCGTTGACGCACCTGCTTCTCCGCTTGGCTGGCTTGTCTTAGCAGTGTTCCTTACATCTGCTGTATCTGCCTTCACCATCTTCTTGAACTCCTCGTTCAGTGGAAGTCTCCAAACAGGTTCTCCGGCGAGGGAAGCAGCGATTTGAATTCGAAGGGCAATGGAATCATCTTCAGTGAATAATCCAGACATTCTCGTTCCCAATGCATCGACGCATGCCCCTGTAAGTGTGGCTATGTCAACGATGAGAGAAGGCCTTAAAGAGTCTGCATATGCAAGCGCGTCTGCAAGCACAACTCGGCCTTCTGCATCAGTGTGTCTTATTTCAATGGTCTTTCCGTTGAAAGTCTTTATTATATCGCCCTGCTTGAATGCTTTGTTTCCAGGCATGTTCTCTGCTGAAGCGAAAATACCTATGACGTGCCGTTTAAGACCAAGTGCTGTGATGGCTTTCATAGCACCAATGACTGCTGCAGCTCCAGACATATCTGACTGCATAGTGTCCATGTACTGCCATGGCTTGATGTCAAGGCCCCCAGAATCAAACGTTATACCCTTACCAACAATAACTAACGGAGTCTCATCCTTGCCTTTGTAATCCATTACAACCATGCAAGGTGGTTCCATGCTTCCAGCACCAACAGCCAGAATGCCATTCATTCCCTGCTTCTTCAGCTCGTTGCTGTCAAAAACAGTTATCTTCACTTTAGAATCTTTCAACGCTTTCTTAGCTTCCTCAGCAAGACGCATTGGCGTGTATTCAGAAGGAGCTCCATTGACTAGATTTCTAGCGAGCAGTATTGAGTCGCTTATCTTCTTTCCAGAATCAAATCCTTGTTTTAGTTCTTCGGTTATCTCGTGGAATAGGAATATTGCTTCATTAAGTTCTTTCTTTTTATCTTTATCAGTGGTCTTGAAACTATCATATTTGTAAACGCCCTGTTCCACTCCAATGACTGCTGCTTCCATCAATTGAGGCACGGGCATGTCCAGATGTTCGTGAATGCCGAGAAGCCCATCAAAGACTGCACGTTTGAAACCTGCATCTCTGGCTGCTCTTGCACCCAGACCAAAGGCGCGTTTTGCATCCAGAATCGTGATTTCTTTGTTCTTTCCAAGCCCAACAAGAACAAGAAACTTGGGTTGGAGCTTTCCAAGAGTAGGAATAACAAGGGATGTATCTTTCTCGCCAAGGAATGCTTTGCTTTCCTTCATGTGCGTAATCAGCTTGTCGAGTTGCTCATCAATATCAGTTATGTACTTGTTGTCGTCTTCGTAAATGCCAATGACCAATGCTTCTTCCTGGCCGCGCGGGTTTCCTTGTGCAATATGTACTTTCATCGTACGTCCTCCAATTTTATTTTGAATCCTTTCTTCTCAATCTCTCCTGCCAGTTCTGCTCCGCCACGTTTAACAATTTTTCCTTCTCCCATTACTAGAATTTCGTCAGGATGAAGAATGTCGAGAATCTTACTGTGATGCGTTATCACCAAACAGCCAAAGTCAGGTCCAACAAGTTCTTTGATGGTTCGTGCCACAGTCTTTAACGCGTCAACATCAAGACCTGAATCTGTTTCATCAAGTATGGCGTACTTTGGTTTGAGAACTAGAAGTTGAAGCATTTCTGCGCGCTTCTTCTCGCCGCCTGAGAAACCTTCGTTCAAGGAACGCTCTGCGAAGCTCTCAGGAAGACCCAAGGTATCCAATGCGATTTTCATAGTTGAACGAAATTCAGCGAGCGAAATTGGTTTTTCCAATCTGGCGTTCAGTGCACTCCTGAGAAAACTGTTAATGCTGACTCCTGGAATGTCCTGCGGGTGCTGGAAACTCAGAAAGAGGCCTGCTTTCGCTCTTTCTTCAATTGGCATGGAAAGAAGATTCTTGCCGTCAAGTGTAACACCGCCTGTAATTTTGTAATCTGGGTTGCCAACAAGAGCATGCGCCAAAGAACTCTTTCCAGAACCGTTTGGACCCAGCAGAGCGACAACTTTACCCGTCTCGATATTGAGGCTCACGTTCTTGACAACCTCTGACTCATTCACGATCACGTTTACGTCCTTGATTGAAATCATGATTTTGTCACCGCCTTCTGCGCAATTCTAAGCCCAAGCATTGCGCACTTCAGTCTTGTACCTGTTATTGGAATTCCAAGCATTTCAATGATGTATTCCTTATCTAATTTAAGCAGTTCTGTAACTAGCATGCCTTCAATCTTTTCCATTAGCATGCTTGCAGATGCCTGACTGATTGCACAACCTTGTCCGTCAAACCTTGCAGACATTATCTTTCCGTCATCTATTTTCAAACTTATCCTTATTTTGTCGCCACACAAAGGATTGTTTTCTTCAAGCGAATTCGTGGCATCTTCAATAATCCCTTTGTTACGTGGATGCTTGTAGTAATCCATCACGTTCTCTGCATAAATGTTCACGAGAAAACCTCCATGGCGTCTTTCAGTCCAGCTATTAACGCGTCAACGTCTTTCTTCGTGTTATAAATTGAAAAGGACACTCTACAAGTAGCAGGAATTTGCATGCTTTCAAGCAAAGGCATAGTGCAATGATGACCTGCACGAATGCAAATGTTCTTCTCTGCGATTATCGTGGCTACGTCGTGAGCATGGATTCCAGGCAAGTTGAAGCTGGTTACTGCAATTCTATCAGGAGGACCGTAGCTTTTCACACCAATTTCAGCCAAACGTTCGTCCAAGTACTCAACTAACATGCGTTCGTGCTTTTGTACCTGAGTAATGCCTACCATATCCATGTATGAAATGGCAGCGGCAAAACCTACTGCTCCCGCAACATTAGGAGTGCCCGCTTCGCGCTTCCAGGGCAGTTCATTCCATGTTGACTTTTCCTTTGTCACATTAAGAATCATATTACCACCAAAAACGGATGGAGGAAACTTTTCAAGTAGCTCTTTTCTTGCCCATAGCATTCCAATTCCCATCGGACCGAGCATTTTATGTGCGCTGCAAACAAAGAAGTCAGCACCGAGTGTCGAGAGGTCGATGGGTATGTGCGGGGCGCTCTGTGCGCCGTCAACAACGAGGAGAGCATTGTACTTATGTACTATCTGGCTTATTTCGTTTATCGGGTTTAGAGTTCCAAGCGTGTTGCTGACATGCGTTAGAGCAACTATTTTAGTTTTCTTTGTAATCTTGGCCCGCACGTCATCCGGACTTATTGGCTTATCATGCTCTACAGGAATCCAGACCAGCTTAGCATTTCTTTCTTTCGCGAGCTCCTGCCAGGGAACGAGATTGCTGTGGTGTTCCATTTCGCTTAAGAGTATCTCGTCACCTTTGTTGATTGTTTCTCGTAGCATTCTTGCAATTCTATTCAGTGAGTCAGTCGCGCCGCCCGTAAATATTATCTCGTTTGGCTGGGCTCCGAAGAAATCCGCAACAACAAACCTAGCATTCTCGTACAAGTCTGTTGCCTGTTCAGCAAGAGCATAAACTGCTCTGTGGGCATTTGCGTTCTTTCTCGAATAGAAATCAGACAAGGCTAAAATTACTTGTTTTGGTTTCTGCGTTGTTGCTGCGTTGTCTAGGTAGTGAAGTTCAGGATTCTCACTTAGAATGGGAAAATCCGATATGATTGTGTCGGTTGTCATGCGATCTCACCGATTTCAGTTATGACTTTTGTTTTTATGGTCTCATCCAGTTCTTTCAGTGCCGAATTAAAGAATCCTTCGAGAATAAGTTTAGTTGCCTCTTTTTGTTGAATTCCCCTGCTCTGAAGGTAGAACAACTTTTCGTTATCAATGCCGCCAGTAGAAGCGCTATGATGGCAGGAGACGTCAGGCACGTGAACTTCGAGTTGGGGAAGTGTGCTTATCTCAGCTTTATCGCTTAGTAACAGCGTGTGTTCATTCAGAACGCCTTGTGCGTTATGTGCATTGGCGTTCATATGAATTCTTCCATGGCATATGTATTTTGCAGTTCCAGTTGCAGCACCTGAGAATGTCAATAAGCTGTTTGTTGATTCAGCATCGTGCGTTATGAAGTACTTTGAAGAGCCCGTCTTATTTTTTGATGCCAGGAAAAGGTTGGTAATTTCAACTCCAGAATTAGCACCTTTGAGCACTGAATGATGCCTTTGAATGGTCATTCCATGCCCGAGTTCTATGTCAACCAATTTAGCTTGTGCTTTCTTGTTAAGAACAAAGTGAATGTCCCGCATCAAAACAGTATTTTCAGAGTTCTCTTGGGTGCTCACGTAGTTTATCCTGCTGTTTTCGCCAGCTTCTACTATTATCAGGTGCGTTCCCCCTTTGCTTTTCTCCGTAATCGAAGCAGTGCAACTCTGCGCAACTTTGATGAACGTGACCGTAAGCACGTCAGCAGGTGCTTCAATATCCACTTTGCAGTCTTTATCGAGTGTTAGCTCGGAAACGCCAGGTAGTGTGGCAAGAATGTACTCAGTCAATTTATTGGTTTGAATTCGTTCCGAAATGTGGCCTATGTCAACTCGTGTTATTTTTGATACGTCAAGACCATTCACTTGCACGAATCCCACACCCATTTTTTTGAGCGTAGGCATGCGACCAATAACACTTATTCCCAGACCGTGAACAAGCTCTGAGTTCATGCCTGTCCCTCCAACTCCATGTCAATTAGCTTGTTCATCTCAACCGCGTATTCTAATGGGAGCTGCTTCACAACAGGTTCAATGAATCCATTCACTATAAGACGCATCGCTTCATCTTCAGAAACTCCACGACTCATCAAGTAAAAGATTCTATCGGGACTAATTCTCCCGACTGTGGCTTCGTGTGCAATTCTGGCACTGGGTTCCATTATTTGGGTGCTTGGCCACGTGTTGTTTATGCTGTGTTCATCAATAAGAAGACCATCACATTGAACGTGTACTTTTGCGCGCTCTGACCCTTTTGGAATCTTGACAAGACCTCTGTACGAACAGATACCTCCGTTTTTGCTTATTCCCTTGCTGACTATTCGAGCAGAACAGTCCTTGCCAAGAATAATGACTTTTGAGCCGGTGTCTTGATTTTGACCGTTGCTCGCAAAAGCAATTCCAAGATGGTCTACTCTGCTTCCATTTCCCTTTAGAATCGTGCTTGGGTAAAGCATGGTCACGCCAGAACCCATATTTCCACTTATCCATTCCATTATTCCTTTTTCTTCTACGATTGCACGTTTCGTGTTAAGGTTGAACGTGTTCTTCGACCAGTTTTCAACGCTGCTGTATCTGCAACGGGCGTTCTTACCCACAAAAATTTCAACACAACCAGCGTGCAATGCACTGTCTCCATATTTTGGAGCAGAGCATCCTTCAATGTAGGAGCATTCAGCCTTATCATCAATTACAATCAACGTGTGTTCGAACTGGCCTCCTCTTTCTTGGTTCATTCTGAAATATGCTTGCAGAGGCATGTCTAACTTTACACCTTTTGGAACATAAATGAAAGTACCTCCTGACCAAACAGCAGCATGCAACATGACCAGAGGATGGTCAGTTAATGGAACGCAACAGGTCATGAAATGTTTTTGCACTATATCTGGATATTTTTGAATGGCAACGTCCATATCCAGAAAGATTACACCTTTCTTTTCCCACTCATCCTTCAACTTATGGTATACTACATCAGAATCATATTGTGCTCCAACTCCGCTAAGATATTTTTGCTCCGCTTCAGGAATACCTAAGCGTTGGAATGTCTTCTTAATTTCATCTGGAACGTCTTCCCACGTATTGCTGTTTCTTTCGGCGTCAGGTCTGGAATAGTACGTTATTTTTCTCAAATCAAGCCCTTTGAGGCATGGACCCCACGCAGGCATCTTTGCTTTTTGGAACAATTCCAATGCTTTCAACCTTTTCTGAAGCATCCAGTCTGGCTCGTTCTTGTCCTTGCTGATTCTTTCGACAACTTCTTCTGACAATCCTTCTGGTGAAAAGTACTTTGGCGTTACAACGTCTGCCTTGTCAAACAATTCTCTGTTAATATCGTTCATTTTCATTTATAGCACATGCTGCATTCTGCGTCTTTTTGTTTCATGGGGCAGGGGAGGCATGCGGTTCTATCTGATTCTGCCAGTCGCAGAAGTCTTTGTAGCTCAGGTTGAAGTCCACTTCCAGATACTATGTGGGAAGCGCTGTTTCTGATTTCCTCCCTGAAATCTGCTGCGAAGTGCATGTCAACACCCCTCTTTCCTGCAAGGTACTGAGAAACTGCTGCTTCTGTAAGGCCAAGCAGTCCCGCGATATCCCTCTGCTTAAGTCCTCCCTTCTTCAATTCAAGAGCCAATTCTCTTCTAAGAGCAGGAAGCACGAACCATACTTCTATCTCTTGGAGTGTATGCATACACGTGGAAAGAATTTGAAGTTTAATAACTTAACTATTGTTAATATAGTAAGTGTTAAAAGTGTGAGGGCTGTATTTCATTCATGAAAATTCAAATATTTTATCTCTTATTGGCTACGGTGATCCTGGCTTCGTGCATCAGCAACAGCACTGAAATAGTAAACCAGACATCGAACACATCAGGAACTCTACAGAATCAAAGTGGTAACTCCACAATATTACCAATCGAACCGCCACAAGGAACGCCCACAGGAATAATTGGTACGGTGCTGCTCGGTCCAACCTGCCCCGTTATTCAGTACCCCCCAAACCCTAAATGCGCAGACAAGCCATACCAGACAACGCTAATGATTCTGCAGGGTGGAGAAGAAATAGCGACAGTGGAAAGCGATGCTAATGGACAGTTCGCGATATATCTTGGTCCTGGTAATTACACGATACGTCCTGTTGTTGAAGGAGATTCTCGATTGCCATTTGCCTCCGACATGACTGTTTTAGTCGGCAGAAATGGTTGGACCAACGTAACAGTTCAATTCGACACCGGAATCAGGTAACGAAAAGATTAAGTACCTCTCTTCAGATGGTGAAATATGGCGTTAATACGCGCCGAGAGGGCTACCCAGAAAAGCTTCTTGGGGTCCCTTGCTCCATTCTGGAGGTGCTTTAGTTGAGTTCTGAAGACCTCGCACAAGTGCTTCGTCATCTCAAGAGAAGGGGTGCAGGTATTGTTGTTGAGTCAAAGTGTGTTCTATACGGGCAGCATAGGGCAAAAGCATGGAAGCAGGCAGAGAGAGCTACAACGTTTTTTAGCGAAACACTGAGGAATGGGCATGACTTCAATGTGGCGGGTGCTGTTGCTGGTTTTCCACCTGGTTTTGAGGATGAGTACACACTTCCCGATTTTGCCGAACCGGGTAACGAGATATTTCTCACATCATTTGATCCGGGAGTCATGGAACGGATGCTTTCTGCGTCCAAGAGGCATGGAAGAACTGCCCATGCAATCTATCCAAATATAGAGCCAAGAATTCAGGATTTTGTTTACTTGACCTTTGATTTAGCATTGCAATCAGGACACGAACCTGAAGTGTTTTTCAGGACTTCTACAAAGAATTGGTACTGTACGCTGGGCGTTCACGTTCCAAGGAGCATAAGACTTATTTCTGCAAGAAGACGCTGGCAAGGGCTTACAGCTGGCGTTGAAATGTATGTTCAAGGATTATTTAATGTAGCGCATAGAGATGTAATGCGTCAACTTCCACGAAGAAGAAAGGCCGATGCTTTTACCAATGTAGAGTATGGAAATAATGGTGTTGCATATGAAACTGATTTTGTTGCTGCTGTGCCTCCCGAAGCACCCTCAAGAATTCTTAAAAGAATGCAGGAAATACAAGCAGGAGCTGAAGCGCAGTGGCCTGCTTATTCCCACGAAGCAAAGAGGTTCGCTCGAAAATCAAGAACGTGATTATTTTCTACGTTAATTCCTTCTTTTTGAAGCAATTTTCTTTTCTCAATGGAACCATGCGCGAACCCACCAAGCGAACCATCAGAGTTAACAACTCTGTGACAAGGCACTTCAGGCGCGTAAGGATTCTTGTTCATTGCCTGGCCAACTGCTCTGTACGCCTTTGTTCCTAGGGCTTCCGCAATTGCTTTGTAGGTTGTTACTTTACCTTTTGGGACTTTTCGCAATAATTCATAGCAGCGCTCTTCGAAGGTGGTTGGCATGAAAACTGAAGTGAATTCATCTTCATAATTGTTTTGGTCTTCAAAGATTAGTTTGTTGGTGTATCGACAGTTCGCTTGAGCAAGGGATATATGCGTTTAGTGAACCTGATGACTTTGTCTGCATACTTCTTGTCTAGGATTCTTCCATAGTATGTTATTCCATTCCTGAAATATCGCATTTGGTTCGCGAACTGCACATCTTGTTCAGGAACGTGCATCATACGCAGAAAGGATACTTCGGCTTCGTGGGCACCCCTTCCAGTCGAGTTATACCCTTGTGTGAGCATCTTGGCCCTGACAAGTTCCATTAGGATGTCGTAGCACTGTTTGACTATTGAGTTGGCGTTTCTGTCATTCGTGCCAATTTTTTCAAGAGTCTCTTTCAGTGCTTCGAAAGAGTTCTCGACTTCTTCAATGAGGAACGTCGCGCGCGAAATGTCTGGGTTTTGTTTCTTGACTATTCCTTCATCAATGAACTCTTCGAATTGCTTGATTCCTTTCAAAGTGAGATGCCACCGGCAAGCACTATGCCGTTACATAGATTCTCTTTCAGATTCTTATGTATTGCGGCGAAATTCCCGAAAAAATTGATGGTTATGCGTCTCCCAATCAATTTTTCGTACTTTGCAAGGTTCACGTCTTTCTCCTTGCTTCCGATTATGGCAAGATCAATATCTGAAGTTATTGTGTCATCTCCCCTGGAAAAAGAGCCGAAAAGAATAATTGTATCTCCAGGGAACGCGTTCTCGAGTGCTTCTGACAATCCACTCTCGTAGACCTGTGTGATGTTGTCTGCGCGTTTGAGCTGCATTGTGTGTTGGTTGTCTCTGTTCAATTTTATTGACCATCTCTTGGATTCTTTGTCCTGCTCCACGATCGCGAATCCTACTTTCTCTAAGTCTGGAAGTGCTTTGGAAACTGCTGGAGAGGAAACATCAAGCAATTGGGCTATCCTGCGCTGGTTCAGCGAAGAACCTGCTTTGACGAAGAGAAGTCTGAGGATGCGTTGCTGCAGAAGTGTTAACTGGGGTTTATGTGTGTTTATCACAGTTAATAGATGTTAATTGGAGTTTAAATATGTTTTGTTGTCACAGGATTTTCAGTCATTATTGTCTTGATGCTAGGCTTTATTCCCACAACATCCCCGTTCTTGTCGAATCGGTACGTGCCAAGAACGCCCTCGTACCCATCCAAGTCGTACAAGTAGTCTCTTATTGCCGTGGTGTTCTCGCCCACTTCTCGCAGGGCTTGTGCTATGATGAAGACCGTGTCGTACCGTGAGAAGAATGGGTATTCGAACGCTGGAGCTTCTCCGTACCGTGCCTTGTATTCCTTTAGAAGTTCTTCCTTCTGAGTGCTGTCCGGCACACCAGGATCTGAGAAGTATGTTATGTTTTCTGCCAACCCAGAATCGCGCACGGTCGGATCGTCAACAAAGTAGTTCGCTAGAATGGGTCCTTCGTAGCCTGTTTGTTTCAAGTATTGGAGCATTGCCAAACCTGCCTGTGGGTTGTCTGGGTTGAGGAACAGGCCGTCCGCGCCTTTGTCGATGAGTTTAGTTAATTGCGTTTTACGTCGACCGAACCCTGTGTGAACGACTCAGTAATTGCTTGGATTCCCTGAACTTCTAGTGCGGGGAGCAAGACATCCCTGAGCCCGGAAGGGTATCCAGTCAACTCAGTGAGTATGCCAACATTCTGTATTCCTTTGGTCTTCATGACTTGTGCAATGAGCTTGGCCGTGTCCTTGTCTGAAATACTGGTCCTGAACACGAAGTCTCCAGCATCCGTGATATCTGGGTGCATGGCCCACGCGGTGAGGACGATTACTTTTGCGGGTTCTGCTATTTCTGCTGTTGCCAGGGTCTCTACCGAGCAGTCCACCAACAGTATTTTGAGCCCTTCCTCGTGAATCAGTTTATTTGCTGCATCAGTTGCCCCTTTTGCTGTGCACTTGCCATCTTCAAATACAACGCGGAGTGGCCTGCCGTTGATTCCGCCATTTTCATTTATTGTTTCAAGAGCCATTTCAATTGCGTGTTGCTCTGGAATTCCAAATACTGCAGGGTAACCTGACATGGGGCCTATGTATCCTGTTGTGATTGGCTTGACGGTCTGTGTGGCTTTTCCAGTTGCGGTGCATCCTGTGATAATCATGATCAGGAGAATGAGCCCCACAATTCTTGCGGTTGTCATAACATGGGGGAATCAGAAAGTGCTTTTGAGAATTCCTCCCCCCTCAATACGTAACAATAATATAGTTGTTCCGTTTTCTCCCTCCATGATAGAATCCGCGCTCAAGGAGGCAGGTCTTACTGCTGGAGAGATTAAAGCATACTTGGCGCTTCTGGAGCTCGGAGCTTCAAGTACTGGTCCCATCTCGAAGAAATCGAAGCTCTCGGGAAGCAAGGTATACGAGGTACTGGAGAGATTGAAGGGCAAGGGACTCGTTGCCAGCTTTGAGAAGAACAACGTGATGCATTTCGAGGCATTAAGCCCAGAACGACTTCTTGACTATCTTGACGATCGAAAGAAAACAATTGACAAAGAGAAGGCAAGCATTGCAAGGGTCTTGCCACAGCTTCTTGCTTTCAAAAAAACAGCACCACAAAGTGCGGCAAAGCTTTTCATTGGATGGCAGGGAATAAAGAACGCGAATGAAGACATCATAATGACACTGAAGAAAGGAGAGGAATGGTTGACGATGGGTCTTTCAGACCAGCCCTTGTCCTGGGAGCGGCATTTCACTCATAGGCAAACGGAACGGGCAAGGAAAGGAATAATACTGAAGCATCTCTTGAACGAGAAATACAAACGACTGTATGAGACTAGGAAGAAACTGCCGCACTCATCCTACCGTTTCCTCCCAAAAGAGCTAGAGATGCCCACTAGCACAGAGATATATGCGAACAAGGTTCTCATTATGATAATGGTGCAGGCGTCTCCCTTGGCAATAATGATAGAGAACAAAGACGTTGCTGACAGCTTTAGGAAGTATTTTGAGGTGTTGTGGAAGACTGCGAAACCTTAGTTCTGTTTCAAATCAATCCCACCGGCCCTAGTATTTCCATGGTTTCCCTTTGTTTTTTCCTTTGGAAAGCGTTTTTCGTATTCTGCCATGACATCGTTAATTGCTTTTTGTGAGTCCACGTCGCAAAGATAAGAGACCTTCAGAATCAAATAAATCATATCCCCGATGAAGTTCTCAACTTCTTCCTTGTTTTCCTTGACTAGTCTTTTCTGTGTTTCAACGTCAACCCACTTGATAACGTTCCAGAACTCGCCTATTTCTTCGTTCATGTTGAGGAGAAGGTCCTTGATGCTGTGGAAGGTGCTCCAGTCACGCTCGTCGTTGAACTGCTTTATGATGTCTTGAGTGGTTTTCATAGTACTAAAGCGCGGCTTGCACTATATATTCTTTTGTGCAACAATATTTATGAAGGGTTCATCTTAGAGTAAAATGGTACCACATTGTAGCAAGAATGATAACAGCGACGACTTTAAGCAAAACAGAGTTTTTGGTCAGGATTATTCTGTACTCTTCGTTATGTTAACATCCTTAACTATTGCCATTGGCGTTATTACAGGCATGTCAACTTCCCAGCCTCGAATCTGTCTTGCGTCTTTGCTCAACGTTGATGTCTTTCGCATCATTTCAATTAGGTTGTCGCTAATTCTAGTGTCCTTTACAATGTGCTGCATCTCGCCGTTCTTCACATAATAAAGAGCATCGCGGGGTATCGTGCTGAAGTCTCCCGTTGCATAATTCTGGAAACGGGTGTACCATAAATTGGTAATGTAAAGTCCAGTGAAGTCTGACATCAATTTTTCGTCGGAGACCTTTCCAGCCTCGACCACCGTGTTCGTCGAATAAGGTGCGATGAGTCCCGCGTTACCTGTTGTCTTCGTCTTGTACCTTTTCGCGCTGCTCGTGTTGTGTAAGAACGTTTTCAGAACGCCTTTGTCAAACACAGTGGTTTTTTGCGCTGGAATTCCTTCATCATCAAAAGCCCTGCTTCTGAACCCGTCAATCAGCGTAGAATCATCATGAATGGTAAGATTGCCGAATTTCTCACCAACCTTGTTTCCAAAACAGCTCAGACCTGCTTCAACGCTGAAGACGCCAGTCGCGTCAGCAACTCTTCCAACGATATTAGCAAAGGCCAATGGTGAGAACAGTACGTCAAATTTTCCGGGAGAAACTGACTTGGTTTCTTTTCCAGACGCAGTTTCAGCTGCCCTCTTTGCTGCTTCTATGTACTTGAACGTCTTGAAATGCCTTGAAACCTCAACTTCATGTCCTGATGTTATTGGTCCCATTGCCCTAAAACTGCAATAAAAGCCAGTTCCTCTATCTTCAGCATTAACACCGTTTGAAGTAACAAGTTCTGAAGTAGTTTCAGCAACCTCAATCACGCCAGCACATCTTCTCTTGTCAAGTTCATTCGCAGCATCAATTGCCTTTTCAACAAGTAAGGCCGGGTCTGTGTTTTTTGCAGAAGAATCATAATGCAACCCCGTCTTGTATTTGAACGGTCCTTTAGCTATAGCTTCAAAATCAGGATTGGGTTCTGTCTGCTTAAGAAGAGACATCAGGAATTTTGCGGTTTCAGAAGGATTGTCAACTTTTTCAAGCGTGGTAGTAATTATCTTCTTCCCTTGCTCGACAAATACCGAATACTTGGCAAGCTCCCAGCTCTTTGTCGTTGCTATCTGGCTGTTTGCGAACTTTACGTGCGTGGCTTTCTCGCTGTTCTTTGTTATTACTATGTTGGAAGCGCCGAGCTTCGTTAATTCCTTTAGTAGTTCTTCCTGCATTGGTATCACTGGCTCAATCGTATGTTTGAAAGGCGCATGCTAGGCCCTCCGAATAAAACTGGTATGGCTTGCATGGGTTCTCCCTTTCCACAATTGCCTGCGTGTAATTCAAAGTTCTTCGCAACTCCATTCACCGAACCCCACAGTTTTGGAGTCGTTATCTCAATCGTGGGATTGAGCACCGGAGTTGTTATCTCGCCGTTTTCTATCATGTACGCGTTTGCTCCAACATATTTTTGATTGTACCTTATGTCATCGATGTTCCATTCGTTGAAGTTTTTGATGAAGACGCCTTTCTTAACGCTCTTTACCAATTCCTCTTCTGTGAACTTGCCTTGTAGAAGGTACGTGTTGCTCATTCTAACAATGCTCTCCTTGTCGTAATCAGTTGCTCTTGAAGAGCCATTGCTTGGAAGGTTCATGTGTGCTGCCGTTTCCCTGTTATGCAGGAATTCTTTCACGAGACCGTTTTCGTAAAGAATCTTCTTTCTTGCCTTCACGCCTTCGTTGTCGTACTTGAAGAACCCGTAACCATGTTCAACAGTTGGGTCGTCAACAATCGTGACGTGCTCAGAACCAATGCGCTTACCCACCATATCTGCTTTTATGAAGCTCTCGCCGGCCTGCGCTGCTTCCCTTCCAAAGATTCTATCCGCTTCCAAAGGATGGCCGCATGATTCGTGAACCATTATTCCTGTAACTTGAGGAGCAACAACAACATCAACGGGGCCTGTTGGGGCTTTAATTCCGTTTTTCATGACGTTCTGCATGCTCGTTGATTCTTGTTCTAAAATCCCGGGCAAATTCCATTTTTTGAAATGTTCGTAACCACCCACAGCGCCGTAATCCCAGTATCTTTGGGCAAGCTTGTTTTCGTGTTTTAACGTAAGGTAGTAGAAGAAGTTCACTTTTGGAATGATTTGTGTTATCTTCGTCCCTTCTGAAGTTAAGAGATGTTCTTTGGTGAGTGAGTCAGTCATGGATAAATATCTTGCAGGCGTTGTCTCTTTTGGAAGGGCTTTGTCTGCTTCCTTGAGGATTCTCAGCTTGTCTTCAGTGCTTACATCTTGTACTTTCTGCTTTTGGATTGCTGCAAACTTGTCAACGTGAGCTTTTTCTTGACTTAGATTGATTTTTTCTGCAATCTTCTGTCCTCTTTGAACTGTAAGCATGGATTGCTTGATTATTTCACGAACATTATCCCTTGAGAGGTTATTAGTACTCACGAAACCCATGATTCCTTTGTTGATGAAACGCATTCCAAGGCCATTGACTCTTGAGGAATCAACTCCCTGTAATGCGCTGTTCTTTAACGTGAAATTGGTGTGTTGAGTATCTTCTAAACGTACCTCTGCATACGATGCTTCCTTAAGAAGTTCCTGCAAAGCAAAATTGGCTATGTCTTCGTCCATTTTTTTTAGTACTGGGGGTTCTTTATATGTGTTTTTTTTCAATATTGAAAGAAATAAAATCATTCAATCCTGTTCATCGAGAAACCAACGTTGCGCACGTCTCCAGATTCCGTGAAACCATAAGAGCCAAGTGCACCGTTGAACTCAGTGCCTGTGATTTCATTCTTCATGCATCCCGTATCCTGACCGCAGGCGAGCAATGCATCCTTGATGATGTACACAGAATCATAGGCCGCAGCTGCGTAGAACTCACTGCCTTGAGGGGTGGAGCCGTATGTGCTAGTGTACTTCTCGATGAAGCTTTCGGCATCATTGTTGGATTCGTTAAGCGAAGGCGCGTCTAGATAAACCAACCCTTTCGCGTTTTCACTTCCTGCTGCTTCAACTGCAGAAGGAGCACTGAAGGCGTACGCACTATACAATTGCTGCTCAAGCCCTTGCTCACGCACTTGACGTACCATTGCGCCGGTGTTCGCCGGGTCAGTTCCAAGAACGACGATTGCATCAGGCGAACCTTGCTTAATCTTCGTAACAGAAGCCCTGAAGTCAGAAGCAGAAGGGTCAAGAGACTCGTATGCGACAATTGTGCCACCCAATCTTTCGAATTCCTGCTTTAGAGGTACTAGCAAGGCATTCGTGAAGTCGGAGTTCAACGTAAGCACTGCAAGTTTGCTCGTTCCATGACTATAGATGTACTGTGCTAGTTCTTTTCCGGCTGAATCATCTGCAGGGCTATTCCTGACTATGTATGAGCTGTTCTTAGTTACATCTGGGCTTGAACCCCACGTAAACATGAGAACAGCGTTTTCTTCTGTAATTGGCTTTACTGCAAGCGTTGCTCCGCTGCAGATGTCTCCAAGAATCACATGAACATTGTCAACTGAAATTAGCTTGTTGACTGCGTTAACTGCTTCTTTGCCATCACACTTTGAATCTTCATAAATTACTTCAAGCTGTTTTCCATTTATGCCTCCTTCGGCATTAATCTCATCAACGGCCAGCTTGACAGCATTCATCTGCTGAACACCTATTATTGCCGCGTCCGTTGAAAGCGGACTGATGAATCCAACCTTTATGGTTTGGCTGCTTTTCGAGGTGCATCCTGCAATCAACATGGTTGTCAGTACGAACAGAACGATTACGGCTATTGTTTGTGTTTTCATTTTGAATCCCTCCATAACGCGTATTTGTTATTATTAGTTTATTGTTATTACTACTTAGTGGGATTATAGATATTATAATATTGCTAAGCTATTTTTATAAAAAACGAAATAATTATAACTTATTCTTACGGAATCGCAATATGGGTGTGGAACTGCCTTTAACGGTCAGAGATAGAAGGATACTCTACGAGCTGGATAGGAATCCAAGGGCTTCATTCAGTGCTTTAGCACGAAAAATAAGGATAAACAGAAATACCCTTGAGTACAGGTACAGGCAATTGCTTGAAAGCAAGGTCCTTACGAATGTTTATGCAATCGTAAACTCATTTGATTTGGGGTACGAATACTACAAACTATATTTTCGCACTAGAAGTGTATCTGCTGATTTCAAGCTAAGCACGCTCAATGTTCCAGGACTAGTGTGGGCAGCAAAAACCGATGGCCAATATGACCTTGTTATAACAATTATGGTGCGAGATGGTAACGAGCTGGAAGACGCACTGAAAGTCATTCGTTCGAAAATCAAAGTACGAGAGCAGTCTTTGCAAGTGTTGAACAGAGTTACTGTGTTTGACGAGAAATGGCTGGGCACATTTGGAGTACCACACTCAATCGTCAATCAAAGCACGAAAGAACAGCAAGTTCTCGATGAATCAGACAAGAAAATAATAAAAGAAATGGTCGGAGGTGCTAGAGTCAGTCTTGTAGACCTTGGCCAAATTGTCGGATTGACTCCTGAAGCTGTAAAAGCACGAATACGCAACCTCGAAAGAAAGAAGATTCTAACAGGATACAAAGCCAGAATCAACTACAGCAAATTAGGCTTTGACTATTTTCACGTTCTTCTCGGAGTCTCGGATTACGAAGGAAGAAAACGCATATGTGAATTTCTTAAGACATTGCCCTATTGTGTTTGTGTTGTAGAAACCACTGGAACTTATGACATTCAAGCAGAATTCATAAGCAGAGGCCATTCAGATGTCTCTTCAGCACTGGAACAAATCAAGAAGAACTTTTCTACTTATTTAGAGCGCACTGATGCTTTGTTTATTATTGAAGAAATCAGTATACGTACATTTTGAGTATTATTTTGCAGGGTTTATGTTGAAAATATTACTCTCAAGCGAAAAATAGATAAATACACGTACATACACTTACGCTATGGCAACAAAGAGCATAACCATAACAACGGAAGCATATGACCGACTGGCTGCACGAAAACGAGATAAGGAAAGTTTCAGTGATGTTATAATGCGGATTGCGGGCGGAGATTCTCTCTTCGACCTCATCGGAATAATTTCCGGAAAAGAAGCAGAAGAACTTAAGAAGACACACGAAGAAATAAACAAACAGGCCAATGCAGAGATGGCTTTAAAACTAAAAAGGATCAAATGATACTCGACACGACTTTCCTGATAGACATAATGCACGGAGACAAGAATGCAGTAGCCAAGCTCTATGAGTTAAAACAAAGAGATGAGCCAAGAAGAATAACAAGTATATCTATCTTTGAGCTTTTCACAGGAGTAGCACGGTGTGAGAAACCAGGCACAGAGAAACTGCGCGTGCAAAAAAGCCTTGCAGCAGGAGACGTAGTGTTATTGGATGAGATTTCAGCGCAGATTGCAGGCCTAAAAACAGGAACTCTAATGCGCGAAGGCATAACAATCAAACCATTGGACTGCCTGATTGCAGGCATAGCATTGAGCAGGAAGGAAACGCTTCTGACGCGAGATATGAAGGACTTCTCAAGAATAAAAGGCCTTCAAGTTGAGAGCTATTGAGTTAGTGTTTTCAAAACTTCCTCAGCATGCCCTTTCGCAGAAACAGAACGCCATTCCTTCACTATCTTTCCATCTTTGATTAAGAACGTGCTTCTCTCAACGCCCAGGTATTCCTTTCCCATGAACTTCTTCTTTTTCCAGACACCGTAAGCTTCGATTATTTTCTTTTCGGGGTCGGCAAGGAGCTTAACTGCCAATTTGTGCTTGTCTATGAACTTCGCGTGGCTTTTGCAGTTGTCCGGAGAGATACCAAGCACGACAGCGTTCTTCTTCTTG
>JBDRGA010000048.1:0-14353 GCA_043818175.1 Candidatus Woesearchaeota archaeon | reverse complement strand
GTTCCATGTCATATGCTCAGTAAGTATTCTTCGTATTTTTGCCATGTCTTTGCAGGATCAAGCTCGCGTTTCTTTGCTTCGATGATGAAGTACTGTTTCTTTGCGGCGAGGGCTTTTGTTACATGTTCACTCCAGAGTCCTTTCATTTTTTCTGGAGGAAGGTTCTTGTTTTCTGCCCTTTCCATGAATTCTTTCTTGAATGCGAGTATATCCTTTGTGTTGTTTGTTTCTTTTGGTGTTGCTTTTTGTTTTGCTTTGTTGAGGTAAATGTATGGCTTGGTGAATTTGTACTCTAAACCAAGAATTCGTTCTTCTACAAGGAAGTCTACCCAGGATTGTACTGCCTTCGAGGGTGTTTTTAGGATTTTTGCTGCTTCATCTATGCTTATTCTGTCTTTTTCACGAAGAAGAGCCAGTAATGAGTCAACCCCAGTTTCTATAGTGTCATCTGCCACAGTCTCGTCCTCCCGACGACGTTATATAAACATTTTTCATTATTATTGAGTGGTTAGCAAATGGTGTTTGTCCAATTGCTTGCTGGTACGTTGTATACTATTAGTGCTGTTTGGTCAAGTTTAAGGCATCGGAATGGGTTGCCCGCTTCAGTTAAACCTGTAATTCCGAATAGAATGCTAGTGTCGTACTGTATTCCCTGGAAGAACTTCCAATCAACGAAGCTCCTGTTGTTGAATAGTGTCGAACCAGGATTTTGAAGGTCATTTGGATTCAGAATGTGTTCTATGCCGCAGCAGGGGCTTGACGCTGAAATATTCTGGAGACGTTGGAGGTAGCTTGTTCCATTTCTTGCATACCTGTACTCTGACTTGTTTATGAAGTTCACCAGTTGTTCTCTTGTCCAGTTTATGTCGTACAACAGAGGATTCTTACCTATTGTTCCATTCCTGTTAAGATTAAGATTCGCGAACCTAGTATAATAAGGATCTGTAAAGTCGTTTATTGGTACACTTTGATTTATTTGCACGGTTCTGACTATGCTGGCGTAACCTTCATCATCAAGGAATATTGTTGCGTACATTGATACCTCTACTTCGAATGGATAGTCCTGTCTTGCGGTTATGTTGCTCAGCCCAATAGTCACAACCAGTCCAGTGCTGTTTGATATTATCTTTTCAAGTGCTGTCGTGAGGTTCCTGAGTCTGGTTTCCGTTGGCGTAATAGTTGGACAGTACGTTTGGGCCTTAAGGACACATGCTCCAAAGTTGTCCGTAAAATTATTTGCCATTGTTGCAGTGGGCGCTACTGTAAGTTTTCTTGTCATTGACTCAAGAGCGTAAGCTGTGGAGACTTCTAATGTTTGTCCAAGATAATCATCTATGTCACCAGATATTGTATTCAGTCTGTGAACTCTGGTCGCTATAAGGTCATTCCTATAGTCAAGTGGAGGCTCTACTCTCGCGACGAAGAGAATCACGAAGAATGCACTGAGTAATATTCCCATGAACGTGAACAGCAGGCCTTTTCGTCCTAGTACCACATTCGCACCTCCAGAATTGTGGGACCGTGGAAACTGGTCATGTTTTCCCGGTAATAGCCTATTTTTTGTGTGGAAACAAGCACTTCGCTGTCATTCATAGTTGAAATGCTGCGGTTGTACTTGATTGTGTTGTTGATTAGTATCATGATGCCTTGGCTAGGCTGGATTGCGTCTTCAGTAAGGTTTGCAAGCAGTGGTGTGAGCAGTGGGTCATGCTTGAAATACAGCTTCAGGATTTCTTCGTAGAGAGTTGTTTGCAATGAAGCATTTTCTCCTATTAAGTGTTCCTGCACGAATTGGTTCTGCGAATCCCTCAGGTCTGTGCTCATAAGGTAGTCCATGAATTGTTCGCTGGACCTTGTTACTGTTCTTTCTTCGGGAGCCGTAATCTGACTTGTCTGGATTAGAATAAGGGTTGTGAGGACGATTGCTCCGGCAAGGAACACGTCTAGAACGAAGAAATAGCTTCCTTTTCTCACGACCTCACCTCTCTGTCTTTCTTTGGAAGCTGCCTATAAAAAGGTTTGGACGGTTATTGTCTGAAGAGCTCCAGTAGTATTTCACGGTCACTTTCGGCCATTTCCTTCTTTGTGACTAGATTGAGGGCTTCTGCAACTGAGAACCAAGCCATTCTGGTTCCTTCTTGTAGTCTAATGTCCTGTGAATCATCAAATGTTTCTATGAAAATATGCACGGTTGATGAAAGGTCAGTCCATTTTACTGTTTTAACCAGTTTGAGGGTGGGGTTGCTCGAGCGGTAATTCAGCTCTTCGAATATTTCTCGTATGACTGCGTCCTTTGCAGTTTCTCCCTCTTCTATGCCGCCTCCAAAGAACCCCCACATATTCTTGTTCACCTTGGCGTGATGGCCTCTGAACTGAAGGAGTATTTTTTCATTTGAGTCCTGAAGTATTATTAACGAAGCATCTCTATGTTTTGTGATTTTTCTGGGTGGTGAGTTTACCACTTCAACCTCTTCCCATCTGCCCTTATCTCGGGCTTCCAGAACACCTGGTCTAAGTGTATTATGCTGTAAATGCTTCCCCCAAACCAGGAATTGCTTCCTATTGCAAAATGACCCGTGCCATACACCTTCTCGTCTATGGCTATTGAGCCGCATAGTTTGGCTTTCTTGTTGAGTGCTATCCCTAATTCTCCAATTCTCCTCACTCCCCAAGGGTATTTGCTCTGCTTTGTTGCCCAGTCCAGTGTTTCCTGCAGTTCCACTGCCTCTGAGCTTCGGTTCATCTTTATGATACTTCCATCCTTCACTTCCATTCGTATCGGTATTTTTACCAGATTGGTTCCTTTGCGTGTTCTGCTTGAGCCATCAATCACTATCGTACCATTCACATTCTTCTTGTTGGGCGCTATGTACGTTTCTGCTCCTGGAAGATTTCCTCCAGTGCCGAACTCTCTGTAGACACCTGTTGCGCTTATTGCTCTCATTCCCTGCACGCCATACCTAACATCTGTCCCTGCTTTTGTTGTTACGTGAAGTTCTTTGGCGTGGTCCATTGCCTTCTTCAGTTTGTCTGCTTTTTTTTGCGTGTCTATGTAATCTATGTCCAGCAGGTCTATTATATATGCCAGTTCTGATGTTGGTAAGTCTCCCAGGCTGCTGGTGCTTGTGAATTTGTGTTCTTTGAACTTTGCGTACCCTCTGAATGTCTTTCCTGCAGATGTTGTGAACCCACCTAGTCTGTCTGAAGCTATGACCATTATCGTGCTTTGTTTTGGGAGACCTGTTATTGCCTTCACTATTGCTGAATCTGCGTCCTGTCCTCTTGTCCTAACAGATTGGTACATCGTCTTGCTTTGAATTCCCAGTTCCCTTGCCGCCATCCCATACAGTTCCGCAAGAGCAGGGCAGATTTGATGTCCTGGGACTCCAGAATCTGCAACAATCAACAATTGCTCTCCTCGTATATTCAGATTATAGGTAAGGATGTTCTTGAATATCTTGAGATTCTTGTCAGAATAAATGTCGTCAGGCATCACGTTCAATCGACTTAACGGGTTTATATCGTTTTGCCTTTCTTTAATCCCAGACTAGTATGTTAATGGTTACTGGCCTTCCTTGGTAGTTGGTGAGCCATTTGAGTTTGTAGACGTCGTCTATTGTGCCTGTTGCGTTTGTTATTGCTGTTGTTGTTGGTATGGGTGCGTCTTCGCAGCACGTAACTATGTATGTTTCGTCGCCTGTGCTGTTGTAGATTGCGTTTGTTCCTTTTAGTTTGTATGCGCATGCGCTCTTTGCTCTTTCGTCGTAGAACTTGCATTCTTCTATGCCTGTGCTGGTTGTAAAGTTGAGTCCTTCACATTGCGGGTTGCACCTGCCATAATAGTCAGTGCAGTCTGAATGGCAGGATGCGTTGATGAGATGCATGGTGAAGCTGTTCTCGCCTCCTCCAAGCATGCGTGCTTCGCTGATTGTGTCGTATCCTTCCTTTCGTGCACTGAACTGACGTGGTCCTGATGGTATGTTCTCGAATCTTACGTTGCCGTCGATGTTAGTATACTGAGAGATTTCACTTACGCCCGAGAAGTGAATGCGTACCTCCGCCCTTGACATTGGCACATAAACGCCTGTCTGCGCCTTCGTGTCTATGTGGATTGTGACGTTGGCATCTCCGATTGGGTAACATTGGATATTGTGCGTGCATTCCAATATCGTACCGGGCAAATAGCAGGTTACTGTGCCCTGCATTGTTCCGGGAGTGAAGAAGTCATCGCACGAATCCATTCCTCGCATGTCTGTGTTGTCGCAGGATTCGTTTGCCTGGTTTGCAATGCTGTCTCCGCAGTATGCTCCTGGGATGATTGGGCCTGTGCAGTTGAATAGTGTCTGGCATTCTGTGGTTGTTGTTGCTGTCATGTTGGGCGGCGTGCAGAGTAGATTGCCTGTATACGTTGGGTTAAGATCTGCGCAGCTCGTCCAGAAGAGGAATTCTGTGTCATCACACGTTTCCGGGGGGTATTGGGCTGTAAGGTCGCCGCAGTACGTGCATGATGTGTAGTCGACTGTGCAGAAAGCTGTGCATACAGGTGTGCCCTGGTCGTATCCCATGTCTTGGCATGAGTTCCCGAACACGTTGGTGTCGCATTCCTCTCCAGGATCAAGTATGCCGTCGTTGTTGCATGTGCCCATGTGTCCGCCGAACATCCATTTTCCAGTTGGGTTTGCATCACTGGTTAGCCATGTGTTTCCACGGTATGCCGCTGCTGCCGTGACATTCATGTTCTTGCCTTCGCAGTTGGCGGGGATTTCCGGAATTGGCCATGAGCCTGAGCATACACCTCCTGCGCAAGTTATGTTCATGCCAGTCATGCTTCTGGGGCCGTCTCTTCGTATTTTGCACTCGCCAGAATCCATTGTCGTGTCAATGTCTGCATCGACTTGTATTTTGGAATCAAGAGGACATCCTGGGCCTAGTGTTGCAGTGATCCTGAGTTTGTCACCGCCTTCCTGGCAGAGGAATTCTGGGTCTACCCTTCCACATCCAGGCACTGGTGTGACGACTGTGTTCGTGAGGGTGCATGGTGCGATTAATCCTGTGATATTGAACGCACCTCTTGCTTTGTTGTCTTGGGACTCCAAAACAGATGTTTCATAATCTGCTGTTTTTGCATTCACAGTTTTTCCAGTGCATGCCGAGACGATGTTGGGCATTTGCCATTGTCCTTTGCATTCACGACCTGAGCACGAAACTTGTATTGCGGGCATGTCGCTTCCCGGCGCCGATCCAAAATCACACAATGCATCTGTACTTTCTGCATTTATCTTGACACTTCCTCCCAGGCTGCAGGCTGGTGTAATTGATGCTGTTACATTGATGTACTCGTTCTGTGCGCACAATCCATCGGTGCCGCAATCAGGAGTTATCCTGGCGTTTAGCACTCTGCACGGGCCACAATATTTGTTTATGCTCGCAAAGTCCCGTAGGTATAGCAAAGGACTGCCTGTTGGAGTTGCGGTGCCTGCAATAGTTGGTGTGTATGCGTAAAACAGCTCTCCGCAGCTGGCTGCAATATCTGCGAAATTATTATCCTTTCCCGCAGGAGGTAAAATTGTTGCTACCTTGTTGCCATCATAATCGTACGCGGCAATTCCGTTGTTTTCGGAGTAAATGGTGCTTGGCGTTAGGATGAGTTTCTTTGTGTCGTAGTTCTTTATTGTAAGTATATCGCTTAGACTGGTCGCATTGAACAGCTGTATGTACTGTTCAGGATTACCGCACTGGCCTTTCGTGAATATTACAGTCGTGTCATTCAGCAGGCTCAGCACGTTCTGCACCGCGCCCCATATGCAGTTACTTACTGTTTTGGTACTGAGAGCATATGGCTGGATAATTTGTTGTTTGGTTATACGTATTGGTTGGACATCCGTAACTGTTATAAAATTGGAATTATCTGTAGACCATGCACCGCCGTATGCAATTGGTTGTGAAGTCGAAACAACGTCACCGTTTGTTACGTTTACCAGAAAAATATAATCACTTCCAAGCGCGGTTGTCGTTCCCCTTGCACGTAAGATGAGCAAGTCGCCGCTAGCTGCATAAACTGACTGTGGACTGTACCATGGACTGACACCTGTAAAATGATATATTCGTTCCCAAATAATTGAACCATCAGTTCCGTTTAGTTTTCTCAGCAAGTACCAATCGTTGCTGCCTCCACTGGAATATGCACTGTATACTGCTCCTTCATATGCGAATGAATTTCCAACATAACCCACAAGGTTGCTAGTTGCCTTGCTTTGCCAGAGAATATTTTCGGGTACTGCGTTTGAGCCACTGTATGTATACGCCGATATCGTCATCATGTTCCATGACCCTTCTTTCTGACTTACAATAAGCTGGTGGTTGACTTCATCCAATTGCACGCTCCACACATCTTCGAATTCCTTGGAGCCCAGCTTGTTTCCGCGAGTATCATACGTTAGTATATCTGTTCTGGAAGTTGTTGTGTTCTCCAAAGCCAGAACTATGTAGTCTTCGTCAGAAAGAATAGTTTCTCTTTCTCGTGTACGCGTGCTTGACGGCAAGGCTATCATCTTGTTTAGAGTCAAGTACGTTAGGGCAGGAGTGCTGCTGCTGTATGAAGTAGGACCGTTAAATGTCGGCCATGCTGCGGAAGGAACTCCGTCACCTAGCACTAAGCTTGCTCTCATTTCAGGAGACGTTCCGTCTGACTTGGCAATTGCAACGTAAAGGTTCATGTTGTCCATGACTGCCTGAACAGGCCCCTTTGCAGGGTCCGCGGTAATGCTTGACTGCCAGAACTGTGTACCCTCGTATGTGTATGCAATAGCGCCGTCGGGCTCTCCTGCAGTGAAAGAGCCATATACAATGTACAAACCGTTTCTTGCTCCTAACAGGATTTTGGCGTTGTTTACAGTTACCTTGAATGTGCGTTGGCCGTTTGTTATGTTAATTCCAACAATGTCCGAATTGTTTGCTGCATACAATATTCCATTGTGAAGTACAGGCCATATTGGGTGGCTCGAGAATATACCTCTCTCATTCAAGAAAGGACTGGCTAGTGTGAATGTCCGGACTGGTGCTGTAGGTATTGCTTGAGTAGTATCAAACACAGAGTAAGTTCCCTGCGCCACGTAATCAAGCAAAACCAAGTATTTTCCTTCTCCAATCATATGGAAGTCACTACCTCTGCTTGCACTGTTGACTGTCTGGAATCCGGCCAGTGTGTTTGCGTTGATGCGGTAAAGCACGTCCGGGTTGGAACTTGCAAACAAATAGATGTAATCTCCGAGTGCGATAAGTTCCAATCGTTTTCCGTAGTAATCAGTCATCGCTTCAGAATAGGAAACTGTGGGTGACTGTTTCAAATCTGTGCCAGTAACACCATCAAGTGAGATAACCCTGAACTTGTCGATTACCTGGTCGTGAACAAGTCCATAAATTCTTCCACGATATGGTGCGATGCTGACAACGAAAGCAGAAGTGCCGTCGGGAAGACGGTACGCCCATTTTTCAGTAGGTGCTGTGTTCTCGAACCAAACTGAGTAATTTATCGCGCTAATACCATTGTTTATGCCCGGACTCATTGAGATGTCCCCATTGTTGTAGAATAGCAACTTAGAGTTGGGATCCATCACAACTCGTGTTGGACCAATAAATGTTGGATAAACGAACGTTCCTGAAGGGGGATGGATGCTAATATATCCCGAGGTCAACGATTTCCCCGGGCCAAGGGCAGATGCACGTCTCAGTTCTTTTGTCCCTTGTTCGATTGGATAGCATGGTGCTACCACTCGTCTGTCTGACAACAGGGGATAAACATTACAAAGAGAGTTGAAAGCAACGCCTTCTGCATAGAACAAAAAAGATGAGACTCCTGAAAGCGTGCCTTGTGTTATTCCTGGTTCGTTGACGTACTTTGTGTTGGCTTCGTTGGCGAATGGGGTCTTCCACACAGCGGTAGCACCAGGCGCACTGATGATTAGAGCAAGAAACACTATAAGTACAGCACCCTTTGTTCCAAAATCCCGCATTGACCAAATCCTACAAAAGTTGGCTTATAAAGTTTTCTCTTATCTCTGGTGAATCTCCAGCACGTCGTTGTCTTTTAGGCGGTGGTTGAGCATTTTGCGCTGTCCGGGGAACTTTGCACTTTTTCCCCAGACTCTGGCAAATTTGAACTTATCAACGAAATCTTTGTGTAGTTTATCGCACACATCCCTTATGCTTGAATTCCTGAATATAATCAAAGGAATTTTCATGTCTGCTTCTTTTCCAGGTTCTTTCATGTACATTCTTATTAGGTCAAGCCTGTCGAAGATAAGGTCTTTTAGTTCAGCAATGTGGTCCTGCTTCTCTGCACTTATGGCAAGGTCTGCCTTTGTCTGCTTCATTAGTTTTGCTATTCTTTCTTCGCTGATTAGGTCTGCCTTGTTTATGAGTACTATCGATGGCATGTATACCTTATTAGCTTCAATCACGTCTATAAGTTGGTCGTCGGTTATGTCTTCTCTTATTACCACGTCTGCATTATTGATTCTGAATTCTCTCAGGATGTCTTTGATTGTATTTTTGTCTATTTTGGTTAGTTTAACCGTAGTTCCTATGTCTATGCCGCCTGTGCTCTTCTTCGTAATTCTTATTTGCGGAGGCTTCTGGTTCAGTCTTATGCCTACATTGTACACTTCCTTCTTTATTATCGGAAGATGCTCTGGATTCTGAGCGTCAAGAATTATGAGCGCCATGTCTGCGCTTCTCATCGTTGCAAGAACCTCTTTTCCTCTTCCTCTTCCTGTGGAAGCGCCCTGCACTATTCCAGGAACGTCAAGAATCTGGATGTTCGCATAATTGTGTTCCATGACTCCGGGAACGACTGTCAATGTGGTAAAGGCGTATGCTGCAACTTCCGAATGCGCGTTTGTAATTGCATTAAGAAGAGTTGACTTTCCAACTGATGGAAAACCAAGCAAGAGCACAGTTCCATCACCAGTCTTCCTGACCTGGTATCCAGTGCCACCGCCTCCACCTCCTCTCTTCTCTTCTTTCTCTCGGAGCTGGGCGATTTTGGCTTTTACTAAACCCAAATGGTGCTGAGTAGCTTTATTGTATTTTGTTTTCTTCAGCTGGTCCTCAAGGTCCTGAATTTGAGAGTTGTACTCGGGCATGGTCTGGGTTGTGTGCGTGTGTTATTTAAACCCGTCGCAGGCCTTCAAATTGTGCCCGGAAGATATTCAAATATTCGGAACGAATCTTTATAAATCAATATTCCTTAGCTTTTTCATGCAGGAAATAGAACAAGTTGCAGACATTAGTGCGAAAGCCAAATCGTTTGTGGGCTGTGCCCGCGAGATTCCCGAGTCCGAGAGAAATAAACGCCTAAGATTCATAGAAAAACAGCCTTTTTCAAATGTCCTCAGGATGTTTGGAATAAGTCAAGGATGAAGATTTCCTGAAACACATTAATTTCAAGCATGTACTTTGGAGCATATAAAAACATATATAAACTAGGAGTTTATACATATCAACTGTGAGTTTATATGAATGACATCACGGCAAACCAGGCAAGAGTCTTGTTGACGCTGCTCAAGGACTATAGAATCAAGTACAACGCGAACAGTCTCTCAAAAACAGTAGGATTGAGCGCAATGGGCACGTTGAAAATATTGAGGCGATTTCACGAGCAGGGAATCCTACGAACAGAGACAATAGGCAGGGCAATCATTTATCGTATTGACTATAGCTCGTACGTGAAACAATTCTTGGCATTTCTCCTGAGAAAGGAAGCCGAAGAGGCCGAACCAAGGGTGAAGCGGTGGGTCACTGAAATGCGGAAACTTGAATCGACAGCGAGCATTTGTGTCCTGTTTGGTTCGGTCCTCAGAAGTGATTCTTATTCGGACGTGGATGCACTTGTCGTTTTTGAGCAGGCACGCATCAAGGAGCTGAATGCGTTAATAAGGAACATCACTTCCTTGACAAACAAAGACGTGCATTTGGTTAAGCAGGCAGAAGTTGATCTGGTTAAGAACCTTTCAGAGAGCAATCCGGTTATTCTCAACGCTATGCGGGGAGTGGTTGTTTTTGGGTATGAAGAGTTCGTAGAGGTGATGGAACGTGTCACACCCAGAGAATAAAGTTGATTGGTGTTTGAAGAAAGCAAAAATGGAGATGCAGGAATCTGGGATTCATCGCGGACTTGTCAAGCGTGAGCCGAATCGTTCTCTTGCACTATTGCATATTGCGAAAGCAGAGCACAACATGCGCGCCATGGCTTCCTTCAAACGCACAGGGTTTTCAGATTGGTCGGCTTCTGCCGCATTCTATTCAATATACCATGCTCTTCTGGCGAAAGAAGGGTACGAGAGCAGGAACCAGGAATGTACCTTCGCCGCAGTTTACCAACTTATCTCAATAGGCAGGCTAGATATTGACGCACGCCTGATTCGTAAGGTAAGTTCAATGAATCTGGAAGAAGCCCATGAGTATGTAGATGTGGTTTCATTGCGGGAAATGGAACAGTATGGGGTAAGCTTATCTCTTGACGAGGACAAGTATACGCTTCTAAGAAATCTTGCAACTGAAATATTGGAAACGGCGAAAACACTAATAGAGAAATAAACTACGTTTACATGTATCCTTTCTTCCTGAAGAACAGATAAAGCAGGAAGGCGCTAAGCACCATAAGTAGTAATGCAAATGGATATCCCAAAAGCCAGTTCAATTCTGGAAGGTGCCTGAAGTTCATACCATAGATGCTTGCGATTAACGTCGGTACCAAGACAAGTGAACCCCACGCAGTCATGTTCTTCATCGTATGGTTTAGGTTGTTTGATACTGAACTCAGGTAGATATCCAGCGCTCCTGTTAGAATGTCCCTGTACGTGGCTGCAACATCCAGAAGTTGTACTGTATCTGCATAAGTGTACCTCAATTGTCTCTGGTCTGCCTGTGTGAGTTTTATTTTTGTTGCAGTATCTGCCTTCATTAGCACGTCTCTGTTTCCGGAGAGGCCTTTATGGAAGTAAACCAGAGTGTTCTTGAGTTGGAAGATATCTTGCACTGTTTTTCTCTCTGGATTGTTGAAGACCTTGTCCTCTATCTTGTTTATCTTCTCTTCCGCATCATCAAGTATTCTGAAATAATCGTTTATGACTTCCTTCATTATGTTGGCAGAAAGATGGCTCGTTCCTTTGGCAAGGAATTCTCCTAATTTGTCCTGTGACAATGCCAATATTTCATCAATTATTGTCTCTTCCTTTCTTATTGTTACCAGGAGATTCTCGCTTATGAGCATTGCAAAACTTGATGTTCTCGCCCACTGCCTTTTCTTGGTGGGTGCTTGTATTATCAGAACGCTGTAATGGTCTATTTCGTTTATTGTTGGTCGTTCGTTTCCATCGCTGAACGCTATTAAATCTTCTACAAGTACGCCTATCTTATCAGAAAGTTTCTGGTAGTCTTCCTTGGTTGGTTTGAAGCAGTCAACCCATTTGGTTTTGTGGAATGCTAAATCATCCACATTTCCTTCTTCCAGCTTGCCGTCATATTGCCAGACCTTGAACATACTAGTCTTCTCGTACTGTTCGTATTTAAGTTTGCGTTCTCATTATGGAATGAACACGAAAAGAAGGCAGAATAAACAATGAAAAATAAAAGATAGAAAAACCGTTACTTCTTCTTTCTCCTCTTCGCAACGCTCCTTGCGATTATTGCTGCTGCGATTGCAGCTGCCACGCCTGCCGCTATTGCAGCACTTTTCTTTGGATGTGTCTTGATGTATGCCTTGGCTTTCTTTTCTGCTTTTATAAGATTTGCTTTGGCTTTCTTGAACTCCTTCTTGGCGAGGTCGTTGTACTTCTTCATTTCCGCGTTCTTTGTTTTTGTTGTTTTAGTTTTTTTACAGCCATAATCATCACCTTCAGTGCTTTTTGACTTTCAGATATGTAAAGTTTGTCATTATGGAAGGCTAGCAAAAACTTAATAAGAGTGATGCATTGCGATGAATAGTGAAGTCAATCCAAGAGTTAGAGGTCAAAGGCAAGCGCGTGCTTGTTTGCGGTGCATGTGATGTTCCTTTGGATGACCAAGGCAGTATTGCAGACGATTCCAGATTGAGAGGGCTTGTTCCAACACTTCTTTTTTTACAGAGTAAACAGGCCAAGACGATTGTCATGGGGCATGTTGGCAGGCCGAAGGGGCGCGACCCAAAGTACTCGATGAAGGTTGTTGCAGACGGACTTTCAAAATTGATGAAGCAGGACGTTGCATTTGCCAGTGATTGTGTTGGTCCAATTGCAGAGAAAGCAGTCGCTGACCTGAAACCTGGTGGGATTCTGGTAGTTGAAAATGTTCGTTATCACGAGGGCGAAGAGAAGAATGATCCTGTATTTGTCGAAGCCCTTTGCTCTCTCGCAGATTATTACGTTAACGATGATTTTCCTGACTGTCATCGCGAGTACGCTAGCACTGCTGGAGTTCCTTCAAAGCTTCCAAGTGCCGCCGGCTTTCAATTGTTGAAAGAACTGCATGCTTTCAAGAAACTGGAAAACCCTAAAAGGCCTTATGCTGTATTAATAGGTGGTGCGAAGACCGATAAGATAACTGTTGTCGAGAAGCTTGCTCAGAAGGCAGATATGGTTTTGCTTGCTGGTGTTCTTGCAAATACGTTCCTTGCTGCACGCGGTGTTAAGATTGGAGCTTCTAAATTTGATGCTGAAGGTGTTCCTTTGGCGAAACAGATTCTTGAAAAGTATGGTGATAAGATTCTGTTGCCTGAAGATGCTGTTGTCGCGCAATCTTTCGATGCTAACGCGCATTCAAGGATATCCAACGTTAGAAACCTTAATCCTGGCGATGTTATTTTGGATATAGGTCATTTGACTATTGAGAGTTACGCCCGAGTTATCGAAGCGTCTGAAACTGTTGTTTGGGCAGGCCCTATTGGAAGGTTTGAGTGGCCTCGTTTTAGGGAAGGCACTGATGCAATTGCGCATGTAATGGCAGGAACGAAGGCATTTACTTTGATTGGTGGTGGTGATTCCGGTGACGCTGTAGATATGTTAGGACTTGCCGCAAAGATGGGTCACGTCAGCACTGGTGGTGGTGCTTCCTTAATGCTTCTTTCAGGGCAGGCGTTGCCTGGTGTTGTTGCTTTACGCTGACTTCCTATAATTCGTCTGTTGTTTCTTCTTGTGCTCTTCCTCGTATTCGTTGAGTTCCTTCATGGTCAGAACCCAGTTCCTTCCGAACTTTACTGCCCCTATCAATCCTCTTCTCGCTAGCAAGCCCAGGTACTCGGCACTGTAATTGTTCTTGCTTTGTCTTGATGCTTCTGCGAGTGTCATGTATTCCTCAGGCATGTCTCCGAGCGTGTTGATGTAGATGTCCAGCGATCTTTCCAGCGCTCTAGCAACAAAGTTCGCGAATGGTAAGATGTCATTTTCGCTCCTTGACTGCATTATTGCTCGTATGTATTGGACTCTTTCTGCTCTTAAGATTATTACTGGAGGGTATCCGCTTCGCATCAGATAAAGGTTTAGCAGTAGTCTTGCCGTCCTTCCATTTCCATCGATGAATGGGTGTATATCTACGAATCTTTGGTGAGCTTGTGCAGCAATCTCTATGGGTTCCCCCCGGGTATTGAGCAGTGCATACACTTCCTTCATGAGCTCTGGCACTTTTGCAGGGTTTGGCGGACTGTATGTGGTGCCGCTGATTCGTACGGCTCCGTGTCTGTAGAATCCTGCGTTGTTTGGGTCTATTCTATCCAGTATTATTGCGTGGAGGTTCAGCACGTCGAGTTCCGTAATTGTTTTCTTGTGCACAAGAGAGTCAACCATGTTGATTGCCTGGCTGTGGTTTGTTGCCTCTAGATGCTCCTTCATGCTTTTTCCGCCTATTGTCAGGCCTTCTTCCAGTATTATTTTGGTCTCGCTGAGGCTCAATGAGTTGCCTTCAATGGCATTTGAATTGTACGTGAGGTCTATCCTGAATGTCTCTTGTAGCTTGACTAGCGCTCCTTTGTTGATTGGCCTGAGCGAGTCCAGAGCTTTCTTTTTCCTGAGTATTCTGTTTTGCAGTCGTTCTTCCATTGCCATATAAGTAGAAATATCGTATAGCTTTTAATTCTTTCTATACGATATAACTTTTGTTTAAATAGAGTGGTTGTTATAATATCGGATAGAATAATTTCTTAGTTATCCGATATTCTACGCCGACTTTCTCCTTAGAAAATCTCCAACGTCCATTATGTTCTTTACCACTTTTGCTCTAACTTCTCCCAAACCTATTGGTTCGCCTCTTTCGTTCTCAACGAGCACTAATCCTTTTGGCATGTTTCCTTCAACGCTTGAGAGAAATGCATCTCTCCCGCACG
>JBDRGA010000047.1:0-2110 GCA_043818175.1 Candidatus Woesearchaeota archaeon | reverse complement strand
GAGTCCTGGGAAATTTTTCAGAAGCGTCGGCAGCGTCAGCGCCGACGCAATACAACGCTACATCCAAGAAAGCAACAGAAACGTAAGACTACAAAGCATGGTCACAGGATACTCCGGGCTTTAGCCCGGAGAGATTCATTTTCTCTATCTTCAGATTGGAAAGTCCTTCTGGCAAATTCTTGCAAGTGCCGTAGATTGTCACTTTGCATCCAAGTGCATCAAGGGCTGCGCCACTGTAATACGTAACTCCACCAGGCTGTTTCGATGTCTTACCGTGTATTATTATCTCGTCCTGGCATAATGGGCCTGCGATTCCGATGTGCATGCAGGCTTGGTTCGCCCTTTTGTTTTTCAATCTTTCGCCAATGCAGCCCTTACCAGTCCTGTAAACGGAGGGCTTGGTTTGAAGAACTTGCTCTTGAACTCTGGATGGGCCTGGGTTGCGAGGAAGAACGGATGTTTGTTATTTGGAAGTTCTATGAACTCAACAAGGTCTAGTTCTTCGTTTACTCCACTGACAATGAGTCCTGCATCCGTAAGCTTCTTTCTGTAATCATTGTTTACTTCGTACCTGTGCCTGTGTCTTTCTCGAATTTCAGCTTGACCATAAAGTTCGTGAGCCATCGTGCCTTCTTTCAGTGTTGCATCATACGCACCTAAACGCATGCTTCCCCCAAACTTGTTCTTTGCCAGGAGCTTTGCCTGGTCGGGCATAATGTAGATGACAGGATGTGGTGTTTCGGAGAATATTTCTGTTGTGTGCGCTCCTTGCAAATTCAAAACATTTCGTGCATACTCAACAACTGCCAGTTGCAGTCCATAACAGAGTCCTAGGAATGGTATGTTGTTCTCGCGTGCGTGTTTAATCGCGTTAATCTTTCCATTCACGCCGCTCTCTCCAAAACCTCCAGGAACAATTATTGCGTTGAGTTCATTAAGTTCGGAGAGGTTCTCTTCGTCGTCGTATCTTTTGCTGTCCAACCACTTGACGTTGACGTTCATGTCTTCGTGCCATGCAGCATGTCTCAACGCTTCCACCACTGAAATATAGCTGTCCTCTACTTTGAAATCTCCAAAATCCAAGTACTTGCCAACTACTCCTACTGTTATGTTTCTTCTGTATTGCTGGGACTTCTGGAAGTGTGCCATCCACTTCTCGAATCCTTGTTCATCGCCGTGCTTGAGCCCGAAGATATCAAGTATTTTTTCGTCGAAATTCTGATTTCTCAGGGAAATTGGAACTTCGTATATGCTTGATACGTTGTGCGCGCTTATGATATGTGATGAGAGGACGTTGCAGTTGAGTGATATTTTCTGTCTTCTTTCTTCGTCAACTGGCTGGTCGCTCCTGCATACCACGAAATCAGGCATTACTCCTACTGACATTAGGTCCATGACGCTCCTTTGCAATGGCTTGCTTTTCTGCTCGCCTACAGTCTTAGGTGTGGGCAGGTATCCAACATGCACGAAGCACACCTTTTCTCCGTTGTTTTTCATTCTTCTTGCCGCATCTAAAAATGGAAAAATCTGGTACTCTCCTGCCGTTGCACCGATTTCTACTAGGGTGATATCCGCATCTTCTGTTTCAGCAGTTTGTTTTATTCTTCGCACTACTTCCATTGGTATGTGTGGTATTACTTCAACGCATTTTCCATGGTACTTCCCTTCTCTCTCGTCACGAATGACTTTTTCATATATTTGTCCTGTCGTGACTGAATTCCACGAGTTTGTTGTAAAGGTAGTAAAGCGTTCATAATTTCCAAGGTCCTGGTCCGTTTCAAACCCGTCTTCTGTAACGTACACTTCTCCATGTTCTGTTGGTCGCATTGTACCAGCATCTATATTGATGTACGGGTCTATTTTCATCAACGCTACTTTGTAGCCTCTGCTCTCGAGAAGCTGTCCCAAAGAAGATGTTATGATGCCCTTGCCCACAGAACTTATTACACCACCAGAAACTATTACGTAATGCTGTGTTGCATAATTATGGGTCTTTGATGACTATTACGTAGGCTCTTTTGCCGATGTATTTTTTCTGTGCGTCTACTTTCGCGGAGTTTCCGAATGATGTGATGACGCGTTCGTATATGCATTCGACTTTTTCTTTGAT